>NZ_JBQFPG010000016.1:0-102340 GCF_056534355.1 Ruegeria sp. D7
GAAGGGGAAGTGCGAGGCGCGGAAGCGCAGGTCGACATCGTCGAACTCGAAGATCGCCTACACGAACTCTTCCAGAACCCATTTCAGGTTCGCCATCGAGATGTCTTTGTCGATGGCCAGCCCTTCGACCTGATGGAACATCGGCGTGTGGGTCTGGTCATAATCGGCGCGATACACACCGCCCGGACAGATTACGCGGATCGGCGCGCCCTGCAATTCCATCGAGCGGATCTGGACCGGCGAGGTATGTGTGCGCAGCACATGCGGCGGGCGGTTATCACCCTCGGCACGGTGCATGTAGAACGTGTCCATCTCGGCCCGTGCAGGGTGGTGGCCGGGGATGTTCAAGGCGTCAAAGTTATGCCAGTCGGTTTCGATCCGCGGCCCTTCGGCCACCGAGAAACCCAGTTCGGCAAAGATCGCGGTCAACTCCTCGGTCGCCTGGCTGACCGGGTGGATCGAGCCCTGACGGCGCGCGCGGGTCGGTAGTGTAACGTCGAGCCACTCGGTGCGCAGACGCTCATCCAGCGCGGCGTCGGCAAGCGCGGCCTTTTTGGCAGAAAGCGCCGAGTTGATCTCATCCTTCAGGGCGTTCAGCGCGGGGCCTGCGACCTGACGTTCCTCGGGGGTCATCTTGCCCAGCTCGCGCATCTTCAGCGCGACCTCGCCCTTTTTGCCCACGGCAGCGACGCGGATCGCCTCAAGCGCGTTTTCGTCGCCAGCTTCGGCGATTTGGCCCAGATATTTTGCCTTAAGATCGTCCATGACGCCCTCTGAATTTGGTCGCCAACCTGCTATCGGCCCCGCCCCGCGAATGCAAGCGGGACGGTGGGGATCAATAGCTGTATTCGGGATAAATCCGGGTCAGATCGCCATTCCAGTCGCCATTGTAGTGATCCAGCAACTCATCTGCGGGCACCTTGCCCGTATCGATGCTGTCCTTGAGCGCGTTCAAGAAATGCGTCTCGTCCTGCACCAGACCACCTGCACCGGGGCGCGCGCGGGATGCAAGTCCGGCCTCTGCGATCGAGACCACTTCGCGCGCCAGATCATGCATGTTGATGTTGCCAACCTGCGCTTGCAGGCCATCCTTGGCAGCCTCAACCCGCAGCGCTTCGCGCGTCTCGGCATCCCAGCCTTTGACCAGATCCCAAGCGGCATCCAGTGCGGTTTGATCATAGGTCAGACCAACCCAGAAGGCAGGCAGCGCACAGAGCCTGCGCCATGGGCCACCATCGGCGCCGCGCATCTCCATGAATTTCTTGATCCGCGCTTCGGGAAATGCCGTGGTCAGGTGATCGGCCCAATCGGACAGAGTCGGCGTCTCACCGGGCAGTGCAGGCAGTTTGCCCTGCAGGAAGTCGCGGAACGACATGCCCAGCGCGTTGATATACTGGCCGTCGCGATAGACGAAATACATCGGTACATCGAGCGCATATTGTACATAGCGTTCGAACCCGAAGCCTTCTTCGAACACAAAGGGCAGCATGCCCGTCCGTGCATCGTCCAGATGCCGCCAGATATAACTGCGCCAGCTTTTCTGGCCGTTCACCTTGCCCTCGAAAAACGGAGAGTTCGCAAACAGCGCCGTCGCGACCGGCTGAAGGGCCAGCGCGACGCGCAGCTTCTGCACCATGTCGGCCTCGGACCCGAAGTCGATATTGACCTGAACCGTGCAGGTGCGCCGCATCATGGCGCGGCCCATGGTGCCGACTTTCTCCATATAATCGTTCATCAGCCGGTAACGGCCTTTGGGCATCAACGGCATCTCTTCATGGGTCCAGATCGGGGCTGCGCCCAGACCAATAAAGCCTACACCGATCTCATCGGCGATATCCTTCACTTCACGCAGGTGAGTGTTCACCTCATCACACGTTTCATGAATTGTCTCGAGCGGAGCGCCGGACAGTTCCAACGCACCGCCTGGTTCCAGGCTGACGTTCGCGCCGTCCTTCTCAAGCCCGATTAAATGTCCAGCTTCACGCACTTCAGCCCAGCCATGGCGGTCTCGCAGACCTTCCAGCACGGCCACAATCGACCGTTTGCCTTCAAACGGCAGTGGTTTCAGAGTGTCTTTGCAATAGCCGAACTTCTCATGCTCGGTTCCGATGCGCCAATCTTCCTTGGGCTTGCAGCCCGATTCCAGATATTCGGCCAGTTGCTCATGGCGTTCGATCGGTCCGCCGCCGGACTGGGGGATGGACATGTGACCCGTGCTCCGATCCTGATGTGTCTGTCTTGGCGGTCAGTCCTGAGCGCAAACCGCGCCAGTGTCAATGCAGCCTAAGGTGCGCAGGCCGTGACGGCGTGCGTTCCCAGATCACCACCGGATGTGCCGCACGACCGTTGAGTTCCGACAACATTTGCTCGGTTTTAAGCCCCGGAAGTGCTGAGAACACATCAAACAGTGCCTCGGCCCCTTCGGCGTTCACCGGAATGTGAAGGGTCGGCTGCCCTGGCTGATCCAAAACCCAATGCGCAGGTTGCGAGGTCGGATCCAACGCCAACCGCTCGATTTCGCGGGCTGCAACGATGCCGCCGTCGAGCGGGCCAAGATAGGTGATCTGGCCTTCATCAATAGTCACCACACCCGGTCCTCCCGCACCATTGCGAAAGCGCGCGCGTTGCACTCCGATCACCGCCAGTGCCATCGAGACGACGATCAGCAGCCACCCCAACCACGCCAGCAATCCACCAGGGCCGCTGATCCAGCTGAGGCCGAGGATCAGAACAAACCCTGCAACCAGCACTTCGCGCCAGCGCCACAGGGCCAGTTTGGCTTCGGGTCGAAAGAAACTCATGCCACGTCCTCCGGGTTTTTGAACAGGATCAGCGAGTATTGATCCGCAGGCTGGAACCCAATGGATATATAGGCCCGCGCTGCCGCATCGGAAGCCGCAAAGAGGACAGCTCTGGAAACTCCCGCGTCGCGCGCCTCAACCAGATGCAAGGCAACAGCCAAACGCGCATAGCCCCGCCCTCGTAAATCTGGTGGCGTGTAGACACCGCCGATCTGCACCACATCAGGCAGGCGGGCGTTGAAGCCGGTCATGCTGACCGGTAGGCCATTCTGCAGCAAAACTCGATGAGAATCCCGCTCGATATAGGTCTTGATGTCCTTCCCAGCCTGCGTCTGTGCGCGCACAGGATCAAAATCCATGGCTTCGATGAGGTAGCTTTCTCGCCAGTCTTCAAGGACCGAACGGTCTACATCAGTAAGCGGCATGAGATCTGCCCCACTGAAATCCGGTATTTGAAGTCGATCCAACGCCAGGGAAAACCCCGGCTCATCGCTGTTCAGGGTCGCGGGTCGCCCCTCCCAACCTGCCAACTGCATTATCCGACGAGCCTGCGTTGCCTCAGCCGCGATGCCGAACAGGGCCCGGCCTCGAATAAGGTCAATCGCTGCGGCAAGTTCGGTATCCGAACAGTCGGGACATTGCAGCAGGATCATGCCTTCATTTGTTATGGCAAAGACCGCACGCAACGGGCTGCCAAGCGTCCATGCATTCAACGACCGAGGATGCGTACCGCACAGGCCAAAATCCCGTAGATTGGCCAAAGGGAACATCGATGTTTGGATATGTTGGGACAAAAACGAGTCGATCCTGGACAGGTCCGTTTCCTGCGCCAATTGCCACGTCACGTCCAATCTCCCAACGATTGCTGCCACATTGTCATCGCCGCAACGGCTGCTGTATCGGCGCGCAGGATGCGTGGGCCGAGGCTGACCACATGGGTAAATGGCAGCTCTGCCAACCGTTTGCGTTCGGGCTCGGAAAACCCGCCCTCGGGGCCGATCAGGATCGCCCACGGCTTGCCTTTCTCATTCTCTGCCAAGCGCAGGGCCGAGCCGGCTTCTGCCTCGTCACAGAACATCAATTGGCGATCATCGGGCCACGCGCCCAGGATACGATCCAATCGCTGGAGGTCAGCGACCTCAGGCACAAAAGTGCCGCCACATTGTTCGGCCGCCTCAATTGCGTGGGCCTGCAAGCGATCCTGCCGAATGCGCTCGGAGTTGGTGAATTCGGTCTGCACCGGTATGATCCGCGCGGCCCCCATTTCAGCTGCTTTTTCAACGATGAAATCGGTCCGCGCCTTCTTGATCGGTGCAAAGAGAAGCCACAGATCGGGCGGTAATTGCAGAGGTTTCGATTGCTCCACGCACGACAGAATTCCGCCTCGTTTACTTGCTTCTGCTACCTCTGCCTGCCACTCGCCATCGCTGCCATTGAACAGCGCGACCTGCCCCCCAACCGACAGGCGCATGACACCGAACAGATAATGCGCCTGCTCACGCGTCAAAGGAACCGATTGCCCCGGACCCAAAGGGTGCTCTACATACAGTCTGATCTTCGCATTCATGAGACCCTACATATGCAAGGCAATGCCCCAACACCAGACGGTCAGGTCGCCGATGCCGTAACCGGCAATTGGGTCGACACCCACGCCCCCGCCTTTGCCCGCCCTTACCTGCGGCTCAGCCGTGCAGACCGACCCATCGGCACATGGTTGCTGCTGATCCCCTGCTGGTGGGGTCTGGCGCTGGCCATCCTGAGCGACGGCACTCCACGGTGGGGGGATCTTTGGATCGCCGTTGGGTGTGCGATCGGCGCGTTTTTGATGCGTGGCGCGGGCTGTACGTGGAATGACATTACTGATCGTGAGTTTGACGGGAAGGTCGAGCGTACAAGGTCGCGCCCGATTCCCTCAGGCCAGGTGAGTGTCCGTCAGGCTGCATTCTGGATGGTGCTGCAATGTCTGTTGGCCCTGGCCATCCTTCTGACCTTCAACCGGGCCGCGATGGCGATGGGGGTTCTGTCTTTGCTGCCTGTTACCATCTATCCCTATGCGAAACGTTTTACGTGGTGGCCGCAGATTTTTCTGGGGCTGGCCTTCAACTGGGGCGCATTGCTAGCCTGGGCAGCACATACCGGCACCGTAGGCTGGCCTGCGATCATGCTTTATCTGTCAGGAATCGCCTGGACTTTGTTCTACGACACGATCTACGCCCATCAGGATGCCGAGGATGACGAGCTGATCGGCATCAAGTCCACCGCGCGCCTGTTTGGCACTGATACCGCCCGTTGGCTCAAGTATTTTCTGATTGGAACCGTCAGTCTAATGGCCTTTGCAATTATCGACGCGGCTTTGCCCGGGACATCGGTTCTTGCTTTGGCGGTCGCCCTTGGCGGGCCCTGGGCGATGGGGTGGCATCTGGCCTGGCAATTGCGGGGGCTGGACACGGAGGACAACGCCAAATTGCTGCAGCTTTTCCGGGCCAATCGCGACACCGGCTTGATTCCGCTGATCTTCCTCTGCGTCGCCCTTTTCCTCTGATTGCACCTCTGTGCTGCGCTCTGTATGAGTCCCGGAACCAACCGCCCGAGGAGTCTCGATTTCGCCCATGCGTCTGCCTTACGCCCTAGCTGTTGCGTTGATTTTCGCGGTGTCCGCCGTGCTATCGCTGGTGGTCGCTGGATTTGCGGTCAGCAAGATCGAAGACGCCTCGGAACTGGCCGTGCGAAAGGCCTTGAACTTGCAGGGCCATGATTGGGCCGAAGTCGAATCCGACGGCCTGCGTGTCGTTCTGACCGGCACGGCCCCGACTGAGGCGACCCGATTCAACGCCCTGATCGCTGCGGGCACCGAGGTCGACACCTCGCGCGTCATTGACGAGATGGAGGTTGCTCCCACCGCCGATCTGACACCGCCCCGCTTTTCTACCGAGATCTTGCGCAATGACAGTGGAATTTCGATTATCGGGCTAGTACCTGCGGCTCTGGATCGCGATGATCTGGTAGACAGGCTGCAACGCCTTGATCGGGACGCGTCAGTTTCGGACCTGATGGAAAGTGCCGACTATCCCAAGCCAGACGGTTGGGATCAGGCAATCGACTATGCGATCGAAGCGCTCTCGGATTTGCCACGGGCCAAGATATCTGCCAGCCCAGGGTTGGTGCGTATCACGGCCATTGCCGATAGCCAGCAAGAGAAAGACCAGCTGGAACAAGACCTGAGCCGCGCCGCGCCACCAGGTCTGCGAATCGGCCTTTCGATTTCGGCACCTCGCCCGGTAATCACACCATTCACGCTGCGCTATCTGATAGATGAGGATGGCGGGCAGTTTGATGCGTGCTCGGCCCAGGATGAAGTTGCGCGCGACATCATCGTCGCTGCAGCACAAAAGGCCGGATTAACCGGCCCCTATTCCTGCACCATTGGGCTAGGCGTACCGTCTCCGCGTTGGGCGAATGCAGCGCAGCTCAGCATTCGTGCGCTATCCGAACTTGGTCAGGGTTCAGTTACTCTGTCGGATGCAGATATCACTCTAGTTGCCACACAAGGGACAAACCCTTTGGAGTTCGACCGCATCGTGGGAGAGCTCGAAAATACGCTGCCCGAGGTTTTCGCCTTGCATGCAGTTCTTCCCGAACCCGAACCGGATGACCCGACTGGGCCTATTGAATTCGTCGCAACACGTAGCCCTGAGGGTTTGGTTCAACTGCGTGGCCGTCTGAGTGACGAAACGCTGCGTGAAATGACCGACAGCTTTGCACGTGCCGCCTTTGGATCATTGCAGGTGCACACAGCCACCCGGATTGCACCGGACCTGCCCGCGGATTGGCCCATACGCGTCTTGGCCGGGCTGGAGGCACTGTCGCAACTGCACAATGGCGCCCTGACCGTTACGCCGGACAATGTAGCACTGTCGGGCATCAGCCATGATCCCGACGCCAAGGCCCGGATCGCCGGCATGCTATCGGACAAGCTGGGCGAGGCGCAGGATTACACCCTGTCAATCACCTATCAGGAGCCGCCCGCACCCGCCGACGCGCCGCCCGACCCTGAGGTCTGCGAAGAGCAGCTGGCCGAGGTTCAGGCCGCCAGAAAAATTGCGTTCGAACCGGGATCAGCCACCGTCGCAGCAGACTCGCGCGATGCCCTGAACCAGATCGCGGACATCCTGCGTGAATGTGGCCCCATCCGGTTGGAGATTCAGGGCCATACCGACAGTCAGGGCCGTGAAGAGATGAACCAGCAGCTCAGCCAGTCGCGCGCGCAGTCGATCCTGAACGAATTGCGCGGACGGCGCGTGCCGACCTCAAGCTTTTCTGCGGTCGGGTATGGCGAGACGCAGCCCATCGCCGATAACGAAACCGAAGAAGGCCGCGAAGAGAACCGCCGCATCGAGTTTCGCCTGATCCGTCCTGAACCCGTGGCCAACACCCTGACCGGGCTTGAGGCGATGGAAGCCGAGGCCGAATCTGAGGCCGAAATCGAGACACCTGAAACCGACGCACCGGATGCAGGCTCAGAGGACCAGTAAGTTGAACAGAACAGAATTCATCATCGCCACAGCCATCATCCTGTTCGCAGCTTTCTGCATGGGTTGGTTCGCCAACTGGCTGGCCCATCGGCTGTCCCGTGTTCGCCAAAGCGACGTGGCCGATCTTGACCGCATGAGTCAGGAACTGCACGAGGCCGAAGAAACACGCGATCAGGCAATCACATATCTTCAGCAGCGCGAGGCAGAGCTGACCAACCAGCTGACTCAAACCGAAGCCGAGTTGAATGCCGCAATGGAAGGGCTGCGCGCGGCGCGGCAGGAAGCCGAAGAGATGCGCGGGCGGATCAACAACGCAGACTAGGCACCCTACCAGCGGGTCAGCGCGTCTTCATCCTCGTCCTTGGCAGCCACCCATTCTGCTCCGGACGTGGTGATTTCCTTCTTCCAGAATGGCGCGCGAGACTTGAGGTAATCCATCAGATATTCCGCCGCCTCAAACGCATCTTTGCGGTGCGGTGCGGCGGTGGCGACCATCATGATACGGTCACCCGGCGCAAGCCTTCCGTGGCGGTGGATCACCAGAACGTTGCCCAGTGACCAACGGGCTTGCGCCTCTTCCGCTATCTTGGTTAGGGCGCGTTCGGTCATGCCGGGATAGTGCTCGATCTCCATCACATCCAGATCGCCCGAAGCCAGATCGCGCACAACGCCTGTGAAGGTCACGATGGCCCCGTTGGCATCGTCCCCGGCGGCAAAAGCGTTGGCTTCGGCCCCCAGATCGAACGGGGCCTCCTGCACGACGATCCGCATTCTAGCCACCCGTCATGGGCGGAAAGAACGCAACCTCGCGCACACCGGTCAGTGGGGCGTCAAAATCCGAAAGCTCTTGGTCCAGCGCCACGCGCAAGGCCGACAGATCGGCAAAGGCAGCAGCATAGCGATCCTCACGCGCGCTCAGTTCCGCGACCAAATCGCTGACTGTTGCGGCCTCAGTTTCTATCTTCTCTTTCGGCAGGCCGATGCGTTCGCGCACCCAGGCGAAATACAGCACGTTCATCGGTTAGCTCTCCTTCAGGTGGGGCATGGCTTTACGTAGGTAGTCATAGCCTGTGATCAATGTCAGCGTCGCGGCAATCCAGAGCAGCCATAGCCCGATACGACCTGACCAGAACATGGCCTCAAGATGCCAGCGGATGTTGTTCAGGTCCTCGACCTGCCCTGCTAGAACCTGATCAATGATTGTCGCATCCATGCCAAACGTGGCCATCACAAAATGGTGCTCGAATATCCCCTGCGAGAACAGGATCGCGATCGCTACCATCTGTGCCGTCGTTTTCCACTTGGCCAGCTTGGTGACCTTCAGGGTTCCGGCCACATCGCCCAGATACTCTCGCAAGCCTGAGACAAAGACTTCGCGAAACAGGATCACTGTCGCGGGCAGGACCAGCCATGGTGTCCAGTGTTCAGTCGAATAGCCCACCAATATCATCAGCGCGATTACCACCATTGCCTTGTCGGCAATGGGATCCAGCATAGCGCCAATCTTCGTTTCCTGTTTCCAGGCGCGCGCCAGATACCCGTCGAACCAATCGGTGATCGCCGCTGACAGGAACAGAATCAAAGCAAACCAATCCGCATAGGGACGGGTGAAATACAGAAACATCACGGCGAGACCGGGGGCCGCCACAAGGCGCAGTACAGTCAGAATATTCGGCAGGTTCCATTTCATGGCTTGGACCCTACATCGCCGGGTCAAGACAGAAAAGACAGGGTCTTAAAAAACTGACCCAGCACAAGCGTTTGCTGTCTTAAAAGTCAAAGCGTCGCAGCGGTGGTCACATTACAGGTTTCGTCTTGGCACTTGATTGCTTTGGCGTCAGATTGTCGGCTGGCCAACCAGACAACACCCCAGAGCTGACATGACACCGCATATTCAAACCGATCCCCGGTCAAATCTGATCGGCAGCGCCTGGATGGTCGCCGCAATGGCGCTGTTCGCGCTGGAGGATGCGCTGCTTAAGGCGGCTTCGGCGTCGATCCCGATCTGGCAGGTGCTTGTACTGTTCGGTGCGGGTGGTGCTGTGATCTATGCAGCGGTTGCCACAGTACGTAGCACGCGTCTGTTCCAGCCCGACGTGTTGTCGCGCCCAATGAAGGTGCGTGTGGTCTTCGAGATTCTTGGACGTTTGTTCTATGTGCTGGCGATCGCTTTGACGCCACTGTCATCGGCCACGGTGATCCTGCAGGCCACACCACTGGTTGTCGTCGCAGGGGCCGCGTTGTTCTTTGGAGAATCCGTCGGCTGGCGGCGATGGAGCGCCATTTTGATCGGTCTTGTTGGCGTTGTGATCATCATCCAACCGACCGGAGACAGCTTCTCGGCCCTGTCAATCCTTGCCGTGCTGGGGATGCTCGGCTTTGCGGGGCGCGATCTGGCCAGCCGCGCCGCACCCGCAACACTGGGCACCGAAGTTCTGGGGTTCTATGGCTTCCTCTGCATCATTGTCGCGGGTTTGGCTTATCGATTCTGGGAAGGAACACCGCTGCAAACTCTGACGCCTAATGTCAGCCTGCACATGGGCGGGGCGATTGTGATGGGGGTCATGGCCTATGCCGCGCTGATGAAGGCGATGCGCACCGGCGAGGTCTCATCTGTGACGCCGTTTCGCTATTCGCGGCTGTTATTCGGTATCGGCTTGGGCGTGTTGATGTTTGGCGAGCGATTGGATCAGACCATGTGGATTGGCTGCGGCCTCATCGTGGCGTCGGGCCTCTATATCCTTTGGCGGGGGCGAAAAGCCTAGCCCTTGTCATGGAAGAAGTCATAGACCTTCTGCGCCAACCCGGCTGAAATCCCCTCGACGGCTTTAAGATCCGCCAAATTGGCTCGGCTCACCGCTTTGGCGCTGCCGAAATGAGTCAGCAGGGCGCGTTTGCGCGCGGCCCCGACGCCGGGGATTTCGTCCAGTGGCGTTGCACCAACCGCCTTGGCGCGTTTCGCGCGATGGGTGCCGATGGCAAAGCGATGCGCCTCATCCCGCAAGCGCTGGATAAAGTACAATACGGGATCGTTGCGTTTCAGCGCAAAAGGGCGCTGCCCGATGCGGTGGAATTCTTCCTTGCCGTGATCGCGATCGACACCCTTAGCGACACCGACCATCGGGATATCCTCGACCCCGTGCTGGGCCATGATCTCATTCACGGCGCTCACCTGCCCTGCACCACCGTCGATCAGCAGCAGATCGGGCCAATGCCCTTTGTCCCGATCCGGATCTTCCTTTTGCAGGCGCGTAAAACGGCGGGTCAGGACCTCTTTCATCATGCCGAAGTCATCGCCGGGGGTTAGATCATCGCCGCGGATGTTGAACTTGCGATAGGCGTTTTTCATGAACCCCTCTGGGCCCGCGACGATCATGCCACCCACGGCATTGGTGCCTTGAATGTGAGAGTTGTCATAAACTTCGATCCGGTTCGGTGGCGCGTCCAGATCAAAGGCCTCGGCCACACCGCGTAGCAATTTGGCCTGCGTGGCACTTTCCGACATCCGCCGGGCCAGCGATTCACGTGCGTTGCGCAAGGCACCGGCGATCAGTTCCTGCTTTTCACCGCGCTGGGGCACCAGGATTTCCACCTTGCGTCCAGCTTTTTCCGACAATGCCTCCTGCATCAGATCGGCATTCTCGATTGCATCAGACAGGATCAACTGCCGGGGTGGTTCCTTGTTGTCATAGAACTGGCCCAGGAACGCTTCCATCGCCTCAGCCGGTGACACATCCGGGCCGACGCGCGGATAGAAATCGCGGTTACCCCAGTTCTGGTTGGCGCGGATGAAGAACACCTGAACGCAGGCTTGCCCGCTGTCCATGTAGAGGCCAATGACGTCAGCCTCGGCCACGCCGCGCGGGTTGATGCCCTGAGACGTCTGCACCTGCGTCAGCGCCCGGATACGGTCGCGCAGACCGGCGGCCCGTTCGAACTCCATCGCCTCGGAGGCAGCCATCATCTGCGCGGCGAGATCTTCCTGCACTTTGGTAGATCGGCCTGACAGGAACCTTTCGGCATCCTTAACGCTTTCACGATAGTCGGCTTCCGAGATCAGTTCGACGCACGGTCCAGAACATCGCTTGATCTGATAGAGCAAACACGGCCGGGTCCGGCTATCGAACATGGAATCCGAACAGTTCCGCAGCAGGAACGCCTTTTGCAGCTGGTTCAGCGTCCTGTTCACCGCGCCTGCACTGGCGAAGGGGCCGAAATAAGCCCCCTTTTCTTTCTTCGCCCCTCGGTGCTTTTTGATCTGCGGAAAGGCATGATCCTTGGCGACCAGAATATTCGGGAAGCTTTTGTCATCCCGCAACAATACGTTGTATTTGGGCTTGAGCTGCTTGATCAGGTTCTGTTCCAGCAGCAGCGCCTCGGTCTCGGTCCGAGTGGTCAGAAACATCATCGAGGCAGTTGCGGCGATCATTTTCTCGATCCGACCCGAGTGCCCCGGGCGGGTGTAGTTCGATACCCTCGCCTTCAGGTTTCGCGCTTTACCTACGTAAAGAACTCGGCTGTCCCCATCCAACATCCGATACACACCCGGCGAGCTGTCCAGCGTTTTCACATAACGCTGAATGCAGGCATAGCCGTTGGCTTGGGTCGACGATTCGGAATCAGTGCTAGCGGTCATGAGTCTGAGATATGATTCTCTGACCATGGCTGCAATCTTGTGCGCTTCAGATCAAGAGAAAACAAATCCACGGCTTCTGTGGATAACTGTGCAGATAACTTTTGGGGCATCACGATTTTCCCTTGAATCCTTGCCTTTTCGTTGATCTGCACAAAAAATAGGCAGGAAATTATGACGTTGTTTTTAAAGGATAATTTTCTTGATCTGCGACAAGTGTATGAAAATTAAGACATTTTTGTAACGCTCGAGTAACAGAGATGAGAGCGGTGCAAAACTTGCAGCAGATTTACTTATTCTACACCAAGAACATCGGGTGTTTGCCAACCCAAATGTTGCCCACCATCGACGCAAAGAAGCTGCCCCGTAACGGCATGTGCATCCAGAAAGTATCCCAGCGCAGCAGTAATATCCGACGGGTTCGCGCCGCGCTCCAGAATCGTGTTCTGCCGCTGAGCGCTAAAATGAGCATCACTTTGGCGATGACCCTGCAGCGTTGGACCGGGGCCGATCGCGTTCACACGGATTGCGGGTGTCAGAGCCTGCGCTGCAGTCCGGGTCAAGGCCCACAACCCCATCTTGGCAATCGTGTATGACATGAACTCAGGCGTCAGTTTACGCACCCGCATATCCACCATGTTCACGATCAGCCCAATCGCCAGAGGCTCTCCCTGATCATCAAGCTCCGGCTGCAACCCCTGCTCGGCCATGGCTTGGGTCAGTACGAATGGTGCGCGCAGGTTGCTGTCGAGATGCCGATCCCAGCTTTGGCGGGTAGCTGTGTGGATATTGTCATACTCAAATATCGATGCATTGTTGACCAGACAGGTGATCGGACCACCCAGCGCCTCAGCTGCACGCGGCAGCAATGAGCTGACTTGCGCCTCATCAAGCAGATCGGTCTGCAGCGCAACTGACCTTCGGCCCAGCGCCTGAACCTCATCAACCGTTTCACGCGCGGCCTGAGCCGAACTGGAATAGTGCACAGCGACATCCATGCCGCGCTGCGCCAAATACAGCGCCATGGCACGACCAAGGCGTTTACCGGCACCGGTCACCAATGCTCGGGTCATGGGCTCATTCTCCTCGTCAGGTCAGGCTAACAGGCTTGCAACATAGATCACATAGAGCGCTGTCAAGATCAGGCCCCAGACGCGTGTGATATCTTTCTTGAAGAATACAAAAGGAACCAACAAGAGCGACGCGCCGAGCATCACCCACAGATCGAAACGCAGGAATTCAGGATCGACGGGAATACGCCCAAACAAGGTCGTAATGCCGACAATGGCCAGCAGATTGAACATGTTCGATCCGATGACGTTACCCAGTGCCACATCCGCTTGTCGCCTCAGGGCAGCCATGACGGTTGTCGACAGTTCCGGCAGGGACGTACCCACCGCGATCAGCGTAAGGCCGATCACTGTTTCGCTCACACCATAGTTCCGGGCAATGACGGTCGCATTTTCGACCAGCAGATGCGCACCCATTGGCAGTCCGATCAAGCCGAGGATCAGGTAGATCGCCACCTTCCAATAAGGCATGTCAGGATCTGCTTCCTCAAGACCCTCAAGCTCGTCCTCATCGGCACAAGCTTCACCACAGGCTTTCCGGTGCGCATGTGCTTCGCGAAACGCGTTGCCGAGGATCAGAGCCAACGCAGCCAGCAAAATTGCCCCGCTGAGCAGATTAAAGACCCCGCAAAAAGCCAACCCGATAAATAACACCGACGCCAGAAGCATGAAGATGTAGTTCTTGCGGCTGTCGCACTCGCTTGTGTGCAAGGTCGCCAGAAGCGCGGGCAATCCCAGAACCAGCAATATATTCGCTGTATTCGAGCCCACCACGTTACCCAACGCAATGCCCGGCGCGTTTTCCTTGATGGCGCTGATCGCAATCAGCAGCTCAGGGGCCGAAGTTCCGAATGCAACGATTGTCAGGCTGACGATCAGAGCGGGAACCCCCAACCGCAGGCTGAGGTTCACGGCCCCTCGCACCAGCGCGTCGCCTGCCAACAACAGGATCAGCAGCCCGAGGCCGGAGAACAGCCATGCCGTCATCCACGGCCTCCTTCTTCGCAAGGACACGGGCCTTTGCCGATCCTAAACCGCCCACAACGCGGACATTTCGCAGAACTCAATCGTTTCTGTCCAGGAAAGCGTAGCTTGCCGAACATCGCCAGAACGCCCATGGCGATCAGGAACAAGGTGACTGCTTTGATGATCACTCTACAACCCGAAACGCGCGTAGGCAGCGCGCTCCTCAATACCGGCTATGGCATTCTGCGCCAGCGTAGCGCCGAAGCGCGACCAGATCGGTTTGCGCAGGCCATAGCGGCGGAACCTGACTTTGTCGCCAAACTTCTCCTGCATCTTGGGCTTCAGATGGGCAATACCATCGATCAGGCCCAGCTGTTGCGCGCGACGGGCCAGCCAGACCTCGCCGTTGAACAGATCAGCGCTGCTGTCCAGCTTGCCGTCCCGGCGAGATTTCACATGGGTTATGAAATTCTCGTGGATATCGCCCAGCAGCACTTTGAGCCGTGCAATGTCTTCTTTCTTTTCCGGAGCAAACGGGTCGAGCATTGATTTCGACTGACCCGCAGTATGTACGCGCCGTTCAAAGCCCTGACGTGCCAGAAAAACATGCGCGCCAAATCCCGACGATATCACGCCGATCGACCCCAGAACCGAACTGTCATCGGCCCAAATCTCATCCGCTGAAACCGCCAACCAATATCCACCCGAAGCCGCCACGTCTTCGACGAAGGCGTAGACAGGGATCTTAAGCTCTTCCGCCAGCTGTTGGATACGCGCACCGATTAATGAGCTTTGAACGGGGGAGCCGCCCGGCGAATTGATCTCCAGCGCGACCGCAGCGGGCTTGCCCTTGCGAAAGGCTTTCTCCAACACCGGTGCCAGAGCGGTCGCGTTCATCGACCCTCGCCCGGCCATTCCAATGGCACCGGACAGGCGAACAACGGCCACAAGTGGCGGCTTTTTCATGAAGGGCAGGCTGAGTTTCATGGAAGCCGATGTAGAGCGCGCCGGAGCCGTAAACAAGAGACCCGAAGCGCCATAAACGCGACGTGAACCAATTTCACACACCTGATGGGCAAAAATGCAACGCCCTAGCTGCGGATGCGCCAACCGGTTTTGAAGATCCAGCCAATGATCGCGAGGCATATTCCGGTGAAGGCCAGTATGGCCAGAAGGCTCCAAAATATCGGGACATCTGCGATACCATAGAATGACCAGCGGAACCCGGAAATCAGATAAACCACGGGGTTGAACAGAGTGATCGTCTGCCAAAGCGGAGGTAGCATCGAGATCGAGTAAAACGTCCCACCCAGAAAAATCAGGGGCGTCACAACAAGCTGGGGGACAAGCGACATCTGTTCAAAATTACCCGCCCAGATACCCACGATGAAACCCAGCAAGGAAAAGCTGAGGCAGGACAGGATCAGGAAAGCCGCCATAGCAAACGGGTGTTCAATGCGAATGTCCACAAAGAACGTCGCAGTGGCCAGAATGACAAGACCTACAAACAGTGCCTTAGTTGCGGCCGCGCCCACATAGCCAATCACAATCTCGATGAAATTGATGGGGGCTGAAAGTAACTCATAAATCGTACCCAAGAATTTGGGGAAGTAGATGCCAAAGGACGCGTTCGAGATTGATAGCATCACTACGGACAACATGATCAGACCCGGCACAATGAAGGCCCCGTAGGACACGCCTTCGATCTCTTGAATGCGACTGCCGATGGCAGTGCCAAACACCACGAAATAAAGCGAGGTCGACAGGACCGGAGACAAAAAACTCTGCGCCAGTGTGCGAAAGAATCGGGCCATTTCAAACCGGTAGATGGCAGTAATAGCGGACCAGTTCATGCGGGTTCTCCGGACACGAGGTTGACGAAAATCTCTTCAAGGCTCGATTGCCGCGTCTGCACATCACGCAGCACTAAACCGGCCTGTGCAACATCATTGAGAAGAGTGGTGATGCCCGTGCGCTCGGCATTGGTGTCGTAAGTATAGATCAGCGCATCGCCTGCACCGTTGAGCGTCAGTTGATGATCGGACAGAACGTCGGGAACGGATAAAATGGGCTCGGTCAACATGACCTCAATCTGCTTTTTGCCCATCTGCGCCATTAATGTGTCTTTGTCCTGCACGAGCAAAAGCTCACCCTTGTCGATGACACCCACACGGTCGGCGATTGCCTCGGCTTCCTCGATGTAGTGAGTGGTCAGGATGATGGTGACACCAGCCTGCTTCAATTCGGCCACGATCTCCCACATGTCCTTACGTAGCTCGACATCTACGCCGGCGGTGGGTTCATCCAGAAACAGCACCCTTGGCTCATGCGCCAAGGCTTTCGCGATCAGCACACGTCGCTTCATGCCTCCGGATAGTTCCTTGATTGCGTTACGGCGTTTGTCCCATAGGGACAGCTTGCGCAGGATTTCCTCGATCCTGGCGTTGTCTCCGCTATGACCGAACAGCCCGCGCGAAAAGCGGACAGTGTTCCAGACCTTCTCGAACGGTTCCAGCGCGATTTCCTGCGGCACCAGCCCAATCATCTTGCGGGCTGCGCGATACTCGGTCTGGATGTCATGGCCACCTACGGTGACCGAGCCCGAAGTCGGCGTGGTAATACCGCACACAGTCGAGATCAGCGTTGTTTTACCCGCCCCATTGGGGCCCAACAGCGCTAGAATCTCACCTTCTTCAATGTCCAGAGACACACCTTTCAGCGCCTCAAACCCATCGGCATAAGACTTCCGCAAATCCCGGATCGACAATATGGTCGTCATGCGTACCCTCGTTCTGACCCCGCAACCTATCGTGACGGACCATCGTCGAACAGTCCAATTCCGCACAGTGCCATGCGCGTGTGCGCAGGGTTCAGTCTCGTCCCGTCAGGCGACCTAGCCAGCCTGACTTGGTCTCTTCTTCGGCAGCGTCTTCTTGCGGTGGCGGACCTTCGAAATATTCTTGAAGATTGGCGAAAAACTGATCGGCCATCTTCTTGGCAAACCCATCAATCAGGCGGCTGCCCAGCTGAGCCAGTTTGCCACCCACCTTAGCCTCGACCTCGTAGGTCAGAAGGGTGCCACCAGCCTCGCTGGGCGCGAAGGTTACATCAGCGCTTCCCTTGGCAAAGCCTGCAGCGCCCCCCTTGCCCTCACCAGCGATGGTCAGGCGTTCGGGCTCAATCATGTCGGACATGGTCACTGTGCCTTTGAAAGTCGCCTTCACAGGGCCAACCTTTTGCACCACGGTCGCATTATACCCCTCGGTTGGATCACCGGTAATCTCCTGCGCGCCGCTGATGCAGGCTTTTAATACTTCAGGGTCCAGCAACGCAGCGTAAACGGCGGCAGGCGGCGCCTGAATTTCACGGGTATCGCTTAACTGCATCTCTCAACCTCTTTTTAATCCTTCGGCAGACCACAAAGACCTAGCCCTGAAACATCGATGCAGGCAACCAGTTTGCACAAACCAAAGCACGGGATCGGGATTCTTCGCTTGCATTCGCTCCGCCCAACAGAAACCCTGCGCCGCAGGAGGAAGACATGCTGCACGGCATACGCATCATCGAAGTCGAAGGGCTGGGCCCAGCCCCCTTCGCGGCCATGCTGCTGGCGGATATGGGCGCCGATGTCATCACCATCCATCGCAAAGGGTCCGCCGTCACTCCGGGTATGCCTGAACGTTCGCTGCTGGATCGCGGCAAACGATCAATAGCGCTGGACCTCAAAAACCCGCAGGACCTTAGCGTTGCAAAACGGCTGATCGCAACGGCTGATGCGCTGATCGAGGGTTTTCGCCCCGGCGTGATGGAAAAGCTGGGGCTGGGGCCGGAAGACTGTCATTACCTGAACCCAAAGCTGGTCTATGGCCGAATGACAGGCTGGGGGCAGCATAGCCCACTTTCTGAGACAGCGGGCCATGATCTCAACTATATCGGCCTTTCAGGGGCTTTATCCTACGCGTCGCTGCCCGGCCAACCGCCTTTGACGCCCGCAACACTTGTCGGGGATATCGGCGGTGGTGCGATGTATCTGGTTGCAGGTCTGCTCGCCGGGCTTCTGAATGCCCGGAGCACAGGCAAAGGCACTGTGGTGGACGCCGCCATCTACGATGGCTCGGCACACATGATGAATTTGCTGATGAGCCTGCGCCAAACCGGCAACCTGTCCGACACCCGGGGTCAAAGCCTGCTTGACGGACCGCATTGGAGCCGAACCTACGCCTGCGCAGATGGCGGCTTCATCTCAGTTCAGTGTCTGGAGCCAAAATTCTATGCTCACTTCCTGGACATCCTCGGGCTCAGCGATGACGCGGAATTCGCTCAGCAAAATAACCATGCGACGTGGCCCAACCTGACGAAGCGGTTGAGCAAAATCTTTGCCGAGAAGCCGCGCGACGAATGGGCGGCGCTGTTTCAAGGCACGGACGCCTGCGTTGCCCCAGTCCTAAGTCCACAAGAAGCACGAGATCACCCCATGAATTCGGCTCGCCAAACATGGGTCGACCACGACGAAACACGTCAAGCCGCAGCCGCTCCTAGATTCTCAACCTACAACTGGCAACCGCGGCCCAGCCCCAAACGCGGAGAGCATACAAATGAGATTTTGAACGAACTTCCTCCCGCTTCATCTGGCTAAAGATACCTCGGGGGTGAATTGGCCGCAGGCCAAGAGGGGGCTGGCCCCCACGCCAGGCTTACCGCCCGCGCACCGTATCGATCATCAATTGAACGTTCTCAGGGTCCGCATCTGGCGTAATACCATGACCCAAATTGAAGATATGCGGTCCTTTTGAGAAGGCTTCGACAATCCGCCGCGTCTCATCGACAAGCGCTTGCCCGCCTGTCACCATATGCGATGAAGCCAGATTGCCCTGTACACACCCATCGACTTGCACATTCGCAGCAGCCCATTCGGGCGACACAGAATTGTCCAGCGCGACACAATCCACACCGGTGGCCTTGGCGAAACCGATGTAACCCTGATCCGCTTCGCGTGGGAAACCGATGACGGGAATGCCCGGATGGCGTGCCATTATGGCAGCAGTAATCACGCGACAGGGTTCAACGGCGTATTTCTGAAACGCTTCGCCCTTCAATGATCCCGCCCAACTATCAAATATTTTGACAACCTCGGCCCCTGCCTCGATTTGGGCAGACAGGTATTCAATTGTCGCGGCCGTGATCCGATCCAACAGCGCCTCGAACAGCGCAGTGTTTTCTTCGCGCAGCGCATGGGCTGGCCCCTGATCCGGGGTGCCCCGTCCGGCGATCATGTAGGTAGCCACTGTCCAGGGCGCGCCTGCAAATCCGATCAGAGTTGTCTCAGAAGGAAGCTCACGCGAAAGAATACGCACGGTTTCATACACCGGAGAAAGCGTCTCATGAATTGCATCAACGGGCTTCAGCGCATCAAACTCCGACTGCCGTGTAATTGTCGAAAGGCGAGGACCTTCGCCGGTGACAAACCACAAATCCGCACCCAGCGCCTGCGGCAGAAGCAGGATATCAGCAAACAGGATCGCGGCATCAAAGCCGTAGCGGCGAATAGGCTGAAGGGTGACTTCGGCGGCAAGCTCGGGGTTATAGCAAAGAGACAGGAAATCTCCGGCCTGTGCGCGCGTTGCACGATATTCAGGCAAATACCTCCCAGCCTGTCGCATCATCCAGATCGGCGGCACATCCTGCACTTCCCCCGCCAGCGCCCGTAGCAATTTCTTTGTCTCGGCCATTCGTGCCCCCAGTGTTCCGGTTTGGTGCAACGCGTCGGCCCTCAGTGGCAATTTGTCAAGCTCTGCCCCCATTGTCAGGGCAATGTGACGCGACTAAAGCTGTGCGCATGAGTCTTACATTGCCTACCCCCGCATCGCCTCTGAAAATCGGCACCCGTGGATCACCGCTGGCGCTGGCGCAGGCTTATGAAACCCGTCAGAGGCTTGGTGCCGCTTTCGACCTTCCAGAAGATGCGTTCGAGATCGTGGTGATCAAGACCACCGGCGACAACCGCGCGATGATCGATGCGGACCGACCGCTGAAAGAGATTGGCAACAAGGGTCTGTTCACCAAGGAAATCGAAGAGGCGATGCTGAAGGGCGAGATTGATGTCGCCGTGCATTCGACCAAGGACATGCCGGTCGAACAGCCTGATGGGCTGGTGCTGGATACTTTTCTGCCGCGTGAAGACGTGCGCGATGCCTTTATCTCTCCGACGCTGAGTTCGATTCACGACTTGCCCGAAGGCGCGGTTGTCGGGACGTCTTCGCTGCGCCGTCGGGCACAGTTGCTGAACCGGCGGCCCGATCTGAATGTGGTCGAGTTTCGCGGCAATGTTCAGACTCGCCTGAAGAAGCTGGCCGATGGCGTGGCCGATTGTACCTTTTTGGCCATGGCCGGATTGCGCCGCTTGGATATGAAAGACGTCCCCGCGACTGCCATATCACCTGATGACATGCTACCTGCCATTGCGCAGGGCACCATCGGCATTGAACGGCGCAGCGACGATAACCGCACCGCCGAGATGCTGGCGGCGATTCATCATGTCGAAACAAGCCAACGCCTTGCGGCTGAACGCAGCCTGCTGGCCGGGCTGGATGGCTCATGCGAAACACCGATCGCCGGTCTGGCACAAGTCCAAGATGGCCAACTGCATCTGCGTGGAGAAGTTCTGCGCCCGGACGGTTCCGAGGCGATCAGCGAAGAAGCCACCGGGGCGCTCGAAGATGGCGCAAAACTGGGTCAGACAATGGCCGCCTCTCTGCTGAAACAGGCCGGACCAGGTTTTTTCGACTGGCGCTAAGAAAAAATTTAAACAATTTCAGGGTAATGTGAACTTCTTCACTGTCTACCCCGCCGAATTCGTTAAATATAGGGATAGAAGGTCGATCTCGAATATATCGAAAGTTTTAGCCCGTGTTGTTTTAGATGGTATTCGAGGGGGCGAGATTGATACTTCCGGCGGGGCGCAGTTGATTTTCAACAGCGCCCCGTTCTCTTTTCCAAAGCATATGGCGAAGTACTTACTCTGCACCTTCACGCAGACCATGATGATGAATAAACACCGGCCGCGCATGAAGCACCTCTGATCGGAAATCCGCCATGCGCCCCGGTAGCGCGCGATAGAATGATGCCAAACCTGGCTCAACCGCCATCGCATGCTTGGCACATTCCTTGCACAACCCAGCGACTACGGTCTGTGATTTCCGTGCGCGTATCGCCTCTAGTAGACCTATGTGTGCGGTCTGCAGCTTTTGAAACGATGCACTGCCTGCAACTTCTCGATCTCCGACCAGTACATAAACAGGCTCTGGCTCGCTTTTGCCTTTCAAATCCACGAAGCCCGCCTCTAGCAGCGCAAGATCAGAATTGGTGACACGGCGAATAGAGTCTGAGACCAGAATATCATAATCCACATGTCGGCAGTTTTGTTCGATCCGCGCTGCCACATTCACCACATCTCCGATTACTGTATAATTGAACCGGCGCCGCGAGCCGATATTGCCTACGCAGGCGGCTCCGGTTGCGCAGCCTGTCGCCAGAGCGATGGGAGGACGCCCGCGCATGATGGGCAAAGTGTTGAACTTATCTAACGCGCCGCGCATCTTCAGCGCGGCCAAAGCAGCGCGGCACGGGTGATCATCCACGGGCAGCGGTGCATTCCAAAAAGCCATAACCGCATCGCCGATGAACTTGTCGATCGTTCCACGCTCGACCAGAATCTGATCCCCGATCTCTGAGAACAGCGCATTCAGCAAGGCCACCAGATCGGTGGCTGATACAGACTCGGACAATGGCGTGAAGCCCCGAATGTCCGAAAACATCACCGTGATCTCCTGAGATTCACCTCCCAATTGCAGCTGATGCCCGTTGGCCTCCATCTCATCGAGGATTTCCGGTGCGACATAATGCGAGAAAGTCTGGCGGATCACCCGCTTCTCCCGCTCGGTCGAAACAAAGAGGTACCCGGCCAGAAGCCCGAAATTGGCCATACCTCCTGCCAAAGGGAAGGTCGCATCAAACAGAACCGACTGGTTCTGGAACGCCAACCAACTGATGGCAATCACGGCCGATGCGGCCACACCGCCTGCAGCAAAAGAAGCGACCGCCCCATAGTTGGACATGACCACTGTGACAACGACGCCCAGGATCACGAACGCCAGCAGCTCAAGTGCAGAGGTAACATCCGATCTGCTCAGCACATCGCCAAGGATGATCTGTTCGATAATCTGGGCGTGGATCGAAACACCGGGAACAGATTCACCCAGTGCCGTTTCGCGTATATCGAACAAGCCCGCCGCAGAGGTGCCGACCAGAATGATCCGTCCTTCTATCTCTGACTGAAGCGTTGGATCACTACCGCTGCGCATGACATCATCGGCCGACAGATAGAGGCCAGGATTGTCCCGCCTGTAACGCACCCAGATCTCGCCATTCTCGGTGGTCGGCAGCACAAAATCACCCAGACCAACCTCAAGCATGATGCCGATCTCGTCCTGCGATCCTTCGGCAAAATAAACGGATTCGCCCATGGCCACCCGCAGGGCTTCAACCCCAAGCGCAGGTAATACACCGTTGGGCCCGGACCAAAGCACAGGGACCCGTCGCACCACACCCAAACTTCCTTGGGGCGAAACATTAACACCCCCGATCCCGGCCGCTTCTTCCCCCAATGGCGGCGCCAGAGAGGTCCAGTGGGCAACGCTGACAAGGCCAGCTGCGGGGTTCTCTCCGATTTCAACTAACCCCGCCTTCGGTACAATGGCCGTACCGCTATCGGTTTGCCGGGCTGCCACACCCAGAACCACTGGCCATTTCGCAACTTCGTCCCCAAATCTGACGTCATTGTCCAGATCGATCGCGGCCTGATCCACCTGCAATAGTCCGGACAAGGTCGGGTCTTGCAACAGTCGCATCGGAGAGTATCGGTCGGGCTCGGCAAACAGCATATCAAAGGCAATCGCAGCGGCACCGTATTCGCCCAATCGTTCGACCATCTGACCCAACAGGGTACGAGGCCATGGCCATTGGCCCCATTCTGCCAGAGACCTTTCATCAATATCTACTACGCGGACCGGCAGATCTGGGTTGTAGGCCCGTGGTGAAATCCGCTGCAGGATATCGAAGTAAATCAATCTGGACATTTGAACGGGATACGGATCCGCGACCCTAATGAAGCAGCCCATCAAGATCAGCCCCAAGCCTACAAGCCTGAATACTAATCGACGCCCAATTTTGTCTCTTATCTTACCCACCACGTTCACCTTCCAGGCGCAGGGGAACATGAAAATATATGTAACCTGATGCTACCAACCAGCTATCGCTGAAGCGTTACCTGCCGTCGCCGTTGCCCTGACACCCGATCCACCGATATTTCCACTGGATGCGTTTACGGATGTTCTCGTTTCACCCGAGGCGCTTACTCCTGCGCGCGCTGATGTCCCGGAACGCCCTTCGGCGCTGGCTGAGGCCCGGTCTGGCGCTTCGGATCGCCCGCTTTCGCGGGCCGCCGACACCTCAGAACGACCTTGTTCCGTTTGCCGCCGCGCTTCGCGCCGCTCTGGCCTTTCAGATTCAATCTTTGGGGCCTGAGCCTGTCTGCCCGAACACCCTTCGGCACTCACCCGAAACGGTGGCAGCAGTTGCGTTTGCGAGCGTATGAAGGGGAAACCACCTTTTAGCGCTTTGTCATACTGCTCCTGATCTATCGGGCGCCCCACCTGACCGCCCGAACCGGTCGCAAAGAGACTGCACTGTCGGCTTGCCGACCGGCATGACCCGCGTCGGCCGCACATCTGAACGGTGCCCTCGATAACCAGCATCGCGCTTTGGCTGCCGGATGTAATCCACATGTCAAATGTCGTTCCCCGCACGGCCATGGTGGCATCGGGCGTTTTGATCGAATAAGCGCGCTTTCTGCTTTTGCCCGAAATGAAACGGAAACTGCCGCCCAGCGCCTGCACGGTGAAGTTTTTTGCCTTCCGATTGCCTCGCAGCATCGAGACATCCAGGATCATTCGCGCGTTCGGACCAACCGCGATCTTGGTTTCATCTACAAACACCAATTGAACCACGCCTGATCTGTCGGTCGAAATAGTATCGCCTGAAACAACATCCATCCCTTCACGCAAGCGTATCTTTTTACCGGCCCGGATAATATCCGCGCCCGGTTTAGCACTGAGCACTTTTCCGATTGATGCGATGGCCGACGCAGGCAGCGTCGCTAGAACCAAGAAAACACAAAACAATTTCAACCAGGCCAAACCCAAGTCCCCTTCCCCCAAAAGGTACCTACCAGGGTGCCAAACACCCCACGCCCGATATCTGTCGCCTCAGAAAGCTAAATCTGAATAGTTATTAGAGCCTTAAAACTAGACAAATATGCGCCAGAACAGGTGGAGTTGGCAAGGTTTTGCATGTTTTTCAGCATTTCGGGGGTTTCGCACCCCTGCTTTCGGTAGCCCCAGCGCTCCTTCTTGTGGGTTTGATCATCGGTATTCAGAAAAATTTTCCAGACATAGAAAATCGCCTTGTATCTGGATGACAGGCAAGGATATACCGGCCAGCGGAGACGTGGCCGAGTGGTCGAAGGCGCTCCCCTGCTAAGGGAGTAGGCGGGAAACCGTCTCGAGGGTTCGAATCCCTTCGTCTCCGCCACCCACCCCTATCTCTGCCTGCGCAGTCCTTCTTTCCCTGTTTTCTCCCGTTTTCCCGGGCGCTTGGGCTATGCCATCTGCCAGAGAGACGACCATGATCCCATAAGCTGGCGCGATTTCCTCGTAACTTCTCTGGAGGCACCATCATGCGCTTCGGTTAGGGCCAAAATTCCCTGCTAACAGGGAGTTAATTGGGAAATACTTCAGATTTGGGCCTTTTGGCTGATTTTGGCTTCTGAATCATCACGTGTTATCAGTGCGTTGCACAAGATTTCCCTGCGCAAGATAACAGGGAACATTTTCGCGATTATCAGGGAAATTCTTAGGAGAAACAGGGAACGCCACATCCAGATCAGGGAAGTCTCTGACCGCCTTTGAAGCCGAACAATCGGGCCTGGGCATCCCAGTCCAGTGGCAGTGGTTTTCGGATGAACCGTTCGAGGGTCAGGTTCGTCGGCTAGCGCCCCTCGAGGATTGCGCTCTGGATCGCGGGCGACAGGAACGCCAGCTGCGATCGGGTGCGAATGTAGGATTCTGCATGCCCCGTCGCCACGGCGATCTCTCTAAGGAGCCTGCCGTCGCGCAATTCGGCTGCCCAGACATGCGCGCGGGAAAGAGCGCGAAGGAGCGTACGATCTGGTTGAGGCTCGCGGTCGCCGATGACGATCTTTCCTTCGACACCGCGTCGCCGAAGTTCGAAGGGAGCCTCGATCATCCGAACTGCACCGTCCATCTCATTGGGCTGCATTTCCAACGCCTTGGCTAGGCAATCCGTATTAAGTCGCAAGACAATGCCGTTTTTCGTGATCTGCTCATCGTCCAAAATCTTCTGCAGAAGATCGGGTGTACCCTCTGAGAGCCGACTGGCGAGTCGACGCGCTTTTGCCAGTATGGCGCCGTCACGTTGCAGATCTGGTCGTGTGCAAATCCGATGGTCCTGGGCGAGCTTGCTGATGCGCCCTGCAATGGCGTTCGCCACAGCATGCTCCAGGGCGTTTGCAGGCAATCGCCAGCCTCGCGGCTCCGTCCCCCCAGAAATCAGCCGGTTTGAGACGTAGTACCGGATCTGCCGTCCATGACGATGGGTGTGCGTCGGGGTCAGTCGATCTCCGGTTTCATCACGGAGTTTCCCGGTGAGCGGTGCAGTGGGCCTGGTACTGAGTTGCTTGGCAGCGGTCTTTCGACTCCGCGGGCGCGCACTGGCAGTCTCCAGTTTTTCCTGGACCCGTTCCCAAACCGCCTCGCTTACGATCGGCTCATGCTGTCCATCCCAGACTTTGGTCTTGTGGCGGATCTTTCCGATGTAGATCGGGTTGCGCAGAGCCGCATAGATCTGGCCGCGCGAGAGTGTATTACCGCCCTGGACCCGCCCGGACTTGAAACGGTGCAGCTTGGAGCGCAGGCCCAACTCATTGGCGCGACGCATGACAGCATTCAGGCAGCCGAGGTCCTCGTAGAGGGCGAAGATCGTCCGCACTGTTTCAGCTTCGTCTGCGTTGATGACGAGGCCGCGGATCTTGGGATCGGCATGCGGATCGTATCCGAGCGGCGGCACGCCGCCCATCCAAAGACCCTTCTTCTTGGAGGCCGCGATCTTGTCCCGGATCCGCTCGGCCGTCACCTCACGCTCAAATTGGGCAAAGGACAACAGAACGTTGAGCGTCAGCCAGCCCATCGACGAGGCGGTGTTGAAGGCTTGGGTAACCGAGACAAAGGAACAACCGGCGGCATCGAAGCGCTCGACCAGCTTGGCAAAGTCGGCAAGGGATCGGGTCAGACGATCAATCTTGTAGACTACAACCATCTGAACGAGCCCCGCGTCGATGTCTGCCAGCAGGCGCTGAAGGCCGGGCCGGTCGAGCGTGCCACCGGAGATGCCGCCATCGTCATATCGGGACTTGCCCGCAACCCAGCCTTCGTGCCGCTGGCTGGCGATGTATGCGGCACACGCCTCGTGCTGGGCATCGAGCGAATTGAAGTCCTGGTCGAGCCCCTCGTCGGAGGATTTACGCGTGTAGATGGCGCATCGGATTCGCGGCTTGCTCACGGTCAACCCGCCCGCTTCAGACCGAAGAAGCGGGGCCCGGACCATCGGGCCCCGGTGATGGCGCGGGCGATCGGCGACAGCGACGCATAGCGCTGACCTTTCCAGAGAAAGCCGCCCTCGACGACATCGACCACATGGGTCGCGCCAATCCATTCGCGGATCAGACGGCCGCCGGGTTTGAGCGCGGGGCTTGTGGCAGACGGAATGTCCCGTGCAGCCTTGGCGAGCCTTGTGACAAAGTCTTTTGGCAACCCGCCACGCTCGTGGGTCTGCACTTCGACGGCCAGGAACCGGCGCAGGAAGGGACTGCTGAGGAGTTTCGGGGCAGGGGTGCCGAAGACCTCTTTCCAGGCGGCGATCAGCGCCGCCCGGTCCAAGGTTTCGATCTCGGCCACGGAGAGCTCTCCGGGCCGTTGGTGATGCGGTAGATGGCGCCAGTGCCGGGCTTGGTGGGTTCCGCGCGGTCGATGCGATACCCCGCCTTCCTGAGCCCGCTCAGCGCCGCCCGGACCGAATGGGGCTGCCAGCCGGTTGCGGACTGAAGGGCGGCAAGATCTGTGCCGGCCTTGCGGCTCCGCAATTTACGCAGGATTGCAGTCTTGCTCACGCGCGAAGGGGTTGATTTGGACTTGGACATTCTTGTTCCTCGTTTTTCCGGGCCTGCGGGATGCCGGCCCTGGTACCGAGATGCGCCCGGGGTCCAACCGGGCGTGGGAGCAGTGACGCTCGTGTCCGCGCTGAAGTCCAGTACGGATTTGCGCTAACCGCGCAATTTGGAGTCTTCTGGAATTTTCACGCCCATGCGCTCCAGCCGTTCCACCAATTCCTGCCGCTTGTTTTTCTGCTCTTCCTCTTTCGCTTGCACGGCTGGGCCTACTTCCAACATGATCCGGATCGCTTCAAGCAGTGACGGTTTGTGCCCTTTGAGACCTTTGCGGCAGAGCGCAAGATAGGCGGCTTCAATACCGTCCAAACGAACAGTCGTGCCGTCTGGCGCGCGGGCGTCGACGGGCTGGGTCAGAATCTGTGCAGCGTCCATCATGAATTCGGACTTCGTCTTCGGCCGACCCTTAGGATTCCCGGATTGACCCTTCTGCCACCGCGTGGACTCAGGAGGGTTGGCGTAGCCTACTTTCTTGTCGTTACTCATTGTCTTTTTCTTTCTGCTTCCTGTGTTCGGCGATCCGCTTGACGGCGCGGAGGATCTTCTTTTTCTCTTCCTCCGGCGAATAGGCATTGGGATCGGCGATACCTGACTCGTCGATGATGCGTCGCTGCAGAGCCATTGCTTGCTTGTCACCATTCAGTGCCAGATCGCGCAGCTTCCACATCAGTGCATCCCGGATCGGCAATTTCTGGTCGTTTTCTTTGACCCGCACCTTGCGATTGAGGACTCGGTTCAGAACTGTGTTCAGGTCTTCCCGCTTGCGCGGGCGACCACGGGGATTGCCCGACTTACCCTTTTTGAAGCGGGTATGTTCGGGCGGGTTCATGTAGCCGACCGCAGATGTGTTTTCGTCTGTCATTCGGCAGCCTCCAAATTCGCATCATCGGCCCCGGCTTGCGCCACCTGCAATCTGAAGAAAGGCGCAAGCAATGACGACGATTAATCTCAGACCGTGGCAGGCTGCCTGCGCCAACAAAGCAATGGACTGGCTCCAGGCCGGCGAAGATCGGCATTTTTTGATCAACGCGGCGCCGGGCGCGGGCAAGACCATCTGCGCCTCGGTCATCGCACAGCGTTTGCTCAATGCGGATCTGATCGATCGGGTCATCGTGATCGCCCCGCGAAAAGCGGTCGTCAAACAGTGGGCGGCGGAATTCAAGCTCGTGACCGGGCGCGCCCCATACTTCAGATCACCGGGGCTGATGAAGAGCCCGAAGAATACCTGACAGAGCCTTGCCGAATAATGGCGTCAGAGACGAGCGGATCGTTAGGGGAAGCCCGCGGCGATAGCTGAAAAACGCCAGCGCAAGGCCGGCAATCGCATAGCACGCCCAAGCGCCCAGACCCCAATGCAGATAGGACCAGACATAAGCCGTGCGCACATTGTCCGCGTCAAGGGCCGTTGTCACGCCCTGAACAACCGATGGGTTGTTCTTGAAGTGCGCGACGGGTTCCGCAACAGCCCATGTCAACATCCCGACACCGATCCCGCTAGCACCAACGAATATGCACATCTCTCAGCCGGGACTCAGCTTCACATCCTGACTGCTCTAATCCTAAGAGCCGAAGGTGCGGGGTATCACAATCATGGATTTGAGAACTCAACGCGGTATAACCGCCGACAGCAGCCTGAGCACGAGATCGCCGCCTCAATCAAGAGGGGGTTGCAGACGGGAATCTGTTTCGCGGGTTATCTTGGTTTCAACGGGTATTGCAATGGCTATTTGGTATTTCTGCAGGCTGCAGCCCTAACGCGCGAGAATGTCGCCAGTATCACAAAACCTGCGGACGCTTCTTTCTAGAAATCTCCGACTATCTGAGCTTCGCAGTTCACGAGTTTACGTTGTCCAGTTTTGAAGCGTAATAGAAGGCAATCGCCTGCGCGCGGTTCTTGATCGACAGCTTGTCGTATATGTTCGACAGATGGAACTTTACCGTGTTGGTCGAAATCTGCAGCTCTTTCGACAATTCCTTGTTAGACATGCCCTGCGCCAGTGCCTCAAGGATAGCGAGTTCCTTGCGCGACAGAGTCTGCAACGGGTTTTGATGCATTTTGCGCACGTCGATATAGGGAAATACCATTTTGCCCTTAGCGACATCGACACAGGTTTCCAGCAAGCCTTCGACCTCGCCCGAACGCGGCGCGAACCCTGCGGCCCCGGCCTGCATAGCCTGACGCGGTACGTCCCCAGCCTCGTCCCCATAGACCACAAAGCGTGGCGCGTTGGTCTGCTCGCGCAGAACCTCAATCAGTTTTGCCGCGCCCAAAGCAGGA
The DNA here is from genome assembly GCF_056534355.1 of Ruegeria sp. D7. Classification (NCBI taxonomy): domain Bacteria; kingdom Pseudomonadati; phylum Pseudomonadota; class Alphaproteobacteria; order Rhodobacterales; family Roseobacteraceae; genus Ruegeria; species Ruegeria sp. D7. The sequence continues at coordinate 29,638 of NZ_JBQFPG010000016.1, forward strand.
AGTTCCCAGGACACGATCCCCACCTGAACCGGCACCCGCATGACTGTGCCCAGAAATCCCTCGGCGGTCGCTGAAGTGGCCACCAGAGAGAATCGCGGGTCGCGCTCGAAGATCTCGGACATGGCCGACAGCACCAAAGGGTTGTTGTTGGCCAGCATGACATCAATGGGGCGTTGAGATGTGTCGGACATTGTTTTCCCGTCTGATTTTATCTAAACCTACCCATTTTGGTGGGGATGCTTTCAGTATACATTGGCATATTTACCAAAATGGGTAGGTTAATACCCACCTAACAAGATATGCTAAAGCTGTAGTAAGTTACGTTGTGCCCCGGCGCAAGTTTCAGTTTTCCTCTGGGTCAAGGCGATCGGCGGTATCGAACACACCCGACGCACAGGAGGAGCACATGACGTTTCAGATTTATCCAACGCTCGACATCCCCGAGACGCTGGCCGCTGGCCCAGGACCGGGAAACACCGACGCACGTGTTTTGCAGGCGTTTGCCAGCGCCGGCGTTGCCGACCACATGCAGAGCGACGTGCTGCGTGGCATGATCGAATGCAAGCACATGCTGCGTCAGATCTGGGGCACCGCCAACACCCATACCTTCGCGGTTGCTGGCACCGGATGGAGTGGGCTGGACACCATGTTCTCGGCGGTGATGCCGGGTGACAAGGTTGTGGCATTCACCAATGGCACCTTCTCGGGCATCGATGCGATGACTCTGCGGATCAAGGCTGCAACACCGGAAGAGCACGCGACCAACCCTCTGGACCCACAAGCCGCGAGTGTCGCCGTTATTGAAATTCCCCACGGCCAGCCCGTCACAGGCGAGATGGTCGAAGAGGTGTTGGCCACGCACAAACCGAAGTGGGCCTTCATGGCGCATTGGGAAACCGGGTCAGGTCGGGTCAACGACCTGCGTGGCTTCTCGGATGCCTGTGAACGCCACGATGTGATGGGTTTGATCGATGCCGTATCGTCGTTGGGTATCGCGGATTTCCGCATCGATGACTATCCGGGTGTCGCGGGATGGGCCTCGTGCCCGCAAAAAGGGCTGTGCTGCCTACCGCTGACCTATGCGCCGGTCAGCTTCACCGACGCCTATATCGACGCGCTGAAGACCTCCGGCGCCTATACATACGTCCACAACCCGATTTTCGAAGCACGCCACTGGGGCATCGTTGACGGGCAAAACGTGGAAAAGGGCACCTATCACCGTACCCATTCGGGCTATGCGGTCGCCGCCTTCCATGAATCGCTACGCCTGACTTTGCAGGAGGGATTGGCCAAACGTGCGCATTCCTATCGCACGCATGAGGCCGTCCTGCGCGACGCCGTCACCGCGATGGGTTGCCAAGTCACATCGGACATGCCCAGCCTTGTGGTGCTGAACCTGCCCGCAGAGCTGGCGGGTCGTGAGATGGAGTTGGTACAGAACTGCCGCGCCCGTGGCTTTGGCATCTGGCCCACGCTCAGCGCCCCGGTTCAAGTCCGTATCGGCATCCTGAACCAGCTAACCCACCAATCGGTCAGTCGCATCGTCAGGCTGTTCGCCCAGGCCATCCGCGAGATGGGCGGCTCAGTTGATTTCGAAGCCATCGAAGCACTTTTGGAAAGTCGCTACGGCACATCTATCGCTGCATAACGGGAGGGAATGCAGATGGATATCCATGAATATCAGGCGAAAGAACTTCTTTCGAATTTCGGCGTCGAGGTCCCTTCGGGGGCTTTGGCCTACAGCCCCGAGCAAGCGGCATATCGCGCGCGTGAGTTGGGTGGTGACAAGTGGGTCATTAAGGCGCAAGTCCATGCCGGCGGGCGTGGAAAGGCCGGTGGTGTAAAGCTGTGCAACTCGGAAAGCGAAATATACGAGGCTTGTGACGAGATGTTTGGCCGCAAGCTGGTGACGCACCAGACCGGCCCCGAGGGCAAAGGCATTTACCGCGTCTATGTGGAGGCCGCCGTACCGATTGATCGCGAGATTTATCTGGGCTTTGTGCTGGATCGGTCCAGTCAGCGGGTGATGATCGTGGCCTCTTCGGAAGGTGGGATGGAGATCGAAGAAATCTCATCTGAGCGCCCCGACAGTATCGTCCGCTCAATCGTTGAACCTGCCGTTGGATTGCAGGAGTTTCAGGCCCGCGAAATAGCGTTTAATCTGGGGCTGGAACCTCGCCTAATTCAGCACATGGTCCGTACCCTGCAGGGTTGCTATGCTGCGTTCAGCGAGCTGGACGCGACTATGGTCGAGATCAACCCGCTGGTCATCACTGGTGACGACCGTGTGCTGGCGTTGGACGCGAAGATGAGCTTTGACGACAATGCCCTGTTTCGCCATCCGCAGGTTGCTGAATTGCGCGACAAAAGTCAGGAAGACCCGCGCGAAAGCCGCGCGGCGGATCGCGGACTGTCTTATGTCGGACTGGACGGCAATATCGGCTGTATCGTGAACGGTGCCGGTTTGGCCATGGCCACGATGGACACCATCAAGCTGGCTGGCGGTGAACCTGCGAACTTTCTGGACATCGGTGGCGGTGCCTCGCCCGAGCGGGTGGCCAAAGCGTTCCGACTGGTACTGTCCGATGACAACGTTCAGGCGGTGCTGGTCAATATCTTCGCAGGCATTAACCGCTGTGACTGGGTGGCCGAGGGCGTAGTGCAGGCGCTGCGCGAGTTGGAAATCGACCTGCCGGTCATCGTGCGTCTGGCGGGCACCAATGTCGAGGAAGGTCAGAAGATCCTGGCCAAATCGGGCCTGCCAATCATCCGCGCGACAACCCTTATGGAAGCCGCTGAACGCGCTGTGGGTGCATGGCGCAACGATCTGTCCCAAAACACCAAGATGAGGGCTGTGTAATGAGCATTCTTCTGGACCGCGACACCCGCGTTATCGTTCAGGGCATCACCGGACGCATGGCGCGCCTGCATACCAAGGATATGGTGCAATATGGCACCAACGTCGTTGGCGGCGTTGTTCCCGGCAAAGGCGGAGAGACCGTCGAAGGCGTACCCGTATTCGACACCGTCAAACAGGCGGTTGAGGCCACTGGCGCCGAGGCTAGCCTTGTCTTCGTGCCTCCGCCGTTTGCGGCGGATTCGATCATGGAGGCCGCAGATGCCGGTATTCGCTATTGCGTCTGCATCACAGACGGCATCCCCGCGCAGGACATGATCCGCGTAAAACGCTACATGTACCGCTATCCTAAGGACAAGCGCCTGGTGCTGACCGGTCCGAACTGTGCCGGTACCATCAGCCCCGGCAAGGCGCTGCTGGGCATCATGCCGGGACATATCTACCTGCCGGGCACTGTGGGGATCATCGGACGCTCGGGCACGCTGGGTTATGAGGCTGCGGCGCAGTTGAAAGAGCGCGGCATCGGTGTCTCAACCAGCGTCGGCATTGGCGGCGATCCAATCAACGGCTCGTCCTTCCGCGATATCCTTGAGCGGTTCGAACAGGACGAAGACACCGAGGTCATAGCTATGATCGGCGAGATCGGTGGCCCTCAGGAAGCCGAGGCTGCAGAATATATCCGTGACCACGTCACCAAGCCTGTTGTGGCCTATGTCGCGGGTCTGACCGCGCCCAAGGGCCGGACCATGGGCCATGCTGGGGCGATCATCTCGGCCTTTGGCGAAAGCGCCAGCGAGAAGGTGGAAATCCTGTCAGCGGCTGGTGTAACGGTTGCTGAAAACCCCGCGGTGATCGGCGAGACTATCGCCCGTGTCATGGGAAAGGCCGCGTGATGGTCAAACCTTCGGTCCTTGTCACCCGTCGCTGGCCTGCCGCCGTCGAGGCGCAACTGGCCGAAAACTACAACGCCGTGCTGAATACCGGGGACATTCCGATGTCTCCGGCGGAACTCCGCGACGCGTTGAAGACATACGACGCGGTTCTGCCCACCGTCACCGACACGCTTAGCGCCGAGGCGCTGGACGTGGCCGCAGCTCAGACCAAGATTTTGGCCAATTACGGCGTCGGGTACAGTCATATCTGTGAACCGGCGGCCCGTGATCTGGGTATGACGGTCACCAACACGCCCGATGTTCTGTCTGAATGCACCGCCGATCTGGCCATGACCCTGCTTCTGATGGTCGCCCGTCGCGCCGGTGAGGGCGAGCGCGAGCTGCGCGCAGGCGGCTGGACCGGCTGGCGTCCGACCCATTTGGTCGGCACCAAGGTCAGCGGCAAGACGCTGGGCATCATCGGCTTTGGCCGCATCGGTCAGGAAATGGCCCGTCGCGCCCATCACGGGTTTGGCATGAAAATTCTTGTCCAGAACCGCAGCGCCGTGTCGCCCGACGTGCTGAAGCAGTTCGATGCGACCCAAGTCGAAACGGTGGATGATCTGCTGCCGCATTGCGACTTTGTCTCGCTGCATTGCCCCGGCGGGGCTGCGAACCGGCACCTGATCAACGGACGCAGGCTGGACCTGATGAAGCCCGACGCCTTCCTGATCAACACCGCGCGCGGCGAGGTGGTGGACGAGCGCGCTTTGGTACAGTCGCTGATGTTCGACACGATCGGCGGCGCCGCGCTGGATGTGTTCGACGGCGAGCCACGCATCAGCCCCGACCTGCTGCAATGCGACAACCTCGTGATGCTGCCGCATCTGGGCAGCGCAACAAAAGAATCGCGCGAAGCCATGGGCTTTCGCGTGCTGGACAATCTGGGCGACTTCTTCGCTGGTCGCCCACCCCGTGACCGCGTGATCTGACGCACCCTTCTTCAAAGGAGCAAAACCCATGAGCTTTTATGCCATCGAACAGGCCCCCGCGCGCCTGAACCGCAGCGAACTCGCCGTGCCGGGCAGCCAGCCCGGCATGTTCGAAAAAGCCGCGAAATCGGATGTGGACGTGATCTTCCTAGATCTCGAAGACGCGGTAGCCCCGGATGAAAAAGAGCAGGCCCGCAAGAACATCATTCAAGCCCTGAACGATATCGACTGGGGCAGCAAGACAATGTCGGTGCGCATCAACGGGCTGGATACGCATTACATGTATCGCGACGTTGTGGATGTAGTCGAACAAGCCGGTGAGCGGCTGGACCTGATCATGATCCCCAAGGTCGGCACAGCAGCAGATGTCTATGCCGTCGATATGATGGTCACGCAGATCGAAGACGCGATGGGTTACAAGAAACGCATCGGGTTCGAGCATATCATCGAGACCGCTCTGGGCATGCAGAATGTCAGCGAAATCGCGGCGGCCTCGAACCGCAATGAGAGCCTGCACTTCGGTGTGGCGGACTATGCAGCCTCGACCCGCGCGCGAACCACGATCATTGGTGGCGTGAACCCCGACTATTCGGTTCTGACTGACCCGGATGGCGATGCTGCGCGCGCGACCCATTGGGGCGATATGTGGCACTACGCGCTCGCCCGTATGGTTGTCGCCGCCCGTGCCAACGGTCTGCGTCCGATTGATGGTCCGTTCGGTGATTTCCAGGATCCTGAAGGCTATAAGGCAGCTGCCAAAAGGGCGGCGGTGTTGGGCTGCGAAGGCAAATGGGCCATCCATCCCAGCCAGATCGCTCTGGCGAACGAGGTCATGTCACCCAGCGATGCCGAAGTCACCAAGGCGCAGCGTATCCTTGTTGCTATGGCCGAGGCCGAGACCGCAGGCAAAGGTGCAGTGTCGCTGGATGGTCGTCTGATCGACTATGCCTCGATCCGCCAGGCGGAGGTCATGGTCGAAAAGGCTCGCCAGATCGCGGCTGCCTGATTTTAGCCCGAACTGGCGTAACCAGTAGACGGATACTCCCTTGCCCCGGTTGGTCCGGGGCAGGCAACACCCGCGGATTACGTCGATCATCTATTCGGAATTGTACCAGATCTGTAGCACCCAATCCCTGACATTCACAACGCTATTTGAAAACAGTATTTTTCGACTCGGTCAGACAAAACCATCCGCCGACGGCGCGTTACCATTTGCCCCTATTGAGCCAAATACGCTGACGTCGAGCGTCTCGAGATTTTCCTGCGTTGCCCGGGCTCGCCGTATCTGGCTCTGACCAATCACTTAAGTCAAACTTGCTGTAGCGCGCGGCGAATGGCCGGTTTGGTGAGGCAGCGCTGCAGCCAATCTGACTAGGATTGTACTTCCGATTTAGTCCGTCCGGAAAAGTTTGCAAAGTCCGCTTCCTGCGCGTAGCCGCCGCTAAAGAACAACTAGGACTGCAACCGCAGCGAAGATGTGTTGTGTGGCGCATACGAGCCTTATCGGGCGAATTACAGCAATCGATCAGACCGCACCGCGAGAGGGACCATATTCACAGCTTATAAATGCAAAGGTACTTCAAGCAAATTCCAAAAGGATGACTAACGTCAGTTGGCGTTGGAGCCATGCCGTTTGAACGTCGACTACTTTTTTAGTCCCAAGTGTTCGAATTTAGCTACCTGATTTATCTCCCATTAAATCCCGCATAGCTTCTTCGGTGGAAATGACCAAGGGCTTCTAAGATGTTTATGTTATACATTATTTATTAGATCTTATCGATTTGCATAAACTCTCTTCGTCTCCGCCATTACCCACTTTCGGAATGTTAAAACGGCGCCAGCGCACCGTTGTGTCATTGAAATCAGACACTTTTTTTCTGCGCTCAATATCCCTGTTCTGATCCCCGTAATTTGGTGTAAATTGCGGGGTGGATATCTGGTAACCGAAATTCGGGACAAAGCTGCAATGCAAAGGGTCGATACGTCGAACGTCGACTGACACAGCGTGTGGTCGAGAAAGCCGCTCTGGACTGCCACATAGTCGGAGGCGGCCTCTACTTAGTGGTAGATCCAAAAGGTGCAAAACGATGGCTATTGCGCATCGTAGTGCAAGAGCGGCGCAGTGACTTTGGTCTGCGATCCGCGTCGATGGTCTGCGTCGAAGAAGCAAGATCAAAAGCCGAGGAATACCGAAGATTGGCATGAGGCAGTGGCGATCCCGTTGAGCAAAAGGAAGCTGTAGCGAAGGTCTTTATCACATTCGATGAGCTTGCCACTCGCGTTCACAAAGGATGTATCATTCCGAAAAGCAGTAACGGCAAGCAGGTTGACCATCAGTTTAACACACTGAACATCTACACGTCACCCGTTGTTGGGAAAAAGCCGGTTCACTTGATTTCGCGATCAGATTTTTTTCGCCGTTCTTAACTCAATCTGGAAAGCAAAACATGAAATGGCGCGTCGAGTGCGAAAAAAGATTAGAGTAGTGATTGACTACGCACTGGGAACCGGAATCAAATCAGACAGAAACCCGGTCGCCGACGTCTTAAAAGACAGCAAAACACGACTCGCCGAAAGTGAAACACTTCGAAGCTGCCACTAGGCTTGAGGCGACAGAGAATTTCTAAGCCCTCAGGAAAAGGGATGAGATCAGGGCACTCGATCTTTACTAGAGAATCGCAACAGGCGTGCGATCCGGTGCAGTTCGAAGCTCGGTGGAACGAGTTCTGTGACACATTGTCTGGTGGACGATCCCAGACGTTCACATGAAATCGCGGGAGATATTTGAAGTTCCACTATGTCGTACCGCGAGTGACATAGTGGTCAGGGCCAAGAGGTTTGCAGACGGTCCAAATAGCCTCGTTTTCCATCGCCTTATGGAAATGGAAAGTCGATGCTAAACGTCAGATATGGGCACCGACCAGTCAATAACACATACAGCAGAGAACGACCAATTCGAGCCCAGTTTACCGATTGCTGCAATGCGCACCAATGACCGCTAAACGGGTACTGGCACGGCGGAGCAGTTGCCTGTCAGTTAAATCCAGCGCTCGTTTGATCAACAGGGTATTCTCGAAAATTAATTGAGCGGCGAAATATTCCGAAGTGATGGCGAATTATGTACAATCTCTGATTTAACTTTAAATAGGGTTAGCGATACCTGGGAGAGACAGCATGACCGGTTCAGAAACAATTTCCTTGGGCTATCACGTCGATCCATCACGTTCTAGCTCGTTACAGGCTTCGGCATACACACAGGATAAGTGGTTTGACGCTGACCTTCGCTCGATTCTCTCCAAGAGTTGGCAATGGGTGTGTCATGTCGAAAAGACGCGTGAGCCGGGATCATATGTAACGGTGGATGTTGCCGGTCAGCCTATTGCGGTCGTGCGTGACAAAGAGGGTAAGCTTCGCGCCTTTTACAACGTCTGTAAACACCGTGCCCATGAACTGCTATCAGGCGAAGGCAATACCACACGGATTATGTGCCCCTATCACGCCTGGGTCTATAAGCTTGACGGGCAATTGGCGCGTGCGCCACATACTGAAAACCTCGAAGACTTCAACAAGGATGAGATTTGCCTCGACGAAGTGCAGGTTGAAGAATTCTGCGGTTTTGTTTTTGTCAATTTGGATCCGACGGCTGCCTCTTTGTCAGAGCAATCCGGAAACCTGGAAGCCGAGGTGCGCCATTGGGCGCCGGATGTGGATCAACTCACTTTTGGCCACCGTCTGACCTACGACATCAAGTCGAATTGGAAGAACGTCGTGGACAATTTCCTTGAGTGCTATCATTGCCCTACGGCCCATAAGGATTTTTGTGACCTCGTGGATATGGATACCTACAAGGTTACAACCTACGGCATCTACTCCAGCCATATGGCTGACGCAGGCAACAGTCCAAATACCGCCTATGACGTCTCGAACGCCACGGTGAAAACTCACGCGGTTTGGTGGCTCTATCCCACCACTTGCCTGATGCGATATCCCGGACGGTCCAGCATGATCGTGTTGAACATCATACCTGTTGGGCCAGATCGGACGCTTGAAACTTACGACTTCTTCCTTGAGACGCCGGAACCCGACGCGATGGAGTTGGACGCAATTCGCTATCTGGACGAAGTTCTTCAGGTCGAAGATATCAGCCTTGTCGAAAGTGTGCAGCGCGGGATGAATACACCTGCGTTCACCCAAGGTCGGATCGTCAATGACCCGGACGGGTCCGGCAAGTCCGAGCACGCCGTTCATCACTTCCATGGCTTAGTCTTGGACGCTTACGCAAAAGGTGCCACGTGACGCGGCCAAACATCCTTGTGGTCATGGCGGACCAATTGGCTCCGCATTTCACAGGGGCGTACGGGCATAAGGTCGCCAAGACGCCACATCTTGACGCGTTGGCCGCGCGCGGCATGCGCTTCGATGCAGCTTACTGCAATTCCCCTCTCTGTGCGCCTTCACGGTTTTCCTTTATGTCGGGTCAGCACATCAGTCGCATCGCAGCTTACGACAATGCATCCGAGTTCAAGGCTTCGGTGCCGACATTTGCGCATTATCTGAAATCGCTGGGCTATCGTACATGTTTGGCAGGCAAGATGCATTTTGTCGGGCCGGATCAGATGCATGGATTTGAGGATCGTGTGACAACCGACATCTATCCTGCTGATTTCGCGTGGACCCCGGATTGGGAGGCCCCGGACGAGCGGATCGACAAGTGGTATCACAACATGCAAACGGTGAAGGAAAGCGGCGTTGCCCACGCGACTTTCCAGATCGACTATGACGACGAGGTCGGTTTTGCTGCCAAACGCTGGCTGTTCGATGCGGCCCGAGACAAAGCGCTTGGCAATGACGCGCCTTTTGCGATGGTTGCAAGCTTCATTCACCCGCATGATCCTTACGTTGCGCGGCCCGAATGGTGGAACCTGTATACGGATGATGAAATTGACTTGCCCGCGTTTGTGCCCGCGTTGGAGGATCAAGACCCCTTTTCACGACGTTTATTGGATGGGATCGAAGCGTCTTATGTGCCACTGACCGAGGAAGAAATCCTGCGCGCGCGCCATGCCTACTTGGCAAACGTCAGTTACTTCGACAGCAAAATCGGAGAGCTGGTTCAAATCCTCGAAGAAACGGGCGAGTTGGACAGCACCATTGTGATTGTCACAGCCGACCATGGCGACATGCTGGGTGAACGAGGGCTGTGGTACAAAATGAACTTCTTCGAGCACTCAGCACGAATTCCATTGGTCATGGCCGGACCAGGCATCGCTGTTGGGGCCGCTCAAAATGCAGTGTCACTGGTTGATCTATTGCCGACATTTATCGACATCGGTGGCGGTGATGAGACGATGATCGGAGAGCCGATCGACGGTCGTAGCCTTATGCCTCTGGCTCGGGGTGAAGATGATCCAGTTGATGAGGCGATCGGAGAATACTGTGCCGAGATGACGGGCTATCCTGTGATCATGATCCGGCGCGGGCCCTTGAAATATATTCATTGTGATAGCGACCCACCGCAGCTCTATGACCTGAGTGCTGACCCGATGGAAACGAAGAATTTAGCTTCGGACCCAAGCTACTCTGACGCGAAAACTCGTTTTGCAGCCGAAGTCGCCGAACGGTGGGACGGCAGCGCTTTGCGAAAGAAGATAATCGCCACGCAAAAATCGCGCCGTGCATTACATGCCGCGATGGAGGCCGGTGCCAGCGAGCCTTGGGACTACAACCCGCCGTCCGATGCAAGTCAGCAATATGTACGCAACAATATGGATTGGACAGTGGCTGCACGCCGCTACCGTTTTCCGCCTTTGAAGGATTGAAACCAATGATGCTGAACGGAAAAGTTGCTCTCGTGACTGGTGCTCGCGGTGGGATCGGGCGCGCGATTGTCGCTCGGTTTCTAAGAGAGGGCGCAACGGTATTTGCCGCTGACCTCACGCCGGAAGGGTCGTTAGATCAGCACGACGATGATGGCAGTCATTTTGTTAAGCTGGATGTGACTCAAGAAGCAGACTCGGTTGCGGCGATGGATCATGTGCGCGCCGCACACGGAAAGTTGGACATCCTAGTGAACGCGGCGGGGATCGAGATCGAAAAAACGGTTGAAGAGACCACGTTGGAGGAATGGAATCAAAGCTTTGCGGTTAATTCCACGGGCACGTTCCTGATCTCGAAATACGCCATCCCATTGATGCGCGAAGCGGCGAAGACAGGGAATAGCGCAAGCCTTATCAATTTTGGCTCCTACGACGGGTTCATCGCAGATCCAGGGCTTGCGGCCTATTGCGCGACCAAGGGTGCAGTTCACGCTTTGACCCGCGCAATGGCTTGCGATCATGGCCCAGAAGGTATCCGGGTGAATGCCATCTGCCCTGGCTATATCGACACTCCAATGCTGCAGAGCTTCTTCAACGGCGATGGATCCGGCGGAGGAGGTGGCAACATTGAAACGCTGCAAAAGGCCGTGCGTGATGTTCATCCGATGCGCACCTACGGGACGCCCGAGGATATTGCAAATTTGGTCAACTGGCTTGCCTCGGACGAGGCGCGCTATGCCTCTGGCCAGTTGTGGGTTCTGGACGGGGGGCTGTCTGCACAAGTGCAGCAGATGAAGCTCTGATGCCCAAGCCAGTCATTATCACTTGCGCGCCGACTGGAGGCATCCATACGCCGTCAATGTCACCGCATCTGCCGATTACACCGGCCGAGATTGCGACGGCCAGTATTGAGGCGGCCCAGGCAGGGGCATCAATCGTTCACCTGCACGCACGGCACCCGGAGACAGGAAAACCCGATCCCCGACCTGAGCTGTTCAAGCAATTTCTACCCGTAATCAAGCAGTCCACCGATGTTGTGATGAATGTCTCGACCGGCGGCGGCTTGGGGATGTCGATGGATGAGCGGCTGCTGGCGGCGACATCTACCAGCCCAGAGATGGCATCGCTCAACATGGGATCCATGAACTTTGGTATCTTTCCGATGCTGCAGAAATACACCGAGTTTCAGCACGACTGGGAACGGCCATTTTTGGAGATGACGGAAGACTTTATCTTTCCCAACACTTTCAAAACAATTCGTTACGCCATCGAAAAACTTGGTGGAGATCACGGCACCAAGTTCGAGTTCGAATGCTATGATCTTGGACATCTCTACAACGTCAAATGGTTCGTGGATCAGGGCCTGATCAAACCGCCATTTTTCATTCAGATGGTATTTGGCATCTTGGGTGGCGTTGGCGCAGATGCGGACCATCTGACTCACATGCACAACACAGCCGATAAGCTGTTCGGAGCAGAGAATTACGAATGGTCGGTCCTTGCCGCTGGTCGTCACCAAATGCCATTTGCGACCCAAAGCGCCATGCGGGGCGGTAACCTGCGCGTCGGTCTCGAAGACAGCCTGTTCATGGGCAAGGGTGAGTTGGCAAAATCTAACGCGGAACAGGTCACGCGCATCCGATCAATCGTTGAAAACCTTGGCCTTACGGTCGCGTCGCCAGCAGAAGCCCGCATGCGGCTCGCACTAAAAGGCGGCGATCAGGTTGGCTTCTAAGGAGATGCATATGCAGACGAAGATGTTGATCAATGGCGAATTGGTTGAAGGGATCGGAGAGGCCTTGGACGTCCTGAACCCTGCAACAGGCGAGGTAGTCGGTGCTGTAAAAGAAGCCAGCGATGCACAGATCGAGGCGGCGGTGCGCGGCTCAGCAGAGGCATTTGAGACCTTTTCGGTTACGACCCCTGCAGAACGCGCTACAATCTTGCTTCAGATAGCTGATGTTATCGAGGCGAACAGCCAGGAGTTGGCAGAACTTGAGAGCCTAGATGTGGGAAAACCCTGGCCATCGGCTCATGATGATGAAATGCCGCTGACGATTGATGTCTTTCACTTTTTCGCCGGGGCTGCGCGCACCATGATGGGGTCTGCCTCTGGAGAGTATGTCGCGGGTCATACGTCGATGATCCGGCGCGACCCCATTGGCCCTGTCGCCGCCATCGCCCCTTGGAACTACCCGCTGATGATGGCGTCCTGGAAGATTGCTGCACCAATTGCGGCAGGATGTTCGGTGGTGTTGAAACCGTCCGAGATCACGCCGCTATCTACTCTGCGACTTGCAGAACTGTTACAAGATGTTCTGCCAAAAGGCGTGCTTAACGTGATCCATGGTCGCGGGCCCGGCGTGGGGAATGCCCTGATGAACAGCCCACAGATGGAAGGGATCAGTGTTACGGGTTCTCCGGCGACAGGCATGGCTGCAATGCGAGCTGCTTCCCAGAAAATTAAACACGTTCATCTGGAATTGGGCGGCAAGGCGCCAGTCATTGTCTTTGATGATGCTGATCTCGATGCTGTGGCCGAGACGATCCGATATGGCAGCTACTTCAATGCCGGTCAGGATTGCGCACAGCCTTGCCGCGTGATGGTTGCAGACAGTGTTTACGACAAACTTGTGGCCGCGATTGCCGGTCAGGTTGGCCAGATCCAAATCGGTGCACCGAAAGCTGAAGGAACGGAAATGGGCCCGCTTGTCTCTGCGGCTCAGCGGGATCGTGTAGCGGGTTTTGTTGATCGCGCACGCAGCAGCTCTGAAATCGTTTCCGGTGGGGCCTCTGGCGAAGAAGACGGCTTTTTCTACCAGCCGACAGTCATCGCCAATGTCGACAACACTGCAGAGATTGCCTGCAATGAGGTTTTTGGACCCGTTGTAACTGTCTCTCGGTTTTCTGAGGCAGAAGATGCGTTGAAGACCGCCAACAACGGACCCTACGGGTTGGCCTCATCGGTTTGGACACGAGATGTTGGGAGAGCAATGCAAATGACGTCCAAGTTGCGCTATGGATTCACCTGGGTAAACACGCATGGGGTTGCGACCCCCGAGATGCCTTGGGCCGCGATGAAGGGCTCAGGCACGGGCAGTGATATGTCGGTCTATGCGCTGGATGCTTACACCGCAGTCCGTCACGTTATGGTGGCACACTGATGCGGTTAGCTGGGAAACGCGCCTTTGTTACAGGCGGCAAACAGGGCATTGGTCGCGGCATCGTTGAGGCCTTCGCAGCCGAAGGTGCGGCTATCGCCACCTGCGGGCGCGGCCCTCAACCAGATGATCTACCTGATCAAGTAACCTGGTACACGCTGGATGTATCCAATCCCGAAGCGGTTGCACGTACTGCCCGAACAATCGGCCTGGTAGATATCCTGGTAAACAACGCCGGCGTTCAGGTCGAAAAAACAGTGACCGAAAGCACAGACGCGGATTGGGATTTGGTGATGGGAGTAAACGCACGAGGCGTTTTTAACTGTTGCCGCGCCTTTATTCCGAAAATGTCTCAGGGTGGTTCGATCATCAACATTGGTTCTATCTCGGGCAATGCCGCTGACCCATCGATGGCGCTCTACAATGCTTCAAAAGCCTTTGTGCATGGGCTTACACGCTCTATCGCGGTGGACCATGGACCTGCGGTGCGCTGCAATGCAATCTGCCCGGGATGGATTGAGACGGGCATGCTGGACGCAGCATTCGAACTCGCCCATGACCCGGAAAAGGCTAGATCAGACGCGCTGGCACGCCATGCGGTCAAACGCTTTGGTAAGCCCGCAGACATTGCTGGGATGGCTGTTTGGCTAGCTTCTGACGAGTCGTCTTTTGCGACTGGCCAACTGTTCACTGTAGACGGTGGTATGACTGCGGCATCCCCCCTGAATCCGGGACTGTTCTGATGTCGGAAATCGAAAGAACCGCCATTCTCGGAGCCGGTGTCATCGGGGCAAGCTGGGCAGCGCTGTTCCTCGCGTCGGGTCGCAGTGTGACCGTATTTGATCCCGATCCGAACGCTGAGGCATCCGTCCGTAAATACATTGAAAAGGCGTGGCCTGCGTTGGAAGAATTGGGCCAAGTTGGCCACGCCACCCGAGATGCGATCACCTTTGCACCGACCGCAGCTGAGGCCGTGCGAAACGCGCAGTTCATTCAGGAGAATGTGCCCGAGCGGTTGCCGATCAAACATTCCACCTATGCGGAAGTTGAGCCAGAGTTGAGCGCTGATGCAATAGTTTCAAGCTCAACATCCGGCCTAACACTCGAGGCTCTTCAACAGGGTTGGCGCGATCCGAGTAAGCTCATCTTAGGTCATCCGTTCAACCCGCCACATCTCATTCCGCTGGTCGAGTTGACAGCGAACGACGCCACCGGTTCAGATGTTCTGAACCGAACAGAGACGTTCTACGAAGACCTGGGCAAAGTCACGATCCGGATCAAGAAGGGCATGCCCGGACACGTCGCAAACCGCTTACAAGCTGCAGTATGGCGCGAGGCCGTCCATATGGCGATTGAAGGCGTTGCCAGTGTCGAAGACATCGATAAAGCGATGTGGGCCGGCCCCGGATTGCGGTGGGCCGCGATGGGTCCGACGACGCTTTTCCACCTGGGTGCAGGCGACGGCGGTCTGCGGGCCTTCTGTGACCATTTCAAGGATACATTCAATGGCTGGTGGGATGACCTGGGCAACCCTCGTCTTGATGAGGATGTCATCAATAAACTGGTCGATGGTATTAACGATCAAACTCAGGGGCAAAGTACCGAAGAGTTATCAGCGCAACGCGACAAGATGCTTACGGCGATGCAAAAAGCTACCCAACACCTTCGGACTTAATATCAGGCTTGAACATTGGCCAAGCGCGGAACTCGAATGGCGTGCGGCCTTCAATACGGTCTGCAGTTGGTGTGAGGCCAAAACGGCTTCGATATGCCCGGCTGAAATGAACTTGCCCGTTAAATCCTGATGCTTCTGCAATCTCGCTGAATTTCAACTCTGTTTGGGTTACTAGTCCACGCGCGCGATCAAGGCGTATGTCACGGTAGTACTCGATCGGCGACTTCTGGACATATTGCTGAAACAATCTGCTAAGTTGTCGTTGCGAAATCTTCAACCTCGCTGATATTTCAGGGATCGACAAAGTGGCTTCCAAATGTGCCTCCATCAAGTCGATCGCGTCCCTTACCACCCCAGAGGTGACATACCCCAGTGGCTCCACGTCTTTGGGGTTCTGTGATTGGCCCTCACCGCGTACATTGTGATGAAAAAGATATCGCGCAGATGCATTGGCGATACTCTCACCATCGACAGAGTGCACAAACCGCAAACCCAGATCGGTCGCTGCGGAACCCCCGCAACAAGTGAACATCTTTCCATCCATAACAATCATGTTCTCTGACACTGTGGTATCATGGGCCATTTCAGCAAAGGCATCGATGTGTTCATAGTGAACCGTCGCTGTCTTGCCTTTAAGCAGTCCAGCAGCCGCAAGAACAATCGCACCAGTATCCAAGCCGCCAACGATTGCTCCGCACGCCTCCCACTTCTGAAGGGCCACCTTAAACTGAGATGTTCCGTGACGTTCAGGTGACCAACTTGTACTCACCAGAACCAACCAGGGCTTGCGCCCCGTCACGGCCGCCAATGGGGCAGTGTCAACGACTAGGCCGCTACTAGACTCAACTGGTCCACCGAGGTCCGAGACATAGGTCCAAGAAAATCGAGCCGAACCTGTCAGGTAATTGGCTATTCTGAAAGGATCCACGAAAGACGTAGTCGCCGAAACATTGAAATGCGGACTCACCAGGACAACGATATCTAGCGTGCGATCAATTGGATGGATCATGGCCGATTCTGTAAAATGGCGTCCAAAATTGTCAATAATGAACTTATCACTGGTTCAAAAAAGTCCAATTACTAAGGCAAACACAGCATAAACAAGGGGGAAATACCGGGGGAGATCAGCGCTCATTAAGTTTCTGAAATCCAAAAACGGACATTCGTTCTACCGCGGCGAAAGTCCGTTTTGGCCGCTAGAAACTTAGTGTTGTTGCGAGACAAAGAGATCACAATTCGGGATTCCGCGTCCAAGCGCATTCATATCAATCTTTCACAGGCCAAAGCTTCTGATTTGCAAGGCATTCTGCAAGGCTCACATGATGAGCGCCAACCCATCAAATCTTAACTGGTCTCCCATCCGCCTGGATCATCTCATCACCGCCTGAGAGGCCTTCAACAATTACGCTACTTGTGGCTGTTTCGATTGCTGTTCCATCGACAAAGCATACGTAATTCATCTTGTTCGGATTGTTTGTGCTTATGCTGGCTAATGCAAGCGGAACGCCTTCCAGCAAGGCCCGGTCGTCGAAAAGAACCAGCTACTTGCCCCGCCATAATAGTCACCCGCTGTCGTCGATACCTCTAAAGGGTAGAGGACATAGTTATCAGTACCGTCTATAGTGGTGAACGTGGCCTTATAAAAAACTCGTTCTCCGCCAATCGTTTGCTGGGTTGTATCGCTTGAGATCTGCTGAGGTAAGTCACCGGATAACTTTGCACGATTTGCCCGATAGTTTGCACACGCACCATTTTGGTGCCAGATCAAATCCTTCCGAAAGTCTCTTTGAGTTCTGCGACTTGTTCTGCATCCAGTAGGCGGGTTGGCAGGCCGCGCAGTGTCACGAGCAGCTTGGCTGTTTCTTCTAACTCTTCTGCCGCACAGATCGCTGAGAAGAGGTCCTTTCCCGATACGACGGGTCCGTGATTGGCCAGCAGAACAGCACTATAATTGCCGTCCAGTTCACGGATCAAATCACCGGACGTCGGGTCGCCCGGCTTGACGTATGGAACCATTTTGACCGTGCCGACACGCATAACCACATATGGCGTAAGCGGTGGAATACAGTCGTCTGGATCGGTGTCTTCCAGACACGACAGTGCAGTGGCCCAGGTCGAATGCAGATGGACCACGGCGCCAGCTTCTGGCCGCGTCTCATAGAAGGCTTGGTGCAGAAAGACCTCCTTGGTCGGCTTGTCACCGGAGACGTGGTTGCCATCCAAATCAATCTTAGCGATGCGCTCGGGGTCGATATCGCCCAAGGTGGAAATGGTTGGTGTCATGAGGATGCCGTCGTGCAGACGTGCAGAGACGTTTCCAGCAGTGCCGACGGAGAATCCACGCGCAAACAGCGAGGCGCACAGCTCGGACATCTGTTGTCGCAGTACCTGTTCTTCAGAACTCATTTGCCTGCCTCCATCATTTTGAGCGCCCTAGCGAAAAAGTCCGGAGCGCCGAAGTTTCCAGACTTTAGAGCCAGCGCAATGGGTTCAGTTTTTCCAACGCTCAAGACTGGTACGCCCGGGTCGATCTCTGGCCCTAGTGACATGGCCGGTGATCCCAGTGCCTCAGAAACAGCCTTTGCGACAGCTCCCGACGTCTCCCCCCCTGCCACCACCAATCGCTTGTAGCCCTTTTGGACAAGTTCTCGGGCGGTAACTGCAAAGAGACTATCCAGTTTTTCTGCAACCGCTTCCCGACCGAATTGGTCTTGGATCGCCCGCACATCCTCCGGGCTTCCCGATGAATACGCTAGCGGTGCCTGACCTAAATGCGTTTCAAAGAAATCCAGAAGCGTTTGCATAGTCACATCCCCGGACATAACACCCGGAACGTCAATGGCGAAGGTCGGATGGGATTTCGCATGAACATCGATCTGACCACGGGTCGCACCTGAGCAAGACCCTGCAAGGATAGCGGCGGGCCCAGCGATACCTGTGAATACACTGCCACCTCTTTTGGACGAAGCTTTTCTGACGAAGTTCTTGGGTAGCCCCAGCGCTATCCCAGATCCCCCAGTAATGAGCTGGGCATCCTTCAGAGCCTCGCCCCAGGCCAGCAAATCCTCGTCCGAAATCGCATCACCGATCACAAAGCGTTCGTCGACGTTCCGCAAAGCAGTAGCAATCGCCTCTGGTCCTTGCGTCACGGCGTCAATTGAAACCAACCCAACCGCTTCTTGGGTCTGATATTGCAACCAACGCTTGATGTCGGCATCCGTCATCGGAGTAAGAGGGTGATTTTCCATCCCGGACTCGTTCAACAGCTTGCCGAACACAAATAGATGGCCGTGATAGATGGTGCGCCCCGTTGTCGGAAAGGCTGGACAGAAAACCACCTTTTGCGCGCCCAGTTCGTTGGCCAACGCTTCCGCAACCGGGCCGATATTTCCCAGCCTAGTGGAATCAAAAGTCGAGCAATACTTGAAGATGAACTGGCGGCATCCTTGATCTTTAAGCCATCGCAGGGCTCGCAGGCTGTCCGCAACAGCTTCTTCGACAGGTGCAGTGCGGCTCTTGAGTGAGACGACACCCGCTTCGATCTCTTTGTCGGCCGGGGTATCCGGAATACCTGGAAACTGCGCGGTTCTTAATCCACCTTCCGGCTCGACGCCCTTTGCCAAGGTGTTCGCAATGTCGCTCGCACCAGTGAAATCGTCCGCTATGACGCCGATTAGCATATTCTAATGTCCTTCGTCGGCCCAGGATCCAGCCTATGGATGTGCGGTGCTGCTCCGATGGGAAAAATCTCGCGCACAAGTGGATCATGGCCGGGCACGATAAGTCGAGGATGCGAGACTAACTTCTCGAGTGTCTCGAAACCATCCATCATGTCCTGCAGGTCGACGACGATGGGAAAAGCTTTTCGCGCCATGAAATTCTCGTAGTAATGCGAGGCATCCGAGGCCAGAACCATCCACCCGGCTGCTGTTCTTACACGAACACATTGCAACCCCCGCGAATGCCCGCCGATACAGTGTACGGTCACCCCATCTGCTATCTCGGCCTCTCCGTCGTAGAACACGACCTTGCCTGAATAGAGGCGCTTTACGACCTCGCAGATATGGCCCGCCGAGAAAGGCGCGCGTAAGTGGTCGTGGCACATGCAGGGACCTGTAGCGAAGGCCATTTCCGCCGATTGCATGTGCAACTTCGCATTTGGGAACATATGCAGCCCCCCAGCGTGGTCATAATGGAGATGGGTCACGATAACCTCGGTCACCGCTTCGGGCATGATGTCCAATGGGCGCAAAGCCTCGCGTGGGTCCATCACAATGGGACGTCCACGGGCGGCTGCCTCGTCGCTGTCGTATCCGGTATCGACCAGTATAACTTTGTTGCCACGCTTGAGCACCCAAACGAAATAGTCCATCGCGTGAGGTGCATCGTGATTGTCATCCAATATGAAGCTGTCGCGTCGAGTGCGGGCATTGCGATCCGCGTATTTCACGGCGTGAATTTCCCAATCGTTCATCGGATGACCTCGGAATACTGTTGAACAGTCTTGGTGGCGATCATATCAGCCACAGCCGTATCGAAGGACTGGAAATGCGCGCTTTCTAGGTGGGCGGAGAACGCCACGCTGTCATCATAAACCTCATAGAGAAAAACTGTCTCGGGATCGTCGCCGAGGCAAACGTCAAACTGCTGGCATCCGGGTTCTTCACGCAAAGAGGTTGAAGCGTTTTCGACCATTAGCGGCAAAAAGGTCTCTCTCGTACCGGGCTTGAGAGTGAAGGTGACGGTAACCACAAACATCAGACGGAAAGTCCTTTCAAACGTAAGAAAGCGCGCTTTGCCATGGGCAGTTGGCTGAGGATCAGACCAACGTTGAGCACAAGTAGAATGGCCGCACCGGGTCGCGAAAAGAAGACAGAAAGATCCCCGTCCGACAAGAACAGCGATCGGCGGAAAGTTTCGTCAAACAGGCTTCCCAGTATAACCCCAATGACCAATGGAGCGATTGGGTACTTCATCAGGTTCATAAAATAGGCGACGGCGCCGACACCAAGCATCAGGTAGAGATCATTGATGCCACCACCGACGCTGAAGGACCCGATTGTTGTCAGAACCATCACAACCGGCAAGAAGATGGTCTGCGGTATGGCGAGTATTTTGATAAAGACCCGAGCAGTGAACAGGCCCATCAAGAACATAGTCAGGGATGCCAGCACTAGGATTGCGACTACGCGCAGAATGATCTCGGGGTCTATCGTGGGGCCCGGGATCACGTTGTTGATCTTGAAAGCCCCCATCAAAGCCGCGGCGGGTGGCGAACCGGGAATGCCCAAAACCAAAAGCGGGATTAGCGCGCCCCCAATGCAGGCGTTGTTTGCTGTTTCAGAGCATAGCAGACCTTCCAATGAACCTTTTCCGAACTTGTCGCCCTCGGCAGATACGGTCTTGCCGACACCGTAGCTGACCCAACCGGCGACATCTTCGCCCACGCCAGGAAGCGCTCCCACCCCGGTCCCAATTACCCCTGAACGGCCTATGGTCGGCAGGTAGCGTCGAATAGAGCGAAGGTTTGGAAGAATACGGCCCTTCAGTGCCAGAACTTTCCCGGCTTCAACATGCCTTAGACCGTCGATGATTTGAGGTATCGCAAAAGCCCCCATCAAAACGGGCACAACCTGAAACCCGCTCAATAAGTAAGACCAGCCGAAAGTATAGCGCGGCTCAGACAGAAGCGGATCGAGCCCTACCATAGACATTGCAAGCCCGATCAGACCGGCGATCCATCCCTTGATCACCAGATCCTCGCTCATAAGTGTGCCAGATAGAAGGATGCCAAACAAAGCCAAGAGTGCTTTTTCCGGACTCGCGATGTTCTTCGAAACCAAAAGCAGTGCCCAGACAAAAATCAAAAGCGTGATCGTCCCGATAACCGTACCGATAAAGCTGGCCGTTGTGGTCAGACCAAGTGCTTCGCCCCCTCGACCTGCTTTGGCCAGAGGGTAGCCATCCATGGCCGTCGCCGCGCTGGCTGCTGTGCCAGGTATGTTCAGCAGAATAGACGGGTAAGAGCCGCCGTAAATCGCGCCGACATAGGCCCCGAGCAAAGCGATAAGCGAATAGTCCAATGGGATCTTGTTGCCGAAAAATCCCGTCAGGATCGTCACTGCCAGCGTTGCGGTCAGGCCGGGCAACGCGCCGAACGTGATGCCTAGGAACACGGAAGCAATCAAATACAGATAGGTCAGCGGGTCCACTGCCAGACCAACGAATGCGGTCCCAAACCCAGCCAGTTGCGAAAGGATAAAGTCCATCCGGTCAGTCTTTCCATAACGGACGAAGCGTCACGTAGTAGTGGTATTCGATTTGCTTGAAGATCAGCCCCCCGCGCGCGGGCACGTTCTGTCGGAAAATAAAGGCCATCGCGCAGACGAGGATCAGCGGGGCCAGTATTGCGACGACTGGCACAAACCGCAAAACGCGTTCGGAAGCCGATTTGATCAACACCACAAATGATAGCGAGACCCATAGGGCCAGTGTAAACCAATCATCACCGTGTGCATTCCATTCCGCCTGCGCGGGAAACACGGCGAACGCAAAAAGTCCGGCAGAGACAACTGCGATACAGGCTACCAAAGCACGCCGCGCGTGACCGCCGTAGTAGCCGTAAGTCAAAGCAGTAATCAGTAACCCCGAGCACAATATGAAGTCCACTCTGGGAACCAGTCCGACGACGTATGCAAGAAGGATCAGGCCTATTGTTGATGCTCGATAGGCTTCCCACTTATCCCATCCGATCCCCAAAGCCGTGAGCGCGTTCTGGGCTCCACCTGAGCGGATCGAAGTAGCCAACAAGACGAAGGACAACACAAGCAATCCACCGAAGATGAACAACGGTACAATTGCAGCCGAGTTGTACCAGTCCGACCCACTTACACCTGCGCGGTTTTCACCCCAAAGTGGGATGTCCAACGTTTTCCAAAGGAAAAAGACGGACACTGTTATTAGAACAATAGCAGCCCAGAAATCGCGGGTCCGCATGACCAGTGTTTCGTCGATTTTGTCCATGCCTGCCTCCTAGAGGAAAGGGCGCGATCAAACGCGCCCTTCCAAAATTGATCGGATTAGGGCTTCTCGATACCCAGCGAGGCTGGATCGACCGTGGCAGCGCCCAAATCTTGCAAGGTATAGGCAAAAGTAGCCTCAAGGTTCGCAAATAATTCTTGAGCTTCTTCGCCGTGTTGACCACCGACATCATAATTGTTTGCCTCAGCCCATTCAGCGACGGTATCGGATGCAATCGCCTGCTCGAACGCATCGCCGAGGGCCGCCTTCACATCATCTCCAGCCGAGCTGTGAACGGCAAATCCGATGGCTTGTTTTAGCGGCAGATACTTGTCGAGACCGTCATAGATGCTAAAGGCAGATGGCACTGTAGCTCCGGCAATCTGCGCATCTTCCGGTGTCAACATCGCAAGTGGCTTCAACTGTCCGCCTTCGATCAAAGGAGCTTGTTCAGCCAGCGAAGTCACAACCAACGCAACCTCACCTGCTATCGCCGCTTCCTGCCCGGGCGCTGAGCCTTTGTATGGAACAAACTTGAACTCTGCACCGGACCCTTTCTCGATGGCGAGAAGATTCAAGTGGTGGATCGAACCCGCGCCGGACGCGGCAGCGGGAATAGTGCCAGGAGCGGCTTTGGCAGCGTCGACCAGTTCTTCCAGAGTATTGTAAGGGCTGTCCGCCGGAACCGAGATCAGATCGGGTGATCCGCCAACAATAAACGGATACCAAAAGTCAAATTTCTTGTCCCAACCGCCCTGCACAGCAGCGGTGACGTTCGATTCAGACAGACCAACCAGTGTATAGCCATCGTCTGGTTGGTTCATGACGTAGACCATGCCGTTGGAGCCTGCGACCCCACCGGTTTGGTTAATCACATTGATCGAGACTGGAAGGTGTTTTTCCATTTCGGCCATGATCATTCGGTTGATCGTGTCCGTGCCGCCACCGGCCCCCCAGACCACAGCTGTGGTGATATCACGGTAAGGGTAATCCTGCGCGGTAGCAGCCCCTGAAATCCCGGTTGCAATCACGGCTGCAGCCGCCAACTGCCCTAACTTCAGTTTCATTTCCAAGTCCTCCCAAACATCTTTGCGTTTATTATTGCATTTATTTGCGTATACATTAAAGAATGCATTGTCAACGGACTGTAGCGAAAGCTGCTATCGCGCTATGAATGCGAAACTGGAAGGAAGCGGGCCAAGATGAAAAAGAACTACGATGTCGCGGTGTTCCACGGGGACGGGATCGGCCCGGAAATTATGGCCCCTACGCTTGAAATCCTGCGGCAGCTCTCCGGCAACAATCCCAGCTACGACCTAGCGTTTACAGACGCTCCAGCAGGCGCAGGCCACTACGCCAAAACTGGAGAATCGTTTCCGACTGGTTCACTTGAAACTGCACGCAAGGCAGATGCGATTCTGCTATCTGCAATGGGTTTGCCGGATGTTCGCTACCCTGATGGAACCGAGATTTCACCACAGATCGACCTGCGGAAGCAGCTCGGCCTTTTTGCCGGCGTGCGTCCGGTAAAGGTTAGCAGCGGACAAATGACCCCCTTAGCGCTGCCTCCCGGAAAAGAGATCGACTTTGTCTTGATACGCGAAAGCACAGAAGGACTGTTCTTCACCCAAGGCGCTGGAGAAGTTACCGAACACGAAGCACGTGAAACTCTGCTGATCACTCGTGAGGTGTCCGAAAAACTGTTCCGGTTTGCGTTTGAACTCGCCCAGAACCGCAAAAGAACTGGGCGCGGTCGGGGTCGAGTTACATGTGTCGACAAAGCCAATGTATTCCGCGCCTTTGCGTTCTTCAGATCGATGTTTGATGCAGAAGCTGCAAACCATCCCGAATTGCAGGCAGACCATGCTTATGTTGATGCCACTGCGCTTTGGATGGTGCAGAAGCCTTGGGAATTCGATGTTTTGGTGACTGAAAACATGTTCGGCGACATCCTTTCTGACCTTGGCGCCGGCCTTATGGGCGGTCTTGGATTGGCTCCTTCAGCAGATATCGGGTTGAACCACGCCGTGTTCCAACCCTGTCACGGCTCTGCTCCGGACATTGCGGGACAAGACATTGCCAATCCTTTCGCGATGATCCTGTCTGCAGCAATGATGCTTGAATGGTTAGGGTTGACCCATAATCATCCAGAACTGTCCAAAGATGGCGAACGTTTACGGGAAGCCGTGGAAAAGGTGACTGAGAGCGGTCAAAACCTGACGCGTGACCTAGGTGGCACAGCCGGAACGCAGGACGCAGCCTCATCGGTATTGGAAGCATTGCTGGCATGAATACTCAACAAGCCATCACGGTCGCGTGCGTAGGTGCGGGGTATTTCAGCAAGTTCCACTACGAAAGCTGGTCTCGAATGCCCGGAGCGGTTCCGATTGCATCCTGCAACCGTGACATCAAAAAGGCGAAAGAAACAGGACTGGCCGCTTACGATGATCTGTCAAAAATGCTGGAGGCGGAAAAACCAGATCTCGTTGACATCATCCTCCCGCCTGTGGCGCAGGCCGATGCCATCCGAACGGCGCTGCACTCTGGAATAAAGTGGTTGATCTGCCAAAAACCTTTCTGCATGTCGTTGCATGAAGCTGAGAAAATTGTTTCAGAGGCCGAAGCGGTAGGAGCAACTATTGTTGTACACGAGAACTTTCGCTTTCAACCTTGGTATCGCGCGATCAAAGAGGCGATGACCGAGGGTCGAATTGGTACACCTCTACAAGCTACTTTCCGGCTTCGGCCTGGCGACGGACAAGGACCACGCGCCTATCTTGACCGGCAGCCGTATTTTCAGGACATGCCGCGTTTCCTGGTTCATGAAACAGCAGTTCACTGGGTAGACACATTCCGATTCTTGTTCGATGCGCCCAGCGCAGTTTATGCGGACTTGCGCCAAGTGAACCCCATTATCGCGGGTGAGGACGCCGGCTATATCCTGTTTGATCATCCCAATGGTTTGAAAGCTCTGTTCGATGGGAACAGGTGTCTTGACCACAGCGCCAAAAACCTGCGTCAAACTATGGGTGAAGCTCTCATTGAAGGAACAACAGGATCATTGGTTCTTAACGGCGATGGTTCAGTTGAACTCCGCGCTTTTGGAAAGCAGGCGCAGCAGCAAATTCTACCTCCAAGCGATCATAATGGATTTGGCGGCGATTGCGTCCACGCCTTGCAAAGTCACGTCGTTTCAGGCCTTGTAAAGGGCACGCCGCTGGAAAACACGGCCCGAGACTATTTGGACGTGATCCGCATCGAAGAGAGCATCTATCTTTCGGCTGCGGAGGGACGAAAGATCAACCTGGAGACGCCGTGAAGGGTCAAGACGCAAAAACTCTTTCCAATACGCAACGCGCCGTTAGGGATTTGCGGCAGATGATCCTGTCCGGCGAACTTGCAGCCGGAACTGACCACCTGGAGTCGGAACTCGCCGAAACCCTTGGTATGTCCCGCACCCCGATACGGGAAGCTGCGCTGATGTTGGAAAGCAAGGGGTTGTTGGAGATGCGGCCCCGCAAAGGCGTGCGGATACTGCCGGTTTCATCAGACGATATGCGTGAAATCTACGACATCCTGACGGAGCTCGAGAGCCTCGCTGCACAACGCGCTGCCGAAGCGGGTTATTCAGAAGATGAACTGGCAGTACTTGCTGGATCAATTGCGAAGATGGACCGAGCCATCGAAGCCGAAGATCTTGAAGCCTGGGCCGAGGCCGATGAGTTATTTCATCAAGAGCTCGTTCGGTTGGGCGGCAACAAACGGGTCGAAGCGATTGTCGCCATGATGAGCGACCAGGTGCGCCGCGCGCGCGCAACGACCTTGTTCATCAGACCCCTGCCCGTCAAATCCAATGAAGATCATCGGGTTGTTTTCCAAGCGATTAGTGAAGGTCGTCCGGATGTCGCCCGTGAACGTCATCGAGAACACAGGCTGCAAGCCAAGGCTATGCTTTGCGAGATACTCGAAAAGCATCGGCTCAACAGCCTCTGATCTTCTCGTATCCGGTCGTTAGTCAACTAAAGTAACTGCTTATTTCCGGTACTAAAGGCGCTCCGAATACTTGTCGATAACGGCAACCCGCAGTTGCCTCCGGCTGCTCTGATTTTCTTTTTTCTAGTCGCTCAAACAATCACTGCATCGATTGGGGTTGAAATAGTACGATTTCGTATTAATTTAGTTCGATATCGTACTATTGGAGAGTCAAGATGCCAAACCGAAGACGTTTTCTCAAGATTCTAGGCGGAGGCACAATACTGGCGGCAACGGGCGCGGCTGGGTTTCTCACGACACGTACGCCCCATGAAGCTTTAGCTCCGTGGACGCCAAAACCGTATGATGACCCACGCAAGGCTGCTTTGTCCTACGCAATTCTCGCCCCCAATCCGCACAATTTGCAACCTTGGCTGATCGAGTTGGTTGGGCAAGACAAAGTGCGCATCCACCGTGATCCTGAACGTGAGCTTCCTGAAACCGATCCTTACCACCGCCAGCTCTATATTGGCCTCGGTGCATTTGTTGAGACGATGGTTCTAGCAGCAGGTGCACAGGGGTTTGATACAGAGGTCGAGTTACTGCCAGGTGGGAATGACGGACCTATCGCAGAAGCGATGTTTGTATCTGGCGGGGCATCCGATCCACTCTCAGATCAAATCCTCAACCGACATTCAAATAAAGAACCGTACACTGAACAGCGGCTCTCTGAGGCGGAAATATCGGTCCTTGAAAACTATGCCACTCTGATTTCCGATGAGGATCTAGTGGCCCGTATTCGAGACCTCACAAAACGCGCTTTTGAAATCGAAATGCGAACTCCACAGACCCTTAGAGAATCCGTCGACCTGATGCGGATCGGCAAAGCAGAAATCAACGCAAACCCAGACGGGATTGAACTGCGTGATCCCATGCTGGAAACGCTGCGACTTACTGGCCTATTGGACAACGAGACCCTGATGAACGTTGATCACCCAGGCACTCAGGCGCACATGCAAGACTACTTCGCTATGCTAGACGCGACACCGCAATACGCAGTCCTCGCGACAGCCACAAATACGCGAAGCGATCAACTTGATGCTGGACGTCAGTTGATGCGTTTCTACCTGAAGACAACCGAAATGGGCCTAGGCGTTCATCCTGTCAGCCAGGCCCTTCAGGAATATCCTGAGATGGCCGATGAATACGCTCTGGCGCATGAGCTTCTTGCGTCACCGGACCACACGGTGCAAATGTTGCTGCGTTTGGGGTATGGACCTGAACCAATTGCCACACCCCGCTGGCCGCTGGAGACACGAATTCTGAATGAAGCCTGAAGATGAGACCACCGAAGTTTACCGATTCTTCACCGAGGTCGGGATCATCAATCAGTTGATCTCGACCAAGCTGGAAACGTTCTTGCCTGGTAGAATGACGGCGACTCAATTCGGAATTTTGGGCCATCTGGTACGGCGTCCCGAGGGTGAAACTCCACAGCAACTTTCGAACGCGTTTCAAGTGCCTAAAACTTCGATGACGCACATGCTCTCCAGTCTTGAAAATCATGACCTGATTACTCTTGAAGCCAACCCCAATGACAAGCGTTCGAAAATTGCTCGGCCTACACCGCAAGGCGCTGAGTTTTTGAAAACTTGTATGGAGCGGATGTCGGAATCCCTGGCTCCAGTTTTGTCCGAACTCGGGCCTGAACCGTTCCATGAATCATTGCCTAATCTGACGCTCATACGCGAAACTTTGGACAGCGAGCGCGACTAGCCGAAACCTGCGCCAGCCGAAGCAAGCAACCAAATTTTCAGAACATCATGCAATCCGCGCCCGGCGGGAGCGGCGGCGATCCTTCAGGCAAAGTGGGCGTGTAGTCAAATGTCACAATCTTCGCGCCACCGTCGAATGCAACGAACAGTTGATTGGACCCCGGCCTAATGGCGAGGCCTTCTGGATCGGTTCCGAATTCTAACAAACTTTGCTGGGCGAGAAGTTGGCCATCTGCCGTGAACTCATACAGGCTGTTTGACCCTTCCCAGTCATCAACAATCAACATGTGGCCGGTACGCGGATCAATCGCGATCCCCTGCGCCTCACTCAAGGGAGGAGAGAGCTTCATGGTATCCAACCTCGCCGTCAATGCACCCTCTGAGGTGAACCACGACAACCGTTCGGGGTCATCCTCTACGGTCACGATCTGTCCCTTGGCGTTGATCGCAATTCCTTCCGTATCCGCGAAACCACCTTCCAATTCGAAGGGTGCTCCCAGGCGTGATCCGTCCTTGGTGACACGTTGAAGACTGCCGAGACCATCGCCCAGCAACAAGTGATCCCCTTCAACAGCAATTGCTTTGATCCGAAAGAGATCGCTGGATATACGGCGCAATTCATCACCTTGCAATGTAACGAGAATTGCCTCGGGCCCCTCGTTCGCAATCCACAACCCACAAAAGGTCGGATCGTAGTCAAGACTTGCGGGCTGATTAAGTTCATAACGCCCTGTTTCGCGAAGCTGCAATGCCGTGGCCGGGGTCGACACAGCAAAAATCAATAAGGCGGTGGTCCTCACAAACACTCTGCATGCTCCGAAAATCTGCGTCAAAACTGTGGGGCGGAATCGTAACACGTCAATGCTAAGAGCACCTAAACTTCCAAAATCAGAGAGCATCATTTTACCTGATCAGAGACTTATAACACGGAAACTGGTTACGAGCGGTGTGGTTCGACGCATCTGGGTTCTGCCATAGTCCGTTGGATCTAGGGGTGTGTCGAAATCGCAAACCAACAACATGGCGCTTGTGAGAGTTACGAAATCAACACTAGCGAACAAAACAACCTCAGGCTTCATAGAACAAACTTGCAATCGCGCGCTCGGGCGTAGTCACCTAGGGCATAGGGTTGGAGAAAGCCAATGGCGCTGTGGAAGTTCGTGATTAGTGTTTATTGCGCGCTGTTTCTTGTCGCTTGCGCTCCGAAAACCCGCACGTATGAAAAGACGGTATCAGCTGCGCTACCGGCAAATTCCAGCACGGCTCTGGGTCAGGCGGCCAATCGCCTTGGGGATCCTAAAGACGGTCGGTCAGGCATCAAGCTGATCAGTGATGGAGAAGAAGCGCTCGTATCACGGCTGCTGTTGGCCACTGCGGCCGAGCGAACGATAGACGCGCAATACTATCTTCTGCACGACGACCCAACCGGTCACCTGTTCGCTGCCAGTCTCTTGCAAGCGGCGGATCGGGGTGTTCGTGTTAGGCTGTTGTTGGATGATATGGATACGTCCGGCTACGACGCGATGACCGCTGCGTTGGACAATCACAAAAACATTGAAATAAGGCTGTTCAACCCGTTCTGGCGAGATCAGAGCCTTTTGATCGCGGGTCTGACTGATTTCAAACGCATCAATCGCAGAATGCACAACAAGTCCATGACAGCAGACAACGTGTTCACGATTGTAGGTGGGAGAAACATCGGTGCCGAGTATTTTTTGGCGCGGGAAGAAATGAACTATGCTGATCTGGATGTGCTGGCCGCAGGCCCAGTTGTACGCGAAGTGTCACGTAGCTTTGACGCTTACTGGAACAGCGAATTCGCTGTTCCGGCTCGCGTGGTTGTCGGAGAACCCGAAGAATTTGACCTGAGCGATGCGCGCAGCAGGTTGAATGAACTCGTCGAGGAAGCGAAGCAAACGCAGTACGGCGCAGCGCTCAGAAAGTCGGCAAAAGAGAACTTCGCGGATGGTGCCCTGTTACTGGATTGGCTGCCAGCGAAACTTTATGCTGATCCGCCTTCAAAGGCCGCGGGCCTCGAAAACTCAGGTCCCGTTCTTGCATCTCAATTGCTTCCGTACTTTGAGAATGCCAGCAGTGAAGTGAACATCGTGTCCGCCTACTTCGTGCCGCGCAACAACGGTGTGAAATGGCTGACCGAACTCGAGAACCGTGGGGTCGACGTAAAGGTTGTAACCAACTCACTTGCATCTAACGACGTCGCACCCGTTTACGCACACTACGCCAAGAAACGCCGAGCACTGCTACGCGGTGGAGTAGAACTCTACGAGCTGCGACCCGACGCTTATCAAGTCCAGCGCCGCGGTATTAACTGGGCTCAATCCAGGTCAGGCCTGCACTCCAAGGCATTTGCAATTGATGACCAGTACTTGTTCGTGGGTTCATTCAACTGGGATCCGCGATCTGTCAACATCAACACCGAGATGGGAATTCTGATTGACTCTCCAGCGTTGACTGCGCAGACGATGGGAGCCTTGGACGACGCACTACCCGCATACACATATAACGTGACGCTCGAGCAAGCTGGCCAGCTTAAATGGACGACAAGAGCCAATGATGGCACCATTCTTGAGTACCAATTCGAGCCGACAGGATCGGCCTGGGATCACATAGTTGCCGGGCTATTAAGTATTTTACCAATTGGGTCCCAGCTTTAGGTTTCTGCAAACTACTTGATCGCTTGGCCGTCACCGGCGCCTGCGAAGATGGCAGCAAAAAAGAAATAGGACATCAGTCGCAGATATTTCCCAATATCTAATTCTTAATTCAGACTAGATATTCATTTTATCAACTGCTGGCGGGAAAATGCCTGCTACCAAAGTCAATGGCCATGTTCATCATTCCAGGGAAGCTGAACGACAACGGGCAAGTCCCGTTTTCCGGTTACTCTAACAGTTACGTTCAGCTTGCCGTGCCTTAGTGGATTTTTGCGCTTTGTGTTTCATTTCTAGCGATCATCTAATTTCGTAAGATGCCGAAGGTAGATTGTTTTGAATAACTATAGCTGACTATTGTGCATCTTCAGTGAGAAAGAACAACTCAATGGGCTGCGCAAGGCCACGTATTTCGTGATCCCCACAGCTAACGAACATGTTCGGAGCAGCACTTGCAACGGCTGACGTCGCCAACACTCTCCGACCAGTTGATTTTGTTAAACCTTCAATTCGGCTTGCAACGTTCACCGCCCCGCCCAGAACTGTGAAATCAAGCCTGCCGGGGCTGCCGATATTACCATAGCTGACCTGCCCGACGTTAATTCCAATACCAACATCCAAAGGCGGTTTTTGAAACCCGTCTCGTCTGGTGTTGAGAGCGTTCAAACCACTCAGCACACTCTGCGCTGCAAGAGCCGCCATTCTGCAGCGGTCGGCATGGTCTTTTTGCGCTTCAATAGTAAAGATCGACAGGATGCCATCGCCCATGAACTTGAGGACGTCTCCACCGTTGTCCTCTACGGCTTTAACCACCAGATCAAAATAGTCGCTAAGCGTGTCGAAGATATCTTCTTCCGGAGAGGTCTCGGAAAGTGCTGTAAAGCCTCGCAGATCAGAGAACATCACCACGGCATCCAAAGTTGTTCGCTCTCCGCGCTTTATATTGCCGCTCCAGACGGCCTCGGAAGGTCCATCTCCTAAATAAGTTCGAAGCAGACCTTTAGACGATTTTCGCATCGTGACAGGTTCCAAGGCAGAAGAAAGGGCCGGTAAGGCCGCTTCAATCAGCCTAAGATGTTCGGGCGAGAATCCATCCTTTGCCTGAGTAACGAACGTACATCCATGCAGCGATCCATCGCCGTAATAGAGCAAAGTAGCGTAGTAGTCTGTGCCGCCCTGCTCTGCAAATTCAAGATAGGATGAATGCTCTGTTTCCAAGTCCAGTCGCCGAAGACTTTTGTGAAGTGGCTTTCTGTTCGCAAGAATATACTCGAATGAACTCCCGACATAACCATCTGTCAACATCGTCTCATGCGTGACGTCGTAGCTGTCGGTGCCTTCAGGCGTCCAAACTACCCCCCAGGCAATAAGCAATGGGTTGGCAAAGCGCTGGCCAATGTTTGCCCGCCATAGCGGCACTCCGGCTTCGATCAAGGAGGAACAAAACTGTGACACCACCTTTACAGGATCACCGGAGCGACGACCTTCTGTAATCATCCATTCGGTCAGTCGAGTGACTTCTTCCATGGACCCAATTTAGTCGCTTGGAAACGATGAGCAAAGACAATTGGATTGGCAATGTCGGTTGCTGTTGTTGAGCAGCCTGATCAGACCTGTCCAAATTGATGCTCGGGCATCAAAGGAATGTATTCCATCGGGAAGATGGTTTGTAAATTTAGATCCCGCGCGGTTCCAAACAGACCTATTTGAAGATTGCAGCCCTCTCTTGGGAAACCTTCAATAGAAACCAATCTCGCTGACATCTACGCGGGCCTCGTGATCTCTCCCGTAGGCTACAACTCCAACTGAGGTGATTTCGTCAGCAACGGGAATAGCGCGCAACATGGCACTTGAAGCCTTGAAGCCTGAGAGATGTAACCAGACTTCGGTCCAGTTGTCAGAAGTTGCGAACGCGGCCTGATAGTATTGCCATGGAAGCACCGTGCCACGTGTCCTGAGGTGGACGAAGTATTGCTCGCCATTCCCCCGTACCAACAGCCTGACGCCCGATACACCCTCATCTGGTCGATCAGACAACTTGCGTCGGAACTGGATAAAGCCGCCGTTGTTTTTTGTGCTGACGGTTCCGGTCAACCGGGCGAACGCAACATCACGTTCCGAACGAAACTGCACCTGTCCTGAAGAAACTCCTCCCATGACGGTGTCGGCAACGTAGTCCCAACTCGTCTCCGGAGACTTGGAGAAGTCTTCTGCAAGATTTTCATCAGCCTGTGCCATTATAGATCCGATGATAACAAGACCTGAAACAAGCCCAGCGAAGTTTCCACGCATATCGTTTTTTCTCATTTCAGTATTGCAATAGAAAGGTTCAAGACAGTGGCAAATGCGACCCATGCAAAGTACGGCAGGAAGGCTAGTGCGGAAACCTGATCCGAGCTCCTGACCAGAGCGATGAACATGACGATGACAGCCAGCAACGCGGCAATTATAACAAACGCAAACCACGGTAGTTGCAGTATGAAAAAGATTGGGGACCACGAAAAGTTTAGACCCATCTGTGCCCACCACAGCTTCATGGCAGTCGAGCTTCGGTCTGTTTCGAACTGGCGTGAACCCGCCATGGCGATCAAGACATAAAGCACCGTCCAGACCGGGCCAAATATCCAATTTGGTGGATTGAAAGCAGGTTTAGAAAGCTGCGCATACCAATCGCCAGGCGCGGTCAATATCCCGATCAGGATGCCGCCTCCCAACACGGGCGCAAGAAATGCTATGCGGACCATCCAATTCGACATTGTGGGATAGCTTTCAGCAGCCCTTGGTCGTCACGTTGACAAGCGCTTCGGAAGAGAAGGTCGCAGTACTGGTCTCATCCGCGTCGGTATATGACACCGTGGCGCCTTCGATCTCCGACTCCGTTACGGTGATTTCGCGTTGCCCGATCGTGTCGTCCACATCGATGGTAAAGGCTAATTTGTCCCCGGCTGCGAGGGAAACGATCTCAAGTTCAATTGTATTCTGCCCATCCACGACCGAAGGAAATTGACGCAGTGCATCCGCACCCTCAACGAATTCGAGCGGTTGGAATACCTCTACACCCGCGCCTTTTTCGGTAACGTCGAAAATCAGACGTCCAGCAGATTGCGACAAGTCAATTTTAACGGTCGAGGTTTCTACTTCGCACGTTCCCACATTTGTCAGAACAAAACGGTCTTTGGGTGCGCCTTCTATGAAGCGAATTTGAACTCCGGCTTGAAGCGAAGTGGCCGCAAATAGTCCAAGGGTCGCCGCAAGAATACTCTTCGGGAGCATATTTATCTCCTTCCTTATTGGTTCTTGATAGATACGCTTCGGCGGATCTCTTGGATCAGACTTATGCCCTTTGACTATGGTGGTTTAGCTGACAGGCCCTTTCGAAATTCCATGCACCGCTGTCAGAACGACGAAGTCAAAACATACCATTGTTATTCTCGCTGTTTGCTGGAACTTCCTGAAGAACGTCCCAGTGTTCGACAACCTTGCCATCAGCATCCAGGCGAAAAATATCGATCCCTGCGTACTCGAGACCATCGGGCCAGATTTGATGGCAATGCAGAACAACGTGATCGCCTTCAGCAAACGCACGTTTGATGTCCACACGCTTTCCCGGGTATTCGGCGGCCATGCGCTCGAAGTACTCAACAAAGGCTTGCTTTCCGTCGCCAACATGCGGGTTGTGCTGCGTATAGGTATCACCAAAATAGATCGCTATGGCATCTGCTGGTCGACACGCGTTGAACATCCTTTCGTAGAAAGCGATGACGTTTTTCTTGTTTGTTTCGAGGTCCGACATGCTGATCTCCAAATCGGTGTTTTTCCATCCAAAACCGTTGGCTCGCAAAGTTTGGAAAACGTAAAATAATTAGCTCGATCAATGGTAGACAAAATTTACGAGCTTCAATTTGCGTTCCAATTGTTTCGAGGGTTTGCCAATTAATCGGTCACCTCGAATTCGATATGTATATGATTTCCGTCAGGATCAGCCACATGGATTTGGATCATGCGAGGCCCTAGGACTTCGGTTTTGCGATACTGAATCTGACGTGATGCCAGTTTTTAATCGAATGCGCTCAGCCCTGTAGCTGAGAGCGTAAAATGCTAGAGTTTGAGCTTCACTTCGGAGCCGAGGTTTGGCGTTCCATCATGGCTCACAATGTGGATCACGGCGTAATCACCCTCTTGCAACCAACCTCCGGAAAACGGAAGAACGCGGCGGTCCAGGTTTTCAACCCAAATCCTCTGCATACCAAGCAACCACATAATGCTTGGTCAGCCAGTCCTAAGGCTTATCTATGGTGTGAGCTCAATCTCAGTCATGCGCTGCCATAAAGTCCAGCTCATACCATCTGTCGCAAAAAAGATTCCGCCGTCGTGACATGCTTGCTTTTGACCTCTGGTGACATTCGCCCAGCCGTACGGCACATCATCGCCCATCGGGGATTGCCAGTCAGTCTATCGCTGTGTTTCAGAATAAAGCGCCAATAAAGCCCGTCCCAAATGTCGGTCCAAGGCCCCTTTTCCCAATGGCTCATTTTGCGAACATAGTTTGAACCCGAAAAGTACGGTTTGGTGGTGATCAACCCGCCATCGGCATGCTGGCTCATCGCGTAGGCATTGGGAACCATAACCCAATCATAGCTGTCGACGAACATTTCCATAAACCAGCGATAGACATGATCCGGATCAATTTCGCACAGAAACATAAATCCGCCCAAAACCATGAGGCGTTCAATATGATGACAATACCCTGTCTTGAGCACCCTTTTGATCGTGTCGTCCAGCGGATCAATACCGGTGGTTCCGTCGTAGAAAGCGCGGGGCATTGGGCGGTGATGGCCCCAATGATTTGTCGTACGCATCGGCACACCCAGGCTCTCATAAGTCGCGCGCATAAATTCGCGCCAGCCAATGATCTGGCGGATAAAACCTTCTACCGAATTCAAGGGAATGCCCTTGCAATCCGCATGCGCAAGGGCAGCATCCAAAACTTGTTTTGGCGTCAACAACCCTATGTTCAATGCAGGCGTGAGAACGGCATGCCATAGCCAGTTTTCGCCCTCAACAATGGCATCTTCATAGTCGCCAAAACGTTCGAACCGCCGTTCCAGAAACTGCGCCAGCCAGTCGGACGCAGCTTTGTGTGATGTCGGATAATACAACGTATCCAGGCTGCCCAATGCTTCTGGAAAATCAGCAAGAACGCTTGCTTTTGCAGCTTCATCAACTGCGTCACGGGAAGGCCAATCGATCCAAGGCAGGCTGCCTAACAGCGCCTTGGGCACTTTCTTGCGATTTTCCTCGTCAAAGCTCCACTGTCCCCCCGTCGGTTGACCGCTGTCCATCAACACGTTCAAGCGGCAGCGTTGGCTTTTGTAGAAATCCGCCATGAGCCATCGTTTTCGACCGGCAAACCAATCTAGATTGTGGTCCCGCGTATTCAGAAAGCCAGGCGATGGCTGTATATCGAGCGTGATTTCAGTACTGCCAGCTGCCGCCCGTAAACGTCTTTTTGCGATGAAGTCTACTGGGTCAGCCATGATCATTTGGCTGACACCGCGATCACGCAGACTTTGAAACAGTCGAAGACATGCGCCCGGCTGCCGCTCAAAGGGCCATATCGCGGCATCAAAGCCCTTAGCGACTAAGCCATCTCTATAGCGCGCCATTGAGGCGCGGTGCAGCCAAAGCTTTTGCTTGTGCATCGAGGCCGGATAATACGCATCACCGAAGAAAAGCGGGTCTTCGAAAAGCACAACAATGTCTGGCCGGGCGGCCAGGCCCGGGTGGTGTGCAAACAATTGATTGGGAAGTAGAAGAGTAGCAGTGGACACGGGTTATGGTC
Source organism: Ruegeria sp. D7 (assembly GCF_056534355.1). Taxonomy (NCBI): domain Bacteria; kingdom Pseudomonadati; phylum Pseudomonadota; class Alphaproteobacteria; order Rhodobacterales; family Roseobacteraceae; genus Ruegeria; species Ruegeria sp. D7. The sequence goes on from NZ_JBQFPG010000016.1 coordinate 66,292, forward strand.
TTTGTTGGCTGAGCAGATTCAATTGGCCTAAGAGCGGTGGGATCTTCTTTCGAAGGCCGAAGAATCCGGCCTTTGCATGAGGCCATGTCATAGCGTCGTACGGTCGCATTATCCTGTGCAAAGACAAGCCTGCGTCTCTCAATACAGGTTCTGCACGATCCAGGCGTGACCGAGTAGGGCCGACAGGCGCATAGGCTGTTGCAATGGTCGTGACACCCGCATTCCGTGCTGCCTCGATCAACGGACCACACCAATCCGCGTCTGATTTCGCGAGCTTTCCGTGAGGCTCAAGCGCGCTGTTGATCGCCCCCTTGGCAAAGTCCGTTACGGCGTTTCCCATCGGCTTTGGAGACCGTCCATGCGTCGCCAAAAGTCCAATCACGGCAGCAGGCGATGTCGGCATTAAACAGTCACCTGACAGATCATCCTCCGTCAACAGCAACAGATAAGGGCTGTCCGGGAACATGTGCGAACTTGAAAGGGGAATGAGCGGGTGATCTACCGGCTCGGTCAACGGCTCTGCAAAATTAGCCAGACCTCTCGGTTTAAACCGTCCTTCCGTGTATTTGGCAATATTATCAGGTCGCGCGAGGTAGGTTTTGCCTTTCGTGTGCAATCCGCCAATCCACCGCCAGCTCAGCGTATTCGACGCGGGATCGCCATCCAGCAAATGCCGCAAAAAGAAATCCGCGCCAAGCTGCCACGGTAGGCGGAGTGTAAAAATCCAGATTGATGCGAACCACATGCGCGCATGGTTATGAAGGTAGCCAGTCGTCACCAATTCCCGCGCCCAATGATCGAAACAGTCGATGCCGGTATTGCCGTTCACTGCCCCGTTGAAACGGGTCTCCAAGCCCTCATCATCTTTTAGTCGCTCAAAAGCGCTCAACAAATCCCGCTGATAAAGTGCCCAGACGCTGGGCCTTTGTTCCAGCCAACCCTTGAAGTAAGTGCGCCAAAACACTTCTTGCACGAACTTCTCTGCCGCGTTGGAACTATGCGACGCTAACACCGCTGCCAAAACCTCATTCTCCGTTATCAAACGGTGGCGCAGCCAAGGTGACAAACCCGATACATTGCTGCGTTGCTCGGTCCCAAAATCGTAGTTCCGCGTACTTGCATAATGCCGACCGGTGCGTCGCACGAACTGCTTCAGCCTTGCAAGACCATTGGTTCGTGTGGGTTTGAAACTGATTGTCTCTTTCACGTCCGCAAGTTCTGGAAACATCTCAGTCATGCGGCCGACCTGCACTTTTTCGAGCAGTATTTCACTTGATCCCAAGTGTTTTCCCATTTCTTGCGCCAGGTGAAAGGGCGCTGGCAGACCGGGCAGATTTTCTGGGGCAAATCGGCTTTCTTCTGCATTTTCATCACTGATCCCCCAAAGGCAGTTTGAGTTGCTCTTGATCTTGAAACGACCGCGCGACTTTGCGAACAGTCCGCCTTGTCTTTCGGCTCGCGTGTTTTGTCGCAATGGCTTGCGCTTCAGAGCGAAACTCCGCACTTCGGCGGACACCCCAAACCCGCTCGCGCGCGGCTTTGGCTGCTGCGAGATGGTCAAAAACACGCTCTGGATAATGCACTCCGATGATTTGTTTCCCATCTTGGGCTTTCCAGGGTTCGTGGATGTACCGATCCGAAATATGGGCCAGTTCCGGCAACCATGTCCGAATGAACACCCCTTCTGGATCCTGATCATAGCCCTGCTTAACCGGATTATAGATGCGCACAGTATTGATGCCGGTCGTGCCTGATTGCATCTGCACCTGGTTCCAGTGAATGCCCGGCTCGTAGTCAGTAAACATGCGCGCCAAATGCTCTCCCGGGGCTCGCCAATCCAGCCAGAGATGATAACTCGCCGTGGCCATCACCATTGCGCGCATCCGAAAATTGAGCCACCCTGTCGCTTGCAATGACCGCATGCATGCGTCCAAAAACGGATATCCCGTTTCGCCTTTGGACCATGCGGCCAAGAGCGCGCCATCTGGTGCTTTTGGTCGAAGTCCGTCGTAGAGACGATGCAGATTTTCAAACTCAATCCGAGGTTCATCCTCAAGTTTCTGAATAAAATGGCAATGCCAATGCAATCGGCCCGAGAACGAGCGAAGCGATTTACGCCAGTCCTGTGCGTGCGACGGCAATCTACATCTCTGCTTTTCAGTCGCTTGCGACACCTCCCGCATCGAAAGCGCACCCCAAGCCAAGTAGGGCGATAGCCGTGAACACGCAACGGCCCCCTCCAAGGGGCTGGACATTTCGCGTTGGTATCTTTTGCCACGGTGGGTCAGAAAGCTGTTCAATCGTTCCAAACCCGCAGCTCGTCCCCCGGCTTGACGACCAACGCATGGATCATCCCGCAAGTTGAGGTCGCGCGCCGTGGGAATATACCCTGGTTTTATGTCGATTGGTTTCAGCGCAACTGGTGACGAAACGGGCAGTGCCATGAACCTGTCCCAACGTTCCGCCCAGCCGTCGCGGGACTTGAGCCTGCGAAAAACGCCATGGTTTTGCACTTCGTGCCACCGTACGCCAAGATCTTTGCACCATGCAGCGACCTGCCGATCCCGCTGATACGTCCAATTATTTCCTGTTTCCTCATGTGACCAAAGAACGTCTATTAGACCACGGTCTTTTAACTCGGAAAGGACCGCCACAATTTGTCCGATGCGCACAATGAGTGGCTGGCCCAGTTTCCCTAGGTCTTCTCGCAGCCCAGCGATTGTCTCAGCAACAAAGTTCCACTGCCGTATTGACGCGTCAGGTTGCTGCCACAGGTCAGGTTCAACCACATAGAGTGGCAGAACTGGCCCAACCTCAGACGCTTGCGCTAGTGCCGACTGATCATTCACCCGTAAATCCCGTTTGAACCAAACGACCTGCACGATACCTCCGTCATTTAAGTATTGTACGTTTGGCCACAGAAAATGGATCTTTGCTTCTGTCTTCTCCGGAATTCGCTGCTGATGTGGCATTTGGACAGAGGCCGTTGTCCTTCGTTACTTGAATGTTAGAAGTTTCCGCGCGCGCCCGAAGCGCGCCTGGCAGGGAGTATAGTCCTTTATCGACACCACGATGGAAGGTTCTAAATATTCTCCGTAGCAATCCCCATTTGCTGATCGTAGCCTTAGTTCGCTATTCAACGAAGAAGTCCGTGCCGCAATGCGACTTCACCAAACCAGGCTTACGTCGAGAGCAAAACAAATTTGGCTGCGGAGGAACTCACAGTTGGCGAGACAAAGCCGTATTCGGTGCGGCTCAAAGAGCTTTGAGTACCTGCCGCGCACCTTCCGAAACGAGATCCCGGAACATATCAAGCAACTCACAACCCGGAGCAATCAATTCGCCCAACTGACCTCACTTAATGAGTTGAACGAGTTTCGTGCAGTTTCACAAAGGTTCCCTCAACGCAGCACAGATGTCCGGGCTGTATCTGGTGCCAAAACGTATAGTACTAACATGACTAGCGATATTTTGGCTAACGCTCATACAGTCGCTGATGCCCTGACTTCTGCCCAGCAGATATCCAAACTTTCTTCAGAGGCCGATCAGCTAGCGCTCCAATCTGTCAAAGCCAACAGATTGGAGCGTTAGCTGATCTGCGCAAGAGAACGCCGAAAAAGCCGTAGGCTCATTAGTAACAAAGCAATTCCTAAAAACGTCATCCAAACGAATTCCGGCCAGACAGTCTCAATACCAGCGCCTTTGAAAACAATAGCCTGACTTGCTGACATGTAGTGGCGTGATGGCAAAACCAAAGTACCTGCCTGCAACCACGCTGGCTGACCTTCAATTGGGGTCTCGCCACCTGAAAGCATTAGCATTGGCAGCACAATCAACATTACCAGAAGCGCGAACTGCGCCATAGAGCGTGCAATGGTTGCCAGAAACACCCCAAGCGCCGTCGCAGTAAAAAGAAACAACGCCGTGCCAACCAAAAACAACATCTTGGATCCAGCGATATTGATGCCCAAAGAACCCTGCATCACAAACGTTAGTGAAAGACCAGCCGCGACCAAAACCACTGCTGCATTCGCCCAAATTTTGGCAATAGCAATGTCAAATGGAGCAAGAGGCATGGCAAGGAGATGTTCAATGGTCCCGTGCTCTCGTTCTCTAATCATTGCCGCTCCGGTCAAAATAGTTGTGAGCCACATGATCTGGCCAATCAGAGCAACGATACCAGCAAAACGTACAGTATCTCTATTTGGGTTGAAGGCGCTTCTTAGAATGACACTGATTGAGGGAGCATCCACTAGATCGATACCAATTGCATAGCGATATATTTCAGCGCTCAAGATACTGGTGATGTAGTTTGCACCAATTCCGGCCTGTTCCATAGCGGTTGCGTCAATGAGAACTTGAATCTCCGGACTGCGCCCTGCGCGCAGGTCCTTCTCGAATCCGGGGGGCACAGCCACAACGAAAATAAAACGCCCAGCATCCATGTAAGCAGGTTCTTTTCCGGGTTCGATTTGGACGACCGGTTGGAACTCTGGTGGGAAAAACGCTGTGGCAAGTGCTCGAGAAAGTGGCGAGTCGTCTTCATCCGCAAACGCTATCGAGGCGTTGTTTACAGAACTTGCCACTCCCGTTGCTTCCATGATCGGGGCCAGCGTGAAAGACCAAACCAACAATGCCATCATCACCCAATCACGGCGCAGGCTCATCACTTCCTTCAAGCCTAGCCAGAATATGCAGTATAAGCGCTGCATTCACTTCTCCTGCGCCCGAAGGCATAGGGCTGCGATCAGTGTCAGAGCGGGTCCGAAGCAGGCGAGGGCCAGAATGTCTGGCGCAAGGGCCTCCCACCCCAAACCTTTAGTGAAGGCACCAACGTTTAGGTGTAGGAAATATGAGGAAGGCCAAAGAGAGCCCACCACTTGTGCGCCTCCTTCGAGCGTTGAAACAGGTTGCAACAGACCTGAGAACTGGATTGTTGGGACAACTGAGGCGATGGCAGTTGCAAATGTTGCGGCCACCTGACTGGATGACATAGTAGCGATCAACAGCCCGTAGGATGTCGTTGCCCAAACGTAAAGAAAGGCACCAACAGCCAAAGGGAAAGGATTTCCTTTTAACGGCACCCCGAACAGAAGAACGGTCATTCCTGCCAAAAGCAGAAAGTTTGCGTAGGCGATCAAAATGTACGGAATTTGTTTGCCGACTAGAAATTCAAGCCTCGTGGTTGGTGTCACGTAGAAATTGACAACTGACCCCAGTTCTCGTTCCCTTGCTACGCTTACGGCAGTCAAAACAGCTGGCAACATAATCAGTAGGATAGCAGGCATTGCCGGAGCCATTGCGGCGATGCTTTCAAAGCTCTGATTGTAGCGAAACCGGGGTTCGATCCTGGCGATATCTATCTGGCTTTTGCAATTGTTAAGGGCATATTCCGCGAGAAATGATTGGTGCAGTCCGGAAACATAGCCTTCAACCGTCTCACCCTTAAATGGGATAGCACCATCTACAGTCGCAAGTATCTGGGTCGGTTCACCCGTACTCATCTTTCGGTCAAAGTCAGGTGGCAACTCAATAACCAGAGAGACCTCACCTGCTACTAGACGGTCGCGCCCTTCGCTGGCGCTTTGCAGCGGCGGTGTGGCTTTAAAGTAGGACGATCCGGCGAATTCAGCCGAATAAGCACGACTCTCCGGCCCCTGAGAAAGGTCAAGTACAGCGAATTCAAGCTCATCGATATCCAGCGTAATTCCAAAGCAAAAAACCAACATTAGAATAGCAGAACCCAGAAACGCGAAAGCCAGACGCACTGGGTCGCGAGCTACTTCAACGGTTTCGCGCCGCGCATATGCCAATACACGAGAAAACGCTCCTCCCCCGGCGTGGGATTTGGTCCTAAAACCCACCTCTGGCGCGACAACAGAGACTGGTTTTTCTGCTGCTTCCAATATCGAAATGAAGGCGTCTTCAAGATTTTCCGCCCCTTCAACAGCGATCAGTTCAGCCGGAGTACCTTCCGCTAGAACTCTACCAGCATGCATAAAAGAAACGCGATCACAGCGTTCCGCCTCACCCATGAAATGAGTGGAAACAAAGATCGTAACCGACTCATTTCTAGAGAGCTCAATCAGCAAGTCCCAGAAGGAATCGCGCGCCTCTGGATCCACACCGGATGTTGGTTCGTCGAGTATTAGCACTCGCGGACGGTGGATCACAGCTACGGCTAGCGACAGTCGTTGTTTGATCCCCAAGGGCAGTGCCGTCGCCAACGTATGACGGTGCTCCTCGAGCCCAAAGCGCTCAGTGAGTTCCGAAACGCGTTGTTCTCGGTCGGCAATTGCAAATATCCGCGCATGCAATTGTAGGTTCTGATGGACCGACAACTCGCCATACAAGGAAAAGGCCTGGCTCATGTAGCCTATATCACGCCTCATTTTTCGGTCATATGCATCGACAGGGTTGCCAAACAGCAGTGCTTCACCTGAGCTGGAAGGTAACAAGCCAGTCAGCATCTTCATTGTCGTGGACTTGCCGCAACCGTTTGATCCTAGAAACCCGAATATCTCTCCGCGATTGATTGTGAAGTCGACGTTGTCTACGGCCGTGAAATCACCAAAGAGTCGTGTCAGTCCACGCGCAACTATCACTGGCTTTGCTTCGATCTGCCCATTCGCTTTGTTTTTTCCCGCCGGTTCGACAGGCAACTCCCGTGCTCTCAGACGCCGATATGCAATTTCGAGGTCGACATCACTCCCTTTCAATTCGGCGGGCTTCCCATGAAAGATGACTTGACCCGCGTCCATCGCGACAATCCGGTCAAAACCCTCGGCTTCTTCCATGTACGCCGTTGAAACCAATACAGACAGTTCAGGGCTTTTTGCTCGGATTGCATCAATCAAAGCCCAGAACTGCCGACGCGACAACGGGTCGACCCCGGTAGTTGGCTCATCCAAAACCAAAAGTTTGGGGTCTTGGATTAACGCACAGCAAAGACCTAGTTTTTGCTTCATCCCACCCGAGAGCTTGCCCATCAGACGGTCTTCAAACTGCGCAAGCCCTGTCGCAGCTAATAGCGCTGCGATACGTTCGTCCCGCTCTGAATGCCCTTGAGCAAAGAGACCTGAGAAGAACTCGAGGTTCTCGCGCACAGAAAGCTCCGGATACAGGTTTCGACCCAGCCCTTGCGGCATGAAAGCGATGGCTGGGCAAATGCTGTGTCGATGGCCAGAATTGCCAATCGGGCCGCCTAAAACGTCGATATTGCCGGATTGCAGTTTCTTTGCGCCGGTGATCAAACCAAGCAGTGTAGACTTTCCCACCCCATCCGGCCCGATAAAGCCAACAAGCTGGCCAACTGGCAGTTCCAACGAAACAGAGTCCAATGCAACATGCTTGCGATAACGGTGCGTAACACCTGAAATGTGAATATCGCAGGCGTCATCCTCTACTCTCATTCGAACAGCTCTTCTGGGATGCGTTGTTCAAGCGCCTCAGGCCAAGCAACGGTTGGGTCAAGCCGGATCACCGCGACACCGCGCAGACCGGTTTTGACGTGCTCAATCCGACTTTCAACCAAGTCTATTGGGATACGGACGCGAACGCGAAAAACCAGTTGCTCTCGCTCATCCAGGGTCTCGACCTGTTTGGGGGTGAATTGTGCCTCGGGAGAAACAAAGCTCACGTACGCAGGTATCGCATATTCCGGCAAAGCGTCGAGCACGATACGAGCCTCAGCTCCAATGGGCAAAAGTCCGGCTTCACGCGCCGGAAGAAAAACTTCCATGTAAACATTCTCAAGGCCGAGAATAGTTAGGATTGGTTCGCCCGCGCCAACGACCTCTCCGGGTTCTGCAAGCCGGTAAAGCACGCGTCCGGGCAATGGCGCCACTAGAGCGCTGTCTTCAATCTGTGCCTTGATCCTGCGCACTTCTGCCTCAGCGGCAGCAATACGGCTTTCTGCGGTTGCAACTCGGGCTTTCGCTGCGCCCAATACTGCTGTAGCGACCTTATGAGTGGTATCGCGATCTTCAAAAATAGTTTCGGATATATTTTGTCCTGCCAGCAACGCCGTGGCACGATCAAGCTCTTGCTCAGCCCTGCGCTGCTCGCTTTGGCGTTGCACTACGAGCGCTTCTGCTTCGGCCTTTGTTTGATTTGCCAATGCTACTTCGGCTTTAGCCCGGTCCAGGGCGGCAGATAGCTCATCTATGTCCATTTCGGCCAGGATTTGACCGGCCGCAACCATACTGCCCTCTGTTGCCGTTACCTTCGCAACCCGACCTGCATTAGTTGGTGCTATTTCGACTTGTTCCGCTTCAACCCGCCCGTTTCCTTGCACAAATCCGACCGGCAATTCATCGCCATCCTCGGCAACAACGGCATACAGCAACGCACCAGCAAATACTAAACCAGCCAAAATAAGAAAAACCGATAGGTTTTTGGTCATAGCGTTTCACCTGAAACAGGGTTTCTGACGCAGAGTTTAGTGTCTCAAAAGACTCAAAGCCTTGTTTTGGATCAAAACCGATCCGGGCACCTCAGTTCCAAGCAATTGTTTGTATAAACACCGGTTTGGGTGTTGCACGCTCTTTCGCGATAGGTCGGAAGAAGTAGACGTGAAGCGTTTTTGCTATCAGTTTGGTATTGAAGAGGGTTGTTCTAGCACGCAATTGCAGTCGCGACTGACCTGCTGCGCAATACAGCGAAAGGAAACACGATGACCAAAACACTGAGAGCGTGCTTGTCTTTGTGAGCAGCCTCGTCTGACTGGTCCAAGTTGATTGTTAGTGCCTCATCGGCCTGTGATCCATTGGGATGATGGTCTCGGGCGCTGGCGGGCGATAGTCCAGTGCACTGCGGGGGCCGCTTTGTGTTGTAGTGTCTCCTCCATTGTTCGATCAGAATTTGAGCTTCGTGTAGGCTGTAGAAGACTTATACCCTTGGACCTTGGTGGTTTAGCTGACAGGAGCTTTCGAAGTTCCATGCACCGCTGTCAGAACGACGAAGTCAAAACATACCATTGTCATTCTCGCTGTTTGCCGGAACCTCCTGAAGAACGTCCCAGTGCTCGACAACCTTCCCATCGACATCCAGGCGAAAAATATCGATCCCTGCGTACTCGAGACCATCGGGCCAGATTTGATGGCAATGCAGAATAACGTGATCGCCTTCGGCAAACGCACGTTTGATGTCCACACGCTTTCCCGGGTATTCGGCGGCCATGCGCTCGAAATATTCGATAAAAGCTTGCTTGCCGTCGCCAACATGCGGGTTGTGCTGCGTATAGGTTTCCCCAACAAAGATTTCTATGGCCTCGGCAGGTCGACACTCGTTGAACATCATTTCGTAGAAAGCGATGACGTTTTTCTTGTTTGTTTTGAGGTCCGGCATACTGATCTCCAAATCGACGTTTGCACCGCCCAAAAAATGTTGTCCCACGCAAGTCTTGGAAGCAACCCGGCAAGGACCTCATTCCCTAATCGGCAAGAAGTTACCGGCTTGATTTTGCGTTGCGACTAATTCGCGGGTTAGCCACTTATTCGGTTTCTTCAAAGTCTATGTGAATGTGATTTCCATCAGGATCGGCCACATGGACTTGCACCATTCCAGCCCCAGGGACTTCAGTTTTGCGATACTGGATCTGACTCGAGATCAGTTTTTCTTCGAATGCGCTCAACCCCGTGGCTGAGAGCGCAAAATGCTCGAGCTTGAGCCTCACTTCAGTGCCAACGTTAGGTGTTCCTTCGTGACCCACAAGATGAACCACGGCGTGATTACCCGCATACAACCATGCTCCGGGAAACGGAAAATCGGGCCGGGCCCCGTGTTTCAAACCCAGGACCTTTTCATACCAAGTAACCATCTCAGGCAACCTAGTCGTCACGATATTCACATGATCCAGCCGCTCAATTCTCATCTAAAAACCCTCAAGCACGAGTTTTCCTTTGGCCTTACCGCTTTCAAGGATAGCATGCGCTTTCTTTAAGTTTGCAGCATTGATCCTACCAAGTGTATCGGTTGCTGTGGATCTGATCTTTCCATTGTCTATCAAACCGCCGACCTGATTCAGGATTTCGCTTTGACGATTCATATCTCCAGTCCCAAAAAGCGACCGAGTGTACATGAACTCCCAATGCAATGAGATCGATTTGGGTTTGAACGGCGCGATGTCGAAGGTCTCAGGATCATCGATCAACCCAAAGCGACCTTGGGGCGTCATCACCTCTCCAGCTTGGGACGCATAAAGCTGGGAATGGTTTGTCGAATAGATGAAATCCACGCTGTCGATACCGAGAGCCTTGAGTTGTGAGCCAAAAGGTTCCGCGTGGTTGATGACTTGGTGTGCACCTAACTCTCGAACCCAGTCTTGTGTCTCGGGTCGGGACGCCGTCGCTATCACTGTCATGTCAGTGAGGGCCCGTGCTAATTGAATGGTGATTGACCCTACACCGCCTGCGCCACCAATAACCAGCAACGTATTGGTTCCGCCGGAAACGGCATCTTGGACCCGCAAGCGGTCGAACAGCATCTCAAAAGCAGTAAGCGTCGTTAGCGGCATCGCCGCAGCTGCTTTTGCAGGTATCGACTTTGGCGCTGACCCGACGATACGTTCATCCACCAGATGAAACTCGGCATTGGTTCCCGACCGGTTTATTGCCCCGGCGTACCAAACTGTATCTCCCAGACTGAAAGTCTCAACCGCTTCGCCAACTGCTTCGACGATCCCTACTGCGTCCCACCCCAGAATATCTGGTGCTGGACCTACAGGAGCACGTTTTTGACGAATTTTCGTATCGACTGGGTTCACTGACACGGCCTGCACCTTCACCAACAAGTCGTGACCTTTCGGCGTCGGTTTATCGGCCTCGAAGTCGATTAAGGCGTCCGCCCGATCAATCGACCCTGTCTTAAGGTATCCCACGGCTTTCATAACGTGCTCCTTTGTCCGGTTCTTTATCAACCGATGACTGTCATCTCATTTAGGGCGAATTCTGCAACGGCGCCTTCTGTTGCTTCCAGGTAAGCCGCAAGGTGCTGAGCACCCATGTGGGTTTGCCAAAGCTCTCGGCTTTCCCAATTTTCGTAGAACACGAAATGAGCCGGGTTGTCGTTGTCCTGGTGCAGGTCATAGTTGATGCAACCCTCTTCGGCTCGGGTTATGTCGATGAGCTTGATCAGCTCGGCCTTTACGAGGTCAATTTTGTCAGGGTTGGCTTTGATGTTGGCGACGATTGTCAGCTTGGCCATTGGAATAGATCCCTTGTGTTATTGAGCGATGCGCAAGATTTACGCCGCAGCTCCTTCGGGATAAACAGGGCAAGATCGAACATATAACCCGGAAATTCCGTTTAATGCTTTTAGACAATCTTCGCTTGTTTCTGACCATAGCCGAGAAAGGCAGTCTGGTGGCCGCGGCGCGCGAGACAGGGTTGTCGAGTACTACAGTGTCCGAACGGCTCGCGGCTCTGGAGGCACATTACGGCGTGGTTTTGTTCAACCGCACCACCCGTTCCATTAGCCTGACCGAAGAAGGCCGGACACTCGCTAATGGAGCAAGAAACGTTCTCAGTGAGGTTGCGGACCTGGACACACTTGTTCGGCACGGCGCCGAAACTCTGTCTGGTCCAATTCGCATAAGCGCGCCCATTGACTTGGGACGGAGCATTGTCTCCAAGGTTATTGCCGAATTCACCGAAAAGAACCCTGCCGTCTCAATCGAACTGTCCCTCTCGGACGGTTATGTCGACCTTGTAGGCCAAGGTTTCGACCTCGCCGTTCGCTTCGGCAACATTACGGACAGCTCACTCAGGTTGAGAAATCTGGGAAGCTACCAACGTTTCGTTTGTGCGTCCCCAAGTTACCTGGCCTCATTCGGAACGCCTAAAAAACCAGAAGATCTATTAAACCACAACTGCTTGGTGATGAGGTTTGGCGACATGCTCGACAACGTTTGGGAGTTTGGATCAGGACCAAATGCCCAGCGCGTATCGGTAAAGGGAAATCGAAATGTCAATGATGGTTCACTCATCCGCGATTGGGCGATTGCAGGCCATGGGGTCGTCTTGAAGTCCGAACTGGATGTCGGCGACGATGTTCAATCTGGCAGACTTGTTTCTGTCTTGCGCGACTTCCTCCCACCGCCGAAACCTTTGCAAATGATGTTTCCACCGAGCCGGGCCCAACCACGTCGCATAACAGCCTTAGCTGAGCATTTGCGTAGCAAATTTGGTGTGAGTTGAGGCCGCAGGGGAAGACACTAATCTGATAGCTGCTATGTCTGCTCAATGAATTTCAAAGTCGCATGTGCTAGTTCTGTGCCGGCATCTTCTTGAATGAAATGCCCGGCTTTTGGCACAACTGTATGATTTTGACCAACTGCCCCAGGGATCGACTTTTGGAACAGTTTGTCTACGCCCGCCATGACCCTGTCATCTTCTCCAAAAACAGTCAGAAACGGAGTGTTGAGGGTCTTGAAGGTTTTCCATGAGGCTCGGTTGGCTTCTGAAGCTGGATTGTCGGGCGAGTCGGGCACCAACACTGGAAACTCTCGAGCGCCTGCCAGATAGCGCGCATCTGGGAACGGTGCGTTGTATGCTGCGACTTCTTCATCGGAAATCTTGGATGATGTGCCGCCGAATACAATGCGTCCCGAATTAAATTCAGGCACGGACTGCGAGTATTCCCGCCATGAAAGAAATGCCTCACTCAAGGGTGCGTCACCGGTGGGCAAGGCCGTGTTTGCCACAACTACGCGCGAGAACCGCTCGGGCATACTCGCTACCAACCGCAAGCCTATTAGACCACCCCAGTCCTGGCAAACCAACGTGATGCCCGTCAGGTCAACCTTCCGCAACCACTCGGACATCCAGTCTACATGGCGTTGGTAGGTGTAGTCGGATCGCTCTGTTGGTTTATCCGACCTTCCAAACCCAATCAAATCAGGAGCCAGAACTCGATGGCCCGCGCCCTTGAATAACGGAATCATGCGCCGGTAAAGGAAGCACCAGGTTGGCTCTCCATGCATCAACAATACTGGTGATGCATGGGCCGGTCCTTCGTCCAAATAATGCAGTCGGAGAAGACTTCCCTCGGTGTCATCCACATCAAGATAGTTCGGGCCAAAGTTGAAATCTGGCAGCCCGTCAAACCGATGGTCCGGTGTACGAAGGAACTTCATCGTGAACTCTCCAAAAATGCCGACGGTCTTGGTCCAATAACAGTGATCGATAAAACAAGAACGGTCCAGTTCCAGCGTATACCGACTTCAGGTTTGGTTGAATTGGACACATTGCTTCGGTCCCTCGCGGAGGAGGCCCTTTTTGCAGACGTTTTGAATCCGCGCCAAAAAATTTGGTCTCAAAAACCATATATTGTGAGTTCTTCTGTACGGATCGCCGAGAGGCGGCTCAGAAGAAAATCGCAAGCCCGGTCATTGAGACAACCAAGAAAAGGAGAGTCATGATTCCACCTGAGCGAACGAAATCGACCACCCGGTAGCCTGCCGGGCCCATGATCAACGCGTTCACTTGGTGTGTTGGGATCAAAAATGAGTTGGACGTTGATATTGCCACCGTGAGAGCAAACACAGCCGGATTGCCACCCGCGGATACGGCAATAGAAACTGCTAGTGGCACCAGCAGGACAGTTGCGCCTACATTGGACATGACCAGCGTGAACGCCGTTGCCAAAACGGCGATCCCTGCTTGCAAAGACCAGATCGGCCACCCCTTCAGAAGGGCCAACACATGCGCTGCAATCCAATCCGCAGTGCCGGTGTTCTGAACCGCCTGACCTAGCGGGATCAGCGAAGCGAGAAGAAAAACTGTACTCCAGCTTATCGACTCGTAGGCTTCATCAATCGACAACACCCGGCTCAACACCATCCCAATAGCGCCGATCAACAGGCACAATGATAAGCGCAGATCGGAGAATAGAATTAAGCTCAACGCTATCAGGAAGAAAGCAAGCGCCCATCCGACCTTGTGTGGCCGTAACTCTTCCTGGGGAAAATCCGAAGTTACGACGACAAAATCCCTGTCCGACTTCAGTCGTGTCAGACGGTCCCACTGCACGTGAACCACACACGTATCACCGGCCTGCAAAGGGACTTGCCCGATATGTGTGGCTGCGTGATCCTCAGTTTCAACGTGGCTTAGTGTTTCTTCGCCACGCTGAATGGCCAACAAAGACAAACCATGCGTTTGACGGAGACGTAAATCAATCGGAGTCTGGCCGATCACTGAAGAACCGGGAGGAATAACAACTTCGGCCACCCCCGATTGGGTCGCGGCGAAATCATCCGCAAAGACATCTAGTTGGGGTAGGATCTCTAATCCGTAAGGCTCAGCAAACTGATGCTCAACCACCCGACGCAGGCCAAGCACTGCGAGCCGCGCCGGGGCTTCGATCTTGGTATCAGCCATCGGCGCGATGACCTTGTGGCCACGATAGGACGTGCCAAGAATGTACATGTTATGGGCTACCATTAGATCTGCGAGCGTTTGCCCGATGATGATCGAACCTTCAGGAACACGTATCTCGAACATATCAGCCCTTAGCCCATAGGTGTTTTCGACATAGGTCTGCATGGACCGCGCTGCGCTTGCGTCTTCTCCACGATCCCGCTGCGCAGGGAGAACCCAACGACCAAAGAGCACAAAGTAAAGCACCCCAGTCAGCATCAGCATCACACCGATAGGCGTGACTGAAAACAGCCCAAATGTCTCCATTTGCTGGTCAGCAGGAAGGGATGAGTTTGCCGAAACAATCAGGTCATTCAACAGGATGAGGGGGGACGACCCGACTAATGTAATCGTACCACCGAGTATCGCGCAAAACCCCATAGGCATCAGCAATCTACTCATCGGGATTTCTGTACGTGCTGAGATGCGGCTGACAACAGGAAGGAAAAGCGCAGCAGCTCCGACGTTCTGCATGAAAGAGCTGATGACACCAACCGTTGTTGATATAATTGGGATAATCCGGGCCTCAGTCGTGCCACCATTCTTGAGGATCAAGGCCGCAACCTTTGACATAAGTCCAGTCTTATCAAGCCCCGCCCCAATTACCATAACTGCGATGATGGACATCACAGCGTTGGAGGAGAAACCTTCAAAGAGCTTAGATACATCGGCTAGATTACCCAGCCCCGGTAGATAGCTCAGTGCGCCTAGCAAAACCATAACAAGAATTGCTGCAACATCGATCCGTATGATTTCGGTAACTAAAAGTAAGACCGTAAAAGACAATAGACTCAGCACGGCTATCATTTCGTACGTTAGTGTTGGTAATTCCATATCTTACTCCCAAACTAACGTTACCTGACTACCAGCAAATACGAAGGACCAACTCTGCGCGGCAGATAAGGCCAAAATCCATCAGGCCGTCTCACGCGGCTCGTTTTCTCGGGCGTGGTATCTGCTGAAACCTGGATTTCTCCAACCCCAAGAGTCGCTGATCACAAACTCATATGCCTCTCTTGAACATCGCAATGCGAAATGAACTTTCACCATGGCTAGAGTACAAACACATTAATTTTCGTGTCCTCATCATTCATATTCAGCCAAACTTAATTGCTAAGTCGGGAAGGCTTTGTGAAAGCCGCTACGAGGACAGGTGCCAAAACAAGCGCCGCCAAGACCCTAAAAATATGATGCACGCCGACGAACGCAACATCGCGACCAACGCTCACCGCTATGATTGACATCTCCGCCAAGCCTCCAGGTTAATAGGCCGCTACCTGCCCAAACCGGACATTCGTAACAAGACTTTGCAGTTTCCGAGATCAGGACAAAGCGGTCGATGACGAGAAGCTTAGAGTTTTCAAATTCCAGTATCGAAAATCAAAGGGCGCACGGCATCTTCTTACCTTCGAACAATAAAGGCTTGGCAAAGAACAACGTACACTGCTCAAATTGAACTCAAGAATCGCTCAATTTCCACTAGGGCTTTAGGCCAGGCAGGATCATACTCTGGCATCGTGTTGTTTGCTGTCTCAAGGCCAATAAAGCGCGCATTCTCGATGCCGGAGGCGAATATCCTACCTTGTTCAACACTGTGCATCCTGTCTCGATTAGCGTGCATGACAAGAGCCGGACAGGTGATCCGCGGAAGTAGATCGGTTACGTCGACCCCTGCGACCAGTGGTCCAATCTTGAGCCAATCCTGATGGTCCATTGCCACTTTCATAAATTCTGCATAAGTGCGCTGGTCATGCGGACTTGCGGTTGGAGCAAAAGACTGAGCCATCAAGTCTCTTGCAGAAGGGTATTCATCGTTCCAGCCTTCAAGACTCATATCCATCATTGCTTGCCCAAGAGCGGCAATTCCAGGCTGTGAACGCACCGCGAGTCCTTGTGCAAATCCACCGAGTAGAACCAACCCCGAAACACGGTCAGGATTATGTGCGGCAAAAGCCGCCGCAATGGTTGCCCCAAAAGATATACCAAACAATGGCATTTTTTCGATCCCGGCTGCGTCCAGCACGGCCTCAACATCTTCGACGATTCGATTCAAAGACACATCCTGCACGCCGCGCTGGGACAAGCCATTGTTTCTACCATCAAACCGATAAAGGCAGTGATTTTCAGAAAGCAGCGGCAACCACCCGGCGATGGTGTTCATCGTCCAATCGTATTCCAGATGCCTGAGCCAGTTTGGTGTGACCAGTAACTTTCTTCCGCTTCCAGTAGATGTCCAGGCAAGCGTTGTACCGTCTTTTGATTTTGCAAAGCGGACGTCTTGAGAGTTAGCCAGCAGCTTGTTCTTTGCGTGTCTTTTGTCACCATCTAAATCAATAGAGTAGGCTTCCACTGGATTTGGAATTCCCTTCAACCGTATCGAGCTTTCTGGTCGCAAAGCAACCGCCAGCGAAGTTCCTGCAACTTCAGCAGCTGTCTTGCTGACGAGACAACTTCCAATATGCGCGCTGGACTGAAGGCGCGACGCAACATTCACGGCCTCTCCGAACAAGTCTGCGCCATTTGGCATTACGTCGCCAACGTGGAGACCTCCTCGAAGTGTTACGTCTTCATCTCTCATCTGATTGAAAATCTGGCTGGCAGCATTAATTGCGTCAGTGGCTGCAACAAACTCAACCAAAGCACCATCTCCCATCAGCTTGAATATTCGTCCATTGTTTTCATGGACCAACGGTCTGATCACATCGTCCAAAATGCGTTGTAGAGTGTTCAGCGTGGTCTCAGCATCCTCTGACATGCGCTTGGTATATTCGACGACATCGAGGCTTAGGATCGCAGCAATTTTCCGCTTCATCAGTCGATGTGATCCTTTTAGCTAAACCAATTCCGCTGAACCAAAATTAACAGACGAATAGATTTTTGTGGCTAAAACTTGTGCCTGGGTATTTTGCTAAGCCTGCAAGTTCCAAAACTTGCGTTGAAACACACAGCCGAGCAAAATGTCTTTTTGGCTGGCGAAACCTAGAATTAAGGTGAAGTAGTTAGCGCGTTTCGCGTTACTAACAAAGGTTCACTTTGCAATATCCATTCTGAAAGTGTCAGCCCGTTGCTCTCTTCATCTGTGACCGATGGCAGCCCGAAGCGGAACTTCGACTCTGAGCTTTGCAAAATCTAACAAGCGGACGGCAGCTACCATTAGTGTGAATGGCTTGAAGGTATCGAGCGCTTCGCCACGGCGACAATTTAAGAAAATATGACTGTGAGAAACAAGGTGGCTGAAACTGCGCTCTGACAGGAAACAGGTGTCCCCGCACACTTTCGCACAATTCGAGCTTAGCCCAAGGTGTTGCCGGTGATGAAGGTGTACGAGCTTTCTACCAGATCGATGACGACATCCAACTCTTCTGGTGTGGTCGGTGTATATATCAAGACAAAGCCGCTCCACCCAGGACGTTGCTTGGCCCAAGGGTGAGCTACCGCCCAGCCAGCCTCAATTGCCCGCCGCGCCATTGCCGGATGCAGCGAAGCGTGCAAGCTGCCATCAGGATGCATATGCGCAAATTCAAACCCACCGACGATAGAGCTCGGTTGAGACAAAAACATGTCGGGATCAAGCTGAAAACCAATTGCGCCAGGTAGTGATATGCGTGTGGGGCCAAGTGTAACCCCTGGGAATTGAGCAACTCGCTCCAGCAATAGCTGGGCCAATTCGGCATCAATTTTGACACCAATCTGAGTATGCGGTACGCCGCTTGTCGTTTCAGGACGGTGCGAGGTGCGCTCCGGCAAGGAGCGCTCTTGCGCGGACGCCATCGAGCACATCAATGCCACTACCGTGATAGCAACCGCCAATGTTCTCAGGTGCACATTCATTTTGTTGTCAGCCCGTCAAAAGTAAAGATTGAGTGCTCAGCGCGGTTTCGGTGCCCCTGCACGCATCATTCAGCTTTTAACGCCTCGATATTGATCAAGAGATCTATTTCGTCGCTCACGGCTGGTGCAAAGGCCCCAAGTCCGAATTCAGACCGCACGATAGTCGCCGTTGCTGCCAGCCCCAAGGTCGGTCTGCCCTCCTTTTCGCCAAAAGGGTATGGCGCTGACTTGTTAAGCGTTGTTTCCAGAACAACAGGTTTGGTGATGCCATTCATGGTCAGGTCGCCAGAAATATTCGCGGAATTGTCCCCGGTGACTTCGATGCTGGTTGAGGCGAATGTGACCACGTCACCGTCAGTCGCGCCAAAAAAATCATCGGACATGAAGTGTTGCAAACGGGCATCCCAGCCCGTGATCATAGATTTTACAGGCATAGACACTGTGACAGATGATGCAGACGGATCATCTTCGTTGAACTTTATCTCACCGCTAAAACCTGAGAACATTCCAAATGTTTCTGAGAACCCGATGTGGTCGTAGCTGAACAATACCTGGCTGTGTCCAGGATCCAGCTCGTAGGTGCCACTCTCGGACAAAGCGGTTGTCGCGCCCATCGATAAGAGTACCGCCAGCGGGGTTGCTGCCACTTTGAACATTGATACGCTCCCATTTTGACAAGACGTGTTTGTGGAATTGAGTTTTGCGATTTAGGTATTGGCTGACCATACTTTTAGGGCAAAATGTTCTACAGCGCAACAAAATGTTCTATAGGAGGGGCGATTGAAAGAAGATCCCAGGCTGATCGCCACACGACAGGCCGCACTCGATGCGGCGCAAAGGATACTGATGGATGAGGGCGTGCTGCACGTAACTCATGGCGCGGTTTCAAAGGCAACGGGCATTTCGCGCAGCACACTTTACAGGCACTGGCCAGATGCGCGCGGTCTGCGTGATGCAGCATTCAGGCGCATCGCAACACCGCCTAACATACCACCCAAAACAGATGGCCCGCTGCGATCTGACCTGCGCTGGTTACTCGGAGTACTGATGGGAGCCTTGAACGACACACCATGGGGCCAAATTGCGCCTCAAGTTGTCGCTGCTGCGTCCACCGATGCAGAAGCGCGCTTGGTGATCACTGAATTCATGAAAGACAGGTTTGCAAGTGTTGAAGCCGTGCTTTCAGCCGCAATAGATCGGGGTGAGATCGCCGCCGACGTTCCGGTTGACCAATTCATAGAACTGGCAGTCGCTGCACCTTATTTCCGCAAGCTCATTCGTCACGAGGCGCTGAACGAAGAATGGTTGGACAAACATGTCGATCTGCTTTGCAGTATCGCGAAAACCAATTCAGGACAGTGACCATCGCCTGACTTTGCAATCACAGCGACCTTCAACTGGCGCGAGATTTCGACAGAACAGCAAGTTATGATCAATAGCCTGTCCAGCCGGTTCCTCATAACTGCTGCTCCAAAAGGTCTCGGCAAACGTTCGCTATGATCGTTCGTTGAGGTTTGCAAAGTCTGCTTTCTGCGCATTTCTGTAATTCGGCCATCCTCAGTTTTTTGGCAAGTACCGATCCAAAAGAGCGTCGACCAACCCTTCCTGAAGTTGGTAGCCAGTTGCTTCGTCCACACGCAAAATGTCTTCAAGAATGACAAGTTGTTCCATGCCGGTCGTCATGGCCAATCGCTTCGCCAAGTCGTCAATTTCCTTCGGCTCCATTAATGGGTGAACTGGCGCAAGTGCTTCCGAAAAAGCCGCCACTCTTCTGGCGCCACGCATTTTGACAGTTCCATCCTCAAGAGATGCCTTGAGTGATTCAGCTAAAAACTGCCGGAAGTGCGCCTCATGAACCCGAGAAAAATCCAGATAGTAACGCGCAACGACATGTACACGGCTCCTGACGTTATTCAGCCCCTCGAGAAGTTCTGACGTTGGAGTAACTTCAAGATCGAGCGTCGCGTCCAAAGCCAAAACACTTGGGTCAGAAAAATAACGATAGACCGTCGCACGGCTGGTTCTTGCACGTTCAGCGACTTTTGCCAGCGTGACTTCCTCGCCTTCTGACATCAGGTCACGTGCAGCCGAAAGAAGTGCTTCTCGCGTCCGGATGATTTGATTTGTACGAGGCGCCAATCTCAATCCCTTTGTGATACACTTGTCTCATAAGTAGATATGTGTATCATAAGCGCAGTGTTATTCAAGTAAAGGGAGTCGCAGCAATGACTGAACCTCGCCCGCGAATTTATCATCTTCTTGGGAACCTGCTGACCTTTCACGCCTTTCCCAGTGAGACCGGAGATCGTTGTACTATCATTGAGATAAAGACGGCGCCTGGTGCCGGTGCGCCGCCTAATCATCACGCTGGCGAAGATGAGAGCTTTTATGTGCTCGATGGTGAATTCGAGTTCTTTTTGAATGGCGAGACAGTCAACGTCAAATGTGGTGACTTCGTTAAGGTTCCGGACGGCGCAGTGCACGCCTTTACATGCACCGGAGAGCGGCCTGGCCGGCTACTTTGCATTAACGCCCCCGGCGCGATGCATGACACTTTTTTTACCGAAGCCGGTGAAGCAATGCCTGACGGCACGACTGATATTCCGGCGCCAGATGGACCACCAGACATTCCGGCGATCATGGCTGTGGCAGGTCGAGTGGGAATGACGATCCTAGTTCCTGCGGACATTCCCAGCTAACGAACGCGCGTGCAAAACTCCGGGTTGCGAAACGGAGGCTTTGGAACAAAGCTTCTGCCGTACACCCTATCTTGTAATACTGGCTCAACCCGAAGCCGACATTCACGACGAGACCTTGCGATTCTGGATAGCCGACATTGGCGGTGCTTTCCAAAAAATGTCTTCTATGTGAACCAGAGCAATCGTTTAGGCGCAGGCGTGACAGCGGCTTAGATCGTCTGCTATCAGTGCTTGGTTGAATTCGTTTTAGCGTGAGAACGCTCAACTCAGCATTCTTTCCGAAACGTCCTCAAGAAGGGTATGAAGATCGAATTCTTTACCTTTCTCCGCAAGCCCTTTGTCATGCAAAATGAAGGACAGCCCGTGCACGAAACTCCACAACAAAAAACCACGGCGGCGAACTTCGTCTGTGATTCCCGGTTCACCGAGACATTTTGCTACTTCAGTCAAAAGAATCCCGAAACTTTGCTGGCCGCCTTCCTCCAGCCGGAGATCCGCGATGCGGTCTGTGAAGCCGCCAAATTTCAGTCTGAAGATCCCGGGCTCATTTAACGCGAAGGCAATATACTCCATTCCTATGGCAGTAATGCGCTCGGGAGATCCTTCAGGAACGCCTTCCAGTGCGGCAAGCATTTTGTCTCGGTGCCGATCCATTCCTTCAAGGACAGTAGCGACCAACATTTCTGTCTTGTCTTTGAAGTGCTTGTAAGGTGCCGCGGTTGATACGCCCGCGCGTCTGCACGCCTCGGATACAGAAAAGCTGTCCGGTCCTTTCTCTTCGACCAACTGTCGGGTTGCTTCGATCAGTGCAGCGCGGAGATCACCGTGATGATAGGCTTTCTTGCTGACGGAAAGACCAGCCGTTTGTCTGCTAGTCGAATGATTTTTTTCGATGCTGCTCATGATCCAACATGTGCCAGATCACGTATCTCTTGTCAAAGTAAGAACTTCTAACATATGTTAGAGATGCTAACTTGATGAGGTCCCCAAATGCCGAATCCTGCTAATTCATCTACTGAAGCGACCAAACCGAGCCTATTTGCACGTGTGTTACGCGGCACTGTGCGTTTGGGAGTGACCGTCAGTTTTATAGCCGTTGCAGCGGCCGCCGTTCACTTTGGCGCATCCGAGCTCACCCGTAGAGCGGAGGCGGTGCCCGCACCGGATGCCGCCGCTGTGACCCCGGTATCCGTGACGCCGATAACGTCCGAGAGCGCTTACACGGTCGACCGTGTGTTCATCGGGCAGGTCGAACCTCAGCGTTCGGCAGATATCTCTTTCGAGCTGAACGGGACGCTCGATCAAATTCTGGTGGATGAGGGTGACAAGGTTGCCAAAGGTCAACTTCTTGCGACACTGGACATTGCACTGCTGGAGGTCGAACGCGACCGTCTGACAGCATCACGCGATGCCATTGCAGCCCAGCTTGCATTTGCAAGAAAGACGGTCGAGCGAAACGCGAAACTCATTGAACAAGGCTTTACCAGTCAAGCCCGTTTGGACGAAGCCGTTTCTCAGCAAGATGAATTGTTATCCAGAATTGGCGAGTTGGATGCGGCCCTGCGCGATGTTACCGTTCGGATTGAGAAATCCAGCATCGAGGCCCCATTTGCCGGTCAAATAACCGCGCGACACGTGGACGGTGGCGAAACTCTGCGCTCGGGCGAGCTGGTTCTGGGAATGGTCGAGGTCGTGTCGCCGCAGGTTCGGATCGGTGTTCCTCTCGATGTTGATCCGGCGCTTCTGACTGATGTTGAGATCGAAATATCAGCTAAAAGCTACCGGGCTGAGCTTGCAACCTTGCGGCCCGATATTGACCCGGTGACCCGAACCCGCACTGCGCTGTTCGATCTGAAAAACGCTCCCGACGTTGCTTTCGGACAAACCGCACGTGTGCATGTACTCGATCCTGTCCAAAGTGCGGGAACCTGGGTGCCCACAACATCGCTGAAGGAAGGAACGCGCGGGCAATGGACACTGCTGGTTGCCGACGCGCAAAAGACTGTGCGCCTGGCGACGGTCGAAGTGCTGCATGCCGAAGACGACCGCGTCTTTGTGCGTGGCGCGTTTCCGGAAGGCACCGTCCTGATCGATCAGGGTCCGCAGCGGGTGAGCGTTGGTCAGCGCGTCGCCTTCGACACTGGCGAGTAACGGAGCGATCTGATGGAAACCCTTACCTTTCGCCATCCCCGGCTGGTTGCCCTCATCATTTTGGTGCTTGTGTCTGCAGGGCTGTCTTCGTTCCTATCGCTTGGGCGACAGGAAGACCCCACGATCACCAACCTCTTCGCAACCATAACCACGCAGTTTCCTGGCGCAGACCCCGAACGGGTTGAAGCACTGGTTACCGCAGAAATCGAAGAAGAACTGCGAAAGATCGCCGAGGTGGATGAGATCAGTTCTGTCTCCCGCTCGGGCGTGTCGGTCGTTTCTGTTGAATTGCTGGAAACACTAGACGAAGCCACCATTGAGCAGGTTTGGGCCGAGGCTCGGGACGCCGTGGAAGATGCGCGCCAGAACTTCCCGGCAGGAGTATTGCCACCGGAATTCGATGCCGAGGGTATTGCTGCCTATTCCGCTGTCATTGCAGTTGCGGCCGAGGACCCCGACTTCCCGATAACTTTGCTGTCTCGTCATGCCGAAGCATTGGGTGACAGATTGCGCGCGATACCTGCGACACGAGCCGTCGACTATTTCGGTCAGCCAGAGGAAGAGGTGCTCGTAAGTGTCGATATGGATAAGGCCGCTGCGCTTGGGCTTGGCGCTGCCGAGATTTCCCAGCGGATCGCCGAAGCAGATGGGAAGGTTCAGTCTGGGCGGCTGCAATCCGATGTCGACCTGACCATTGGCGTCAGCGGAGAAATTGAGAGTCTGGATCGCATTCGGAGCATCGTCCTGCGTGAAAACGCGGACGGTGCAGTGGTGCAGCTCGGCGATATTGCCAGCGTAGACCGGGGCGCACGCGAACCGCCGTCCTCAATCGCTTTTGCCAACGGGATGCCCTCCGTTTTGGTCGGAATTCTGGCGCAGGACGGCGTGCAGATCGACCGCTGGACAGGCTTTCTACGGGATGAGCTTGAGGCCGGCGCCGCAGCGGTACCTTTGGGCATGCAGGAAATACTGCTGTTTGATCAAAGCCAGTACACGACGGATCGTTTGTCAGAGGTTGGGGTCAACATGGCCATTGGCGTGGCTCTGGTTGTGGCAGTTTTGTTTGTTACGTTAGGTGTTCGGGCAGCCGCGATTGTGGCTTTGGTTTTGCCGGTTGTCTCATTGGCGACCCTGGCGACGATGAACATGATCGGTTTGCCCATTCACCAGATGTCCGTGACGGGTCTGATCGTTGCCCTCGGTCTGCTTGTTGACGCAGCCATCGTGATGACCGATGAAATTCGACGTCGTCTGCAGGATGGGATGGAGCGACTTTCAGCCGTGCGAGATGCTGTTCGCCGGTTGGCCGCGCCTTTGCTGGCGTCGACCGTCACTACAGCGCTTGCCTTCACGCCGATGATCTTGCTGCCGGGACCCGCCGGCGACTTTGTCGGTGCTATCGCTATCGCCGTGGTGCTGATGCTTGTTTGGTCCCTGGTTGTGGCCTTGACTGTGACTCCAGCGATTGCGGGCTGGCTACTGTCCGATCGCCCAGACGCAGGAATGCTGAGCCGCGGTATCAGCATCCCGCCACTTGCCCGTATGTTCGAGGCCTCAATTCGATTGTCAGTCACCAATCCGGTGCGATCTATCGCGTTGGCATTGATCTTGCCGGTGCTTGGCTTTGCGGCCTTTCCAACGCTGACCGCGCAATTCTTCCCGGGCGTCGACCGCAACCAATTCTATATCGAAGTCGACATGCCGGGTGGAACGTCAATTGCCACCACCGAAGCAACCGCCCGCCAAATCGATGAAATGCTGCTGGCTGACGACGGCGTCAAAAGTGTCTACTGGACCGTCGGAGAGTCCGGCCCGGCATTCTACTACAACATCGTTGGAAACCGCTCACGAGAGCCTGGGTTTGCACAAGCTATGATCACGACCGGCACGGCAGACGACGCCGCCCGCCTTGTTGGAACGTTGCAGAGTCGTCTGGATACCGACTTTCCTGATGCGCAGATCATCGTTCGCAGTCTTGTTCAGGGCCCTCCGGTCGCCGCACCGGTTGAAGTCAAAATTCAGGGGCAGGACATCACGGTTTTGCGTGATCTGGGCGACGAGGTGCGTTCAGTCATGGCCAATCTCGATCTGGTAACCCAGGCGCGCGCCAGCGTGAACGGCGGCAACCCTCAAATCCGGTTCGAGATTGATGAGGTCAAGGCGCGTCTGCTGGGACTGGATGTGGCGGATATAGCTGGTCAGCTGGACACGGCGCTTGTTGGCATTACCGGTGGATCACTGATCGAAGGGACCGAACAGTTGCCGGTGCGTGTTCGACTGGGTGACGAGGTGCGATCAGACCTAAGCGCCATTGTCAGTATGCCCATCCTGCTGCCCAATGCTGCCGCCGTATCCGCCACAAGTGTTTTCCCTGCTGTGCCGTTGTCGGAACTAGCCAGGCCGGTGATCGAACCAGCGGAAAGCGTCATAACCCGAACGGATGGCGTGCGCGAAAACACTATCCAAGCGTTTATCGTCCCCGGTGTTTTACCCGAAGAGGCGTTGCAAGACGTACTAGAAGCGCTTAATGCGTCCGGGTTTGTGTTGCCGCAAGGCTATTCGATGTCCTTAGGTGGCGACAGTGATGCCCGATCCAACACCGTGGGCAATCTGCTTGCCTCTGTTGGATTGATTGTCACACTCTCCATTGCGACTATCGTTCTCACCTTTAACTCGTTCCGGCTGACGCTCGTGACCTTGGTCGTGTGCGTGTTGTCTGGAGGCCTTTCAATGCTGTCGCTGGCCGTTATGCAATTCCCGTTCGGAATAACGGCGATTATCGGTGTCATCGGCTCGATCGGGGTTTCGATCAACGCGGCGATAATAATTTTAACCGGGTTGCAACAAGACGTTGACGCAAGCCAAGGCGACCGGGTGGCGATGGCGCGTGTTGTGACTGGTTCAAGTCGGCATATCATCTCGACAACGGTCACAACCTTTGGTGGTTTCCTACCCCTGATCATAGCTGGAGGAGCATTTTGGCCGCCATTCGCCGTTGCAATCGCTGGGGGCGTACTATTGTCGACTGTCGTATCGTTTTATTTCACTCCGCCAATGTTCGCCTTGGTGCATCGTGGAAAGCTTGACCAACCGCTTGAGGAAAACAACCAGCATTCCCAGCCTCAAGAAGCTATTGTTGCGCTTGTGGCAGAGTGAGGATCGAGACTACTTCTCCTTGCAAATTGGTATGTTTCAAAGGCAAACTGACGTTGGATACTGGTGAAATCGGCGATCTTCTGGCACTTCTCCGACTGGATCGCGATATTGAAGGTCGGGCAAATCTAGCGGCCGACATAGAAAGCCAGAACCCAAAGCTGAAAGTCTCAGATCTCAGCACGGCCTTAAACCTTTCAAAAGGTCAATTGCTGACAGTGGAAGGCTCTATCGAAAATCTGATCGGCTTTGAAGGTATCGATCTTGCAGTTGACGGACGCCTCTATCCGCAGGGAGATCCACCTGAAACGGCCACGGATCTAAAGGACTTAAAGCTCACCGACCTTTCAACCCACGTTGTTGGCACTGAAAACGCGCTGGAGTTTCAGGATCTGACTCTGACGACCAATGCGTTTGACAATGAATTAAAACAGATAGGTCCGGTTCGCTTTGGCCGCCTGTTTCGCGCTGGCAATGGTAATCTGATGCTGGAAAATATTAGCTTGCAGGCGGGACCACAGGATCGACCCTACTTTTTGGCCAAAGGCAACATTAAAGACCTGTTACGCCTAAAAGAGGTCGACTTTAGCGGTACGATGTCGATACCGTCATCGCTGTTTTTCCGAGGCCTAAGCGCAAAATCGCTTGGCATCGTCGAAGGCAGTTTTTCGGTGGACGATCTAAAGGGGTTCTTAAGCCTCAACAAATTCGATGCGCAGACCGTTGATACCGAAATGTGGGAGCTTAAAACCCAGGCTAAGCTCGGGAACGTAAACGAATTTGAAAACCTGTCTTTCGATTTCAATCTAGATGTCAAAGACAGCGCCCGTTTCCTAGCGGCCATCGGGCAGAAAACAATCAAAGCCGGACAATTAAAGGTCAGCCTGTCCGCAAACGGAAAACAAGACAACTACTCAAGCGTACTCGCACTAACATCTGGAAAGTCGCAACTGAGTGCCAAACTTGAGACATCCACGTCTGGCGCGCGTCCACTGACGCAAGGCATGGTTTCCAGTCAGAGTATCGAACTTCAAGACGTTAAAAACGCTTTTGCTTTTGTCTCACGCATTGCAACAAGCTTTCGCCAACCCGGAACCAGTGGCGTAAAGCACAAGGTGTCGAAAGGCAAAGTCAGTGATCTTGTCGAGGTAGAAGACTTTCTGCTCGATCAGGATGTCAATGTGTCCATTGACATCAAAAAAATCGAGGGCGAACAGGGAATAACCAGCCTGTCCAGCCATCTCAAGGCAATGAACGGCATTGCCCAGCTTGGGCCGGTCGAAGTCGCATATGATGGAGGTCATTTCTCCGCTACGGCAAAACTGAATATGGTGAAGAGCCCGCAGTTGCTTTCGCTTCAAGGCACAATAAAGGATTGGAATCTGGCAACCTTGTTCAACGAGTTTAATACCAAATACTCGGCAGTAGGCCAGCTTCATGGGAATTTTGAGTTTACCGGAAACAGGCGCTCGGTTGAGACCTTTTTTAACTCGATGAGAGGCTCTGCATCTATCTTGATGACAAATGGTGGAATATCAACCAGTCTTCTCGAACTGTCCGGACTTGGCATTTTTCCTTGGCTAATTTCTGAAGAACTGAGAAAAGGTTACAGCAAGATCACGTGCCTCGCCGCTCCCATTAAAATCGATGCTGGCGACGTTTCATTCAGCTCGTTTGTCGCGGAAGCCAAAAAGGTACAGCTAGTTGCTCGCGGCGATCTGGATTGGATAAAAAACACGATTTCAATTCAGGCCGAGGCCCGAAAACTCGGCAGGCCCTTGTCGCGGAGCGCGTGGCCGTTCGAGGTCGTTGGGACGCTGACGCATCCGAAAATCAAGCTTCTTCACCACAACGTTTTCCAGAAACGCGCGGACGGAGCGACAGAGTTACCCGAAAACCGAAGATCCTGTGTTCCGGATATAGATCAACTGAGGCAATAGGATAAGATTGACGTTTCGACCCCCGCTGTATCCAAGCGATCTTTCGGAATCTGGGTGCCTTGAAAATTGCTCTTTCTGTGTTTGCCTTCAAATAAAAAAGCGTGAGATGAATGAAGACGGCAGCTTTGTCCGCTTTGGGCAGTGAGAACCGCTGGAAATTGAAGTTGAGGTGTCCTTGAAGTGAAATAGACTGGGAGCTAACTGTTGAGACAACCCGTTGTGAGGTCATCATGGCAGCTCCATTAGTCCAAAACTGGGAACTGACCGCCGCCGTTAAGGACATAGCCGATTGGCTGGTTCAACAGGGCTTGGAGAATGCGCCTGTGGAGCTCTGGCTTGAAGCATTCTGCAACCGTCTTGTTTCGGCAGGAATTCCACTTCAAAGAGCAAACATCACTGTTCGCGCTCATCATCCCGAGATTGGAACCGTCGCTTTTCGCTGGCACAGGGATGGCGGCAACGAGCGAGAGAACTTTGTCCGAAGAACGGATGCGCCTGAGGAATACGTACTAAGCCCGATTTACTATCTTTTGGCAAACAACGTTGAAGAGATCAGGCAAGATCTGACAGTCGAAGAACCCGCGCTCAACTTTCCGATCTTCGACGAACTTCGCGAGCGCGGTGCCACAGACTACTTCGCTGTCAAACGGTTCTTCCTTCTTCCAAATAATGCTACACCTGTCGATCCAATGCAGGCCGAGGAAGGTGCCATTATTTCATTGGCAACCGACGCGAGCGGGGGTTTCACAAACCAGCAACTTGACGGTTTGCGTCAACTGATATCTCCACTTTGCCTGACGCTGAAATGTGGGGCAAACAGGCTGATGGCTGAAGACATAACCGCCGCGTACTTGGGAAAAGACGCCAGCAGGCGGGTTCTTTCCGGGGACATCACCCGAGGTTCATCCGAAACGATTTCAGCGGTGATTTGGTACTTTGATCTACAAGGATTTACCAAATTGTCAGAGGCGCTTCCGGGACATTCAATAATAGAATTGCTAAACGATTACTTTGCGGAAGCTGTTGACGTTGTTGAACGTCATGGCGGCAATGTTCTGAAGTTCATGGGAGACGGAATGCTCGCCATCTTCGATATCAACCAAGTTCCGGATGCTCGCCGCGTCGCAATTCACGCGGCAGCGGAGTTGCGAGATACCTTTGACGAACTCAACCAACGACGGCAAGCAGATGGTTTGCCAACGACCGGCTTTACTCTTTCGCTGCACGCTGGCGATGTTCTTTATGGCAACATTGGCGGCAGGTCTCGCCTGGATTTCACAGTGGTCGGCCCGGCAGTCAATACAACGTCCCGTATTCTAGGCATGTGCAACGGGCTCGATCAGAACATTGTCGTTTCCGACAAGGTGGCTGGCGAATTAGTGAACTCCATTCCAAGCCTTGTTTCCCTAGGGCGATACAGATTGCGAGGTGTTGCTGAAAGACAGGAGCTGTTTACGATAGACTAAACGCGAATTGAAAGGCGCCTAACCCGTATGGCCGCCGAACAGTCTCCGATCTTTAGCTCGTACTGAGTGCTGGACTATTACGATGATTAGTCAGCCTTCGCCATAAACGCTTCGAAAGCTTTCTTATAGTCTGGATGCCATCGGCTTAGTGGGGGGCGATTTTCGATGACGTCTCCCACGCTCCAGGCAATGCGTTTCTCATCGATATCACGTGAGACATCATTGTCTGGGCAGAGGATGTAAAAGTCCCCGCGGTTCACGCTGTCGACAAAGAAGTCGACCGTCTGCTCTGCGGTCCAAGCTGAGGTAGGCTTTTCAGGCAGGGAGATCATACCAGTATAAACAAAGCCAGGCACAAGGAGATGCGCTGTGATCTGATGGCCGGGGCCGTTTCTCAGCTCATGTGATAGCGCCTCGGTGAATGCTTTCAGAGCCGCCTTTGAGACGTTGTAAGCAGGGTTGCCCGGCGGTGTGGTTATGCCTTGCTTGGACCCTGTATTGATTATTGCACCTGGTCTGTTTCGCGCGATCATATTAGGCGCGAATACCTGAGTGCCATGGATCGGACCCCAAAGGTTCACGCCCAGCATCTTATCCCAAGCCGCGGCGTCCCCAGTGGTCGATGAATTGCCGCCCACACCAGCGTTGTTCATTAAGATGTCTGCCCCGCGGTAACGGTCTGCTACCCTCCGTTCCAACGCTTCTAACTGTGCTCGATCACTGACATCTGTCTCAGACGTCATCACATCGGCCGCACCGGCGGCAGACACCGTGTTTGCCGCAGTAGCCAGTTTCTCGGTGTCTTGATCAACAATAACAATGCGCATGCCCATCTGAGCGAACTTCACTGCTGCGGCGAGGCCAATGCCGGAAGCACCCCCGGTGATCACGGCCACAGAGTCTGAGGTAAATGCGGGGTGTGTCATCGGCTAGGCTCCTCTTTTCCCGTGTTGGATAGACAGGCCCGGAAAACCCCAGACCTGCTATTATTGTTAGGCCACGTTGGCGACGTTGGTCTTGAGCTTCATCATACCTTCCATACCGTAGGCGGTGAAGAGCGCCTGGGTTGCCTTTTCCGCTTGCCGGTTCATCGGAATGATAGGGTCTGCCATGCCGCTCTTGTGCACTTCATTTTGGATTTTTTGGTGCCCAAGCATGGTTTGGGTTGAGTTTGCCAACTAGAATGCGCTTTTGATTGAGTTTTGGTGCGTTCACGTAGATCGAGCTACGCTAAGACAATCGACAATTGAGCGCGTATAGTGAACCGTGCAAACTTTTAGGCGAATCGTGCAAACTTATGCGCAATTGCTGTGAAAAATTATGGGCGAAGACACCCAGATTTTTTGAA
Source organism: Ruegeria sp. D7 (assembly GCF_056534355.1). Taxonomy (NCBI): domain Bacteria; kingdom Pseudomonadati; phylum Pseudomonadota; class Alphaproteobacteria; order Rhodobacterales; family Roseobacteraceae; genus Ruegeria; species Ruegeria sp. D7. Next base: position 97,300 of record NZ_JBQFPG010000016.1, read on the forward strand.
TAAAATCAATGATAGGAATGCAGTGTTATGTGCGTACCTACAACCGCTGTAGGGGCGCTCATAACGCTGCATCCCCGCCATTGATTTTACTCACAAAAATTGAAGACATTCGCCCAAAATATTGCGCGCCATTTGCGCATAAGTTTGCACGATTTGCCCATAACAATGCGCTGTTCGAGAAACGCGTTCAATTGATGGTAGTCACCGCACATCTTCTTCAACTAAAACCGGGCGCCTCTCAATCAAAAGTGCATTCTGATTGGAAATATTCAACCCTGATCATAGGGAAGCAGTTCATTCGTAGGCTTGTGTTAGATCCCGGCTTCAAAAAAGGATATTGCCGTAACCGCGAGGTGAGCGCGTCCAAATCGGCGCGCTCACTCTATTTTGTATTGCCTGTCACTACGGAGGCTAGAGCGATGTATTACTCTGCGGCAACCGCTTCCTCTGCTAGTGCCGGGTAATCGGTGTACCCTTTTTCATTGCCGCCGTAGAGGGTAGTTGGATCGAGCTCATTCAGAGCGGCGCCTTTCTCCAACCGGTTGACAAGATCAGGGTTGGAAATAAACGGCCGGCCAAAGGCCACCAGATCGACGGCTCCGGTTTCAACCGCTTCAACCGCCATTTCCAGGTCATAAGCGTTGTTGCCCATTTTCGCACCGTCAAACAATTCATAGAGCGCCTTCAGATCGCCACCTTCCGGAATATCGCGCGGGCCGCCAGTCTGTCCCTCCACGAGATGGAGATAGGCCAGCCCATAGCCATTCAGCAATTTGACCGCATGGGTGAATGTCGCCTGCGGGTCACTGTCGGAGATGTTGTTGGCGTCCGAGAATGGGCTGAGGCGCACACCAACGCGGTCGGCGCCCCAGACATCGACAACCACGTCCATAACCTCTTTCAGGAACCGTGCTCTATTCTCGACAGGACCGCCGTATTCGTCTTCACGCCTGTTGGATTCGTCCCGCAGGAATTGATCGATAAGGTATCCGTTGGCTGCGTGGACCTCGACACCGTCGAAACCGGCCTCTTTGGCGTTTTCCGCGGCCCTCCGGTAGTCCGCAACGATGCCAGCAATTTCTTCGATGGCCAGAGCCCGCGGTTCAGATGTTTCAACAAACTGCTCACCATCAAACGTCTTGGCCTTAGCTCCAATTGCGGATGGTGCAACAGGGGCGCCACCATCCTGCTGCAAGCTGTAATGCGAAATCCGGCCCACATGCCAAAGCTGGATTACAATCTTCCCGTCCTTGGCATGGACGGCCTCAGTCACTTTTTTCCAGCCGTCGATCTGCGCTTCGGAATAAATGCCGGGCGTCCAGGCATAGCCCTTGCCTTGGGGCGAGATTTGCGAAGCCTCCGTGATGATCAGACCTGCACCCGCCCGCTGGGCGTAGTACTTGGCCTGCAATTCATGGACACTGTCATCCTCGGCTCTTGCCCGGTTGCGGGTCAATGGCGCCATGACAACGCGGTTTTTCAGCTCGATTGCACCAGCTTTGATGCCAGAGAACAGTTTTTCATCAGCCATTGCTGCTTCCTTCTTTGGTAAACTTCGTTCAGATATTATTGGACCAATCAGTCCAATAATAGGGTCACTGTCTCATGATTGAGATTGTTTTAGGTTTCATTTCCTTATGGTGGCGGGAGGCCTTATGGCGAAATCACCAACCGGGCTTGTTTCAGGGTTTGCGATATCTGCTCAGCGGGAACGCCCGCCTTGCGCAAGGCTAGTGTTCCGATTGCAAGGGACGCAAAGGCGCGTGCCTTGTTGAGGGCCTGTCCCGGATCCGAAGGCTCAAGCGCTCTCGCAATAATCTCGTCAATTTTCTCCAAATGCTGCCGCCCGAGAGCCGCCACTTCATCATCATGAGGAGCAAGTTCCGTCAGGCAGTTGATAAGCATGCAGCCATCACGGCCGCCTTGCGGGTTCGCCAAAGCTTCCATTATCGCACCAACAGGGTCATCTCCGCCTGCATCAGCAACGTCACGCAGCTCTTTCAAACCACGCCTTGAATAGTGGCTGAGGGCTTTGTGAAACAAAGCCTGCTTGTTGCCGAACGCACCATAGAAGCTAGACCGACTCAAACCCATGGCCTTGGTCAGATCGTCCAGGGACGCGGTCTCGTAGCCCTTGTGCCAAAATACGCACAAGGCTTTTTCCAATGCCTCAGCTTCGTCAAAGGCACGAGGTCTACCTGGACCTGCGGATGGCTTGATGTCGCCATTTGGGAGAGTTTCTTTGCTCATGCGGATGATTTGGAATGATTGGTCCAGAAATTCAAGGTGGCGGTAGGAAATTTTTGGAATGGTCAGTCCGTATTGTGACCAGAGAAAGGAATTTAGGTCGGTAGAAATACAAAATCTCCCCATCCCGCTTGGTGTCACGCTAATCTTAGGATCAGGACTGTTTGTCTTTTTGCGAGAGTGTCAAACGAGGAGGATCGTGATCGTAAAAAAGAGAGCCCGCGCTTGGTACTAGTTTCCAACACTGGACAGAGTGACTGGCGGCTTTGTCCAACGCGCTGATGTTGATCACTCACAAACCAGAGATTGGTTCGGTAGATTCATGGCCAATGCCCTCAGCTTGTGAGGATTACTACTACAATGAGTAACAAAGCCAGGAATTCAGAACTGGTTTTACGAGCATCAGAACGGCGGGTCATCGTAAGCAAACCAACAATAATTTCAGCGCGCTAGGTAAAAAAGCGAGGTTAGCTGAAGTTTAATTTGCCCAATGTGAACTTCTTAACTTTGGTTAGAACGGTTTTTTGGCAGTATCGTTTCATGAGTTGTTAGTGAGTTCAGTGAGTAAGTAGATGTATTTGCATAAATTCGAGGGGCATTGTTGCGCGGTCAATGACATCCGGATGGATGATTTTGCGCGTGAGTATCCGTTGCTGGACGATGTAGGCGTGCACGCACGATGGCAGAAGGGCTCCTGGCAGATCACGCGGATAGCCGACATCTGGACACGAACCGGGAAGGTACTTTCTTTGCCTTACAAAGGAGCCAACGCCTATCCATCTTTCCAGTTTGCTCAGGATGGAACCCCGCTTCCTTTGATGGAAAAAGTGTTGAAAGCCCTGCCACGTGAAATGACCCCGTGGCAATGCGCGTTCTGGTTAACCTCACCCAAACTGGAACTCGGAGGGGAAAGCCCGGCAAATCGCATTCAGACCGGCGATGATTGCATAGTCGGTATCGCAGGCGATGCTGGTGGTCTGATGGCAGCTTAGTGTTAGCTTTTGGTCAGTCATACGTCGTACAGCATCTGGCAAATTCATGTCTCCCCTGCTTTTTCTGCCTCCGGCAAGAATAGCGAGATCAGGGCACTTAAATGTCCATTCTCTTCTGAGAATTCAGAGACAATACCAAGCAGCCCATCCATAAATACGAATGGCCAAGAGCATACTGAAATACGGGTACTAACTAGGTCTTCGAATATCGATACCCGTTGGAGAAAATCCCACCGACAAGTACAACTGCTCTGCAAATCTGTCATCTGCCGCTACGCGTAGCGGAAACTCAACAAACTCGGTTTCTGCATATTTCTGTCAAACAGACTTCACTGCTCAAACACAGCCATCATCTGCCTGCGCAATCGCGCCAGATCCTCATCCACACTAGCGGTAGGATCGCACGTAAATGTTGGCAAAGCCTCCACACGGATCGTCCCGCTGCGCGGTAAATGTTTGCCGCGTGGAAGTAGACTATCGCTGTCGTGGATGACAATAGGGGTGATCGTGCGGCCGGTTTCTCGGGCGACTAATACAGCACCCGCTTTAAAATCCCCGAGCGTTTCTGTTTTGGCCCGGGTGCCTTCTGGGAATAACACAATGGAACAACGGGCAGGCATTTCCCTGACAGCCTTTATCAGCGTATCCATGGCCGTTGAGCCGGAGTCTCGGTTGATAGGGACGAGACCCGCTCCATCAAAACCCGTGCGCAGGAGTTTGCTGTTCCAGAACTCTGACTTCGCCGCGAAAGTGAACCATTTGGTGTCGGGCACCACGTGCATGAGACTGAAGCCATCGAGATGGCTACGGTGGTTGACCACGATGATGCTGTTGGTGTCGGCGGCGAGGGCATTCTTTTCCTCAGGACGCATTTCGACGCGGATGCTGAGGAGCCACAGCAGGCGTGAACATGACCGTTTCACCAGGCGCCAATACCAACCCCGAAACCCTCTGCGCCTAACGCAAAGAAGAGGGACAAAGGCCACGAAGAGGAAATAAAACAGGCCGACAAGAACCAGTATAGCGCGCTTGGTAAGGCGTATTGGCAATGGGTCAATGGCGCGAGTAGCGCGGTCTTGACCGTCAGGTGAAAAGGGCATGACGTCCTCTGATAGGGCCTGTGGCTGGTGCGTAAGCCATGAATAAAGGCCACCGGAGGTCCTCCGGCAGCGCTTTGACATGCGCCACTTGCGAAGGAAGACAGCCACCGCACACCTCTCTATCTGTCGAAGTCAGTACCAGATCAATGAGAAAAGACGACGTAGCGGAATGTATCTTGGTGCTTCAGTCTGACTTGAGTAACAACTGACCGGCCTTGGCATAGAATATCGGTAAGAGCCCAAAGTTACATCATCGGTCGAGAGCATCCGCAATTAGTTTGGCAAAGGTTCGGAGCTCGTTGTTCCCCGGATTCGGGATTGGTTTGAAGGTGATTACTTCTTGCTCGATGTAGCGTTGCGAGGTGACATCGTACTTGTCGAGAAGCGGTATCAGATGCGCATGAGCATGGGCGACTTCACCACCCGAGAATTGAAATGCCAAACGCTTCCTAGACCCGAAACCAGCACCATACCGGAAGCCAAACATTTCATCTGACGCACTACTTTGGCAGCTGGTTGGAAGGAGATATCAATTGCACTGATCATACCTGTAGTCCCCGTATTCCAGCCAGTTTACCGAGCCTTCGCTAAAAATCAGAAACTCGGACCTGTCTTCCCCTAGCAGGGCGACGACAAATCCGGCCGGTGGCTCAGAGTTTCCGAAGTAACTGTAGGCCGTCATGGCTCTAATTGACTCACCGT
>NZ_JBQFPG010000017.1:0-97527 GCF_056534355.1 Ruegeria sp. D7
GCCGATTCGATAGTTGTCCGCGAGCTTGACCCACTACCCGTGACTGGACGCAACGAAGAATTGGTGGTCCATGAACTGATCGCCACGAAGGATGGGTCCGCCGAATCTCTTGCTTGGATCAAGCTCTACGAACAAGGCCTTGCACACTATAGGGCAGGGCGGTTCAAGCAGGCAGTTGCCGCATTCGAGGCCGCAGACCAGGCGCGAAACGAGGATCCCGCCTCAACCGCAATGAAGATCCGCACCCAAAGCCTATTGAACAAGCCACCAACGGATCATTGGCGTGCCGCTGCAAGAACCAAAAAAAGCAGTTGATTACATCTGATCAAGTTTGGGCGCTTAGGCTTAGGACTCATAGCCAATAGATGATCAAAGCGGCGAAAGCGATTGCCGAGAGGAAGATTTTGGGGCACCTGTCGTACCGTGTCGCCACACGGCGCCAGTACTTCTATCTGCCAAACACGATCTCAACTCGATTGCAGCGTTTGTATCGGCGATTGTCGTATCGGACAGCGTCTTGCGCCGTTTGCGGCCTGGGATGCACGCGCGTATCCCTTTGTCTTTCGACACTTCTACGATCCAATCGGCATCATATCCGCGGTCACCCAACAACCATTCGACATTCGGTAGACTGCTGATCAATGACCTCGCACCAATGTAGTCACTGACCTGACCCTACGGCGAGTGCAGCTATTGCGGCGCTTAATCCATTAGGTTGGCTGGTAACGGGAGATTGTAGGAAGGAGCTCTCAGAACCGAAAACTGTTCCCGAACTCAAGTTCACAGGTGTGGTGGATGCTCCGCAAAAAGAATTGAACTGGATCAGCTCGACCTGAAAGAATGTGAGTTTGGGCATGTCGTAGACCCGATCTATCGCGTAACACATCAAAAGCAGCTTTTTCGAAGGGTGATAACTTGGACAAACTGTCAGTCATGCAAGCTTTTCGCCGTATCGTTGAACGCGGTAGTTTTGCCCGTGCGGCGGAAGATCTTGGTGTTTCTCCCGCGCTTCTCAGCAGAGAAATCAAGCTTCTGGAAGAAAGTCTAGGAACCGTTCTTCTCACCAGAACGACCCGATCCATGTCACTGACTGACACCGGCAGTCTCTACTACCAAGATGCAATTGGAATACTCGACGCGGTCGAGAAAACGGAGCAAGCCATCAGGGATGGTTCAAAAGCAGTGCGCGGGCATCTTCGGGTGAATGCATCAAGTTCTTTCGGCCAGACCGTTATCGCACCGATGCTTCCAGAGTTCTTGGAAACCTATCCAGATCTGCGTTTTACGCTTTCGATGGACGACAAGGTGATCGATATGGTCGAGGGCGGGTTCGATCTATCGATACGTATCCGTGCTGCCATGCCGGATTCGGCACTTGTTGCCCGACGGATCGGCGTGATGCGGCAAAGAATATTTGGGTCTCCAGACTATTTGGAGCGATGTGGGACGCCGACCCAGCCGGCGGATCTGAAAACCCACGCAATCATCGGCTTTTTGCTAGCTGATCATTTGACGAGCTGGAAACTCTCGACCGCCGAAGGTGTCACAACATTAGAGCTTGATCCGCGTGTGCGCGTCGGCAACAGCCTCGTTTTGCGGGATCTGCTGATAGCGGGGCAAGGTATCGGTACTCTGCCCGAGTTCGTCTCTGATGCTCCCGAAGCCAGCGGGGCCTTGGTGCGAGTTCTTCCTGACCACGAGCTGCCTGCGCCGGAAGTATTCGCCGTTACAGCATCTCGCTTGGGAATGGATGCAAAGGTCACAGCCTTTCTTGATCATCTGCGCCTGGCTCTCAGGTCGTGACATTGTTCAATACATGTAAAGAGTGATGTCAAAGAGCGCGCCTTAATTGGCGGCGCAACAAATTCCATTCTCTCAGGGAACAAGTTGCAGCCCTGAGAGGTATCCTATGTCACGTATTCTCGTTCTCTACTATTCAAGCTATGGCCACGTCCGCACATTGGCCAATGCCGAAGCTGAAGGCGCCAGAAGTGTTCCCGGCACTGAAGTTGACGTTCGACGTGTGCCCGAAACCGTCCCTGAAGAGGTCCGTCAGCAGGCTGGCTATGTCGTAGATGATACACCTGCCGCCTTGCCGACAGATCTGGAAAACTATGATGCAATCATCATTGGAACACCGACCCGATTTGGCATGATGGCTGGCCAAATGAAGTCCTTCCTTGACCAGGCGGGAGGGCTTTGGGCAAGGAATGCACTGGTTGGTAAGGACGGAGCGGTCTTTGCATCAACAGGTTCGCAACATGGCGGGCTCGAGGCCACCCTTCTGACAACGCAAGTTCCTCTTCAACACTTTGGGATGCTGATTGCCGGAATGCCCTACACATTTGCTGGCCAGACTACATCAGAAGATATCATTGGCGGCGCACCATATGGTGCCGGAACGATCGCCGGTGCTGATGGTGCCCGCACACCTACCGAAATTGACCTGGCCGGAGCGCGGTTCCAGGGCGCTCATGTTGCAAGGATTGCAGCGTGCCTCGTTGGATCAAACCTACAAGCGGAAGCAGCGTAACCCGCGCGCCTCTGACGTCTCACTCAAATTCTCAAACGCCTCAGCCGGGAGACATACTATGTCACGTTCAACCGATATTCTTCTCACCTCACTCGCCCCAGCGGTATGGGGAAGCACTTATCTGGTAACTACCGAAGCGCTCCCGGCTGGCTATCCGATTACCCTGGCTGCGTTACGAGCTCTGCCTGCTGGCTTGTTGTTGCTTGCAGTGACGCGCTGCGTTCCACCACGCGAATGGCTTGGTCGAGTTTTCGTCTTAGGCAGCCTCAATTTCGCTCTGTTCTGGGTGCTCCTCTTCGTTGCTGCGTATAGGTTACCCGGTGGTGTGGCCGCCACCCTAGGATCGTTGCAAGCGATGATCGTGATTTTGATGGCGTGGGGATGGCTGGGAACCCCAATCCGACTTGGTGCGCTCGGCGCCGCCGCGACTGGCGCAATGGGTGTTTCCCTGCTGCTGATCGGACCTGAAGCACAACTTGATTGGATCGGTATAGCAGCGGGTTTGGGAGGAGCCGCGTCAATGGCTGCTGGCACTGTTCTCAGCCGGAAATGGCAACCTCCGGTTTCGGCGCTGAGTTTCACAGCGTGGCAATTAACAGCCGGTGGTTTGATACTGCTGCCAGTCGCACTGTTCCTTGAGCCGCCTTTATCTGCGCTCAGCGCGACAAATGTCGCCGGGCTTATTTGGCTTGGGTTGATCGGTGCTGCAGCAACCTATGCTCTTTGGTTTCGTGGCATAGCGCGCCTGGAACCCAGTGCAGTTTCGATGCTCGGCATGATGAGTCCTGTAACAGCTGTCGTGCTCGGCTGGGTTTACTTGGGACAAGCGCTTAGCCTCACTCAGTCTATAGGAGCAGCCATAGTTATCGGCTCTGTTGTGGTCGGCCAGAGCGTGAGTCGAAGGGACAACTTGGGTTTGAGAAAATGGAAACCAGCAACAGCTGGATCTGTTTGATGGGTTTGAGTCGCAAACAATGGGCCCGATCACGCAAGTGGGCGAGGAATGGCTCAGCGCCTCGCTCACCCTACATCGAGCGCCCCTGCAAACCGGCCCCCAAGGAGCGGTATCTGACGCGCCGGGAGATTTCACAGCTCTTGGCGGTCGACTGCGGCTAGGGTTAGGGCTGTGTTATAACTCACATAGGATCGGGTCGATTTTGAACGTCGTCAGATCAATCTCCGCACTGGTGACGGACAGAGGAAGGGCAGGGCCATCGTCCCCATGACCAGGAGCCTTTATGCTGCGCTTTTGAACGCCCTGAAGGCTGCATTATCTGGCTATGTCGTGGAGTGGGCCGGCGGATCGGGAAAGTCAATCAAGAAAGGCTTCAAGGCGGCCGCAATCGTGGCAGGCCTACCTGACGTGTCGCCGCACGTCCAGCGGCACACGGAAGCTGTTCATATGGCTGAAGCAAGTATCTCGATGGAGGAGATCGCACAGTTTCTAGGCCATTCAGATTCCCGGATCACCGCGTCCGCCTACGTGCGCTACAGCCCTGAACACTTGCGTAAGGCTGCCAGTGCGTTGGAGTTCGACTAACGCTCAGATTCAACGAACCTCGGAGTCACTGTCTCAAAAACAACAAAGGCGCCCTCGGGCGCCTTGTTTTATTGGTCGGAGTGAGAGGATTCGAACCTCCGACCCCTGCCTCCCGAAGACAGTGCTCTACCAGGCTGAGCTACACTCCGACCGTGGCGCGTGATCTATACCTCGTCATATCGATGTGCAAGAGGGATTTTGGGCGTACACACATATGTCGTCGCTGGATTCGAGGGGTGGTTTTAACCCTTCGCCTGATCCGCGAATTCGCTGAGTCACTGCAACGGATCGGTTCGATACAGTCGGATTTTTGTTCCGCCGTGATCAACGATTGGGCCGGGGGGAAGCATTGGCAATCGCGTTGCGCGGGCAAGTCCGGGTGTGGTGGTGATGATGCCCACACGCCATCGCTGGAAACGACTGGATAATACCTTGCCTAAACTGCCATAGAGCGACCGCAGGCGCTTTTCATCACCGATGCGTGCCCCATAGGGCGGATTGACGATGACCAGCCCAGCTGGGCCTTCTGGCGGCTTGATATCACTGACCGAACAGTGCTGAAATCGGGTGGCATGATCCACTTGTGCCTGTCGGGCGTTCGAGCGTGAAGCCTCAATCGCGCCTGTATTGCGATCTGAGCCAAAGAATCTCAGCTCTGTTTCGGGTTGACCGATACTAGTGCGCATTTTTTGCCAGACATCTGGATCGAAGCTTGCCAAATCTTGGAATGCGAACTGACGTGAGCGGCCTGGGGGCAGACCAAGTGCAATTTCAGCCGCTTCGATAACGAATGTTCCAGAGCCACACATCGGGTCCAGAACCGGTTCAGACCCGTCAAACCCACACTCACGCAGGAACATCGCGGCCATTGTTTCCCGCATCGGGGCCTTGGCGACTGCAGGCTTATGACCGCGCTTGTGCAAGAGCTCGCCGGATGTGTCAACGGAGATCGTGCATATGTCTTTTTCGATTCGTAGCAGCACGCGGACTTTGCCATCGAGTGAGATTGAGGTGCTGAGCCCCTCGGATATGGCTTGTTCGATGCGCTGTCGCGCCGCTCCTGCATGATAGATACGAGATTTACGGCAGGTTGCTTCGACCTTCACGGGAATGTCTGGCCTGAGATAACTCGCCCACGGGAATTTTCGGGCACGCTTGTCCAATTGCGCCAAATGCACGGCGGGGAAACTGCCCAGTCGCACCAGAACCTTGTTGGCACCGCGCAATTCCAGATTGGCGCGCCAGACTTCCGGCCAATCGCCACGGCACACGACACCACCTGGAACGATCCTGGCGCTCGAGAATCCGCACTCGATGGCCTCGGCACACAAAGGCGTTTCGAGCCCTGGAGTGGCAATCAGAAAAATCTCGAATTTATCATTGTTGTCCATTGTCGTTGCTTACACCGGTTGATCAGCCTGTGCGACACGCAAATTAAATGGGCAAATTGTTCTGAACGACCGTAAGCTCAAAAGAATGTGACATTCCTTTTCGATTTTGGGCGGTAACAGGTTTGCGTTTGCACTCATCCCCGCGTAAAGGAGCCGTGATCGGAAATACGCCTGCGGATTCTGGTCGGATAATGGCGCTTTCGCGACCGGACAGACGGGAAATTTCGTGTTATTTCCTAGCATCATTGTAAGATGGCGCGCAGCAGGCGCAGGACAAAGGCTTGGAAGAACGTAGCAACATGCAAACTTTCAAACTAAAAAAAGGGTTGGATTTGCCGGTTGAAGGCGCGCCCGAACAGAAAATCCAGCCGGGGCCTGAATTCTCGTCGGTTGCCGTTCTGGGCAGTGATTATATCGGATTAAAGCCCAAGATGCTGGTGCAAGAGGGCGACGCGGTCCAGCGAGGAACGCCGTTGTTCTGCCACAAGGATGCGCCCGACGCGATGATGGTCGCGCCGCTGACCGGCAAGGTCGTGGCAATTAATCGCGGGGCGCGGCGTGTATTGCAGAGCGTGGTGATCGAGGTTTCGGATGCCAATGACGCCGGCATAGATTTCTCGGGCACCGGCGATGCCGAGACCGCCGAAGGTGTTACGGCCAAGCTATGCGCGGCCGGGCTGTGGACTTCTTTCCGGACACGTCCTTATTCAAAGATGCCCGAACCAGGCTCCAAGCCTACAGCAATCTTCGTGACAGCCATGGACAGCGATCCACTGGCAGGTGATGCGGCATTGGTTATTGCGGATGCGGGCGAGGCATTTGCGGCTGGTCTTGCAGCTGTCTCAAATCTGACCGATGGCAAAACGTATCTGTGCCAGCAAGAGGGGGCATCCATCCCCGGTTCCGATCTGCCAGGTATCGAAGCGGCTGCGTTTTCCGGCCCACACCCCTCGGGCCTTGCTGGAACTCATATTCACTTCCTTGAGCCGCTGGGAGCGGACAAGCAGGTTTGGACCATTGGCTACCAGGACGTGATCGCGATCGGCCGCCTGATGCAGACCGGTCATCTGGATTCAAACATCGTGATTGCTCTGTCTGGACCGGGCGCGCGCCAGCCGCGCCTGATCCGCACCGTGATGGGCGCGTCGACGGATGACCTGACCCGGGATGAAGTGAACGTCGACGGGATCGCGCGGATCATCTCGGGGTCGATCTTGTCGGGGCAGCATGCCGATGGTCCGACCGCCTATCTGGGCCGTTTTGCGCGCCAGATCAGCATTATTCGCGAAGATCATGATCAGCACACACTGGGCTGGATTCTTCCTATGCCTTCGAAATATGCGGTACAGCCTGTTTTGGGATCGGCTTTTGCCAAGAAACTCTATTCATTCACGTCAAACCTGAACGGTGGTCGCCGCGCGATGGTGCCGACGGGTGTATTTGAAGAGCTTATGCCCCAGGATTATCTGCCGACGCAATTGCTGCGGGCGCTATTGGTGATGGACACCGACACCGCGCAGGCGCTGGGTGCACTGGAACTGGACGAAGAAGACCTGGGCCTTGTGGGCTTTGCCTGCCCTGCGAAATATGAATATGGGCTGGCGCTGCGCGACTGCCTCACCAAGATTGAAAAGGAGGGCTGATCCACATGGGTTTGCGCAGCTTCTTCGATCGGATCGAGCCGAACTTTACCAAGGGCGGCAAGTACGAAAAATATTTCCCCATCTACGAGATGGTGGAAAGTTTTATCTACACTCCGAAAACCGTCACGACCGTCGCGCCGCATGCGCGCTCTTACGTGGATATGAAGCGGATCATGACCTATGTCGTGATTGCTACGATCCCCGCAATCCTCTGGGGGATGTATAACACCGGCTATCAGGCAAACTCGGCCATCGCCACGCTAGGACCGGATTCGGCAACAGGATGGCGGATTGCGATCCTGCAGATGTTCGGTATCTCGCTGAACCCTGACAGCATTTTCGCCAATGTGATGCATGGATTGATGTATTTCCTTCCGATCTACATCACCACACTGGTTGCGGGCGGTATTTTTGAGGTCATCTTCGCCACTGTGCGCGGCCATGAGGTCAACGAGGGTTTTCTAGTAACCTCCATGCTTTACACCCTGATTATGCCTGCGACTGCGCCATTGTGGCAGGTCGCGTTAGGCATCATTTTCGGTGTCGTGATCGGTAAGGAAGTATTTGGCGGCACGGGCAAGAACTTCCTCAACCCGGCACTGGTCGGGCGTGCTTTCCTATATTTCGCCTATCCCGCGCAAATGTCGGGGGATTCAGTCTGGACCCCGGTGGACGGATTTTCCGGTGCGACTGCATTGGGCATCTCCGCTGCTGAAGGCGTTCAGGCACTGGCGGCCGACGGGATCACCTGGGCCAATGCGTTCTTCGGGCAAATTCAGGGTAGCTTTGGAGAGACATCGACGCTGGCTTGCATGATCGGCCTGGCCTTCCTGCTGACGACCAAGATTGCCAATTATCGCCTGATTGTGGGCTGTCTTGCGGGCACCATAGGCTTCACGCTTCTGCTGAATCTGATCGGATCAGACACAAATCCGATGTTCGCGATGCCTTGGTACTGGCATATCGTTCTTGGGGGCTACGCCTTTGGTCTGGCGTTCATGGTAACCGAGCCCGTTTCGGCCAGTCACACCAATATGGGCCGCTACATCTATGGCGCGCTGATTGGTATCATGGTTGTGATGATCCGCGTCATTAACCCCGCTTTCCCAGAAGGTATGATGCTGGCAATCTTGTTCGGAAACGTTTTTGCGCCGCTGATCGACTATTTCGTCGTCCAGGCAAACATCAAACGGAGGGCGCGTCGCCATGTCTGATACGCAATCCAATGAACCCAAGGGAGCGATTGCCAAGTTTCTGGCTGCTTCGCCAGATTCGGTTGGCAAAACTATCTTTGTTGCCGTTGCCGTCTGCCTTGTAGCCTCGATGGTCGTGTCTGCTGCTGCGGTCAGCCTGCGCCCGGTGCAGGAAATCAACCGTTTGAAGGATAAGCAAGTCAACGTTCTGCAAGTTGCCGGCATCTACGAACCGGGCATTGATGTGACCGAGGCATTCGCTGCCTTTGAGCCGCATGTACTGGAATTGTCTACAGGTGAATTCGTTGACGATCAGTTCGACGCGACCACCTTCGATGATATCGCTGCTGCCAGCGATCCAGAACTGAGCGTCGCTTTGGACGATGACCCGGCTGGGATCGGGCGCAAGTCCAAGTACCGCGTAATCTATCTGCTGCGTGATGATGCAGGCGCGCTTGATAAGGTAATCCTGCCGCTGCACGGCTATGGCCTCTGGTCCACGCTCTATGGTTTCATCGCGCTGGAAAACAACGGCAACGATATCTACGGCCTGCAGTTCTATCAGCACGGTGAGACACCGGGCCTTGGCGCCGAGGTGGACAATCCTCGCTGGAAGGCGCTGTGGAATGGCAAAAAGCTGCGCGATGATGCAGGCGATCTGCAAATCACCGTTGCCAAGTCGCAACCCGCAGCAGGTCCTGATTTCTATGTCGATGCGCTGGCAGGCGCGACGCTGACTTCGGTTGGTGTCGACAACCTGGTGAAATTCTGGATGGGCGACGCGGGCTATGCTCCGTTCCTGGCCAAACTGCAAGCAGGAGAGCTCTGATGTCTCAGACCAAGAAAGAGATGCTGGTCGACCCGCTTGTCGACAACAACCCGATCACGCTGCAGGTGCTTGGCATCTGTTCGGCGCTGGCGGTGACCTCGTCGCTACAGGTATCGATGGTGATGGCGCTGGCGGTGATCTTCGTGACCTCGTTCTCGTCCTTCTTTATCTCGTGCCTGCGAAACCAAATCCCGGGTTCGATCCGGATCATCGTACAGATGGTTATCATTGCCTCACTGGTGATCCTGGTGGACCAGATCCTCAAGGCCTATGCATTTGAGATTTCCAAGACGCTGTCGGTTTTCGTCGGCCTGATCATCACCAACTGCATCGTGATGGGCCGCGCCGAGGCCTTTGCGATGAAGAACCCCCCGGTCGCGTCCTTTATCGACGGTATGGGCAACGGCATGGGCTATGGTCTGATCCTGCTGCTGGTCGGCTTCATTCGTGAGCTGTTTGGCGCCGGGTCACTGTTCGGTGTCACCATTCTGGAGACCGTCAACAACGGCGGCTGGTATGTGCCCAACGGCATGCTGCTGCTGCCGCCGTCGGCTTTCTTCATCATCGGTCTGATCATCTGGGCCTTCCGCACATGGAAGCCGAACCAGGTGGAAGAGCGTGAATACAAAATCCAGCAGGTAGAGGCCCACTGATGGAAGGTCTGATTTCACTGGCCATAAAGGCCATCTTTGTCGAAAACCTTGCGCTCAGCTTCTTTCTGGGGATGTGTACCTTCATCGCTGTTTCGAAGAAGATTTCAACTGCGCTGGGTCTGGGCATCTCGGTCATGGTGGTGCAGGCCATCACCGTGCCGGCGAATAATCTGCTGCTGAACTATCTGCTGAAACCAGGTGCGCTGGCTTGGGCAGGTTTCCCGGATGTGGACCTGACTTTCCTTGGACTGATCTCGTATATCGGCGTGATCGCAGCGATGGTTCAGATCCTAGAGATGGTGCTGGATAAGTACTTCCCCCCGCTCTACAACGCGCTTGGGATTTTCCTGCCGCTGATCACTGTAAACTGCGCCATTTTGGGTGGTTCACTGTTCATGGTGGAACGCGACTACAATTTTGCCGAAGCGGCGACTTACGGTCTGTCCTCTGGCTTTGGCTGGGCTCTGGCGATTACTGCGATGGCGGGTGTTCGGGAAAAGCTGAAGTATTCGGACATTCCCGATGGTCTGCAAGGCCTGGGCATCACTTTCATCACCGCTGGACTGATGGCGATGGCCTTCATGTCCTTCTCGGGCGTGAAACTGTAAGGAGGGCGGAATGGAAACCTTTGGCTTAGGTGTAGCCCTTTTCACCGTTATCGTTCTTGGTCTGGTTGCCATCATCATGGCGGCGCGGTCCAAGCTGGTTTCAACCGGTAACGTGAACATCACCATCAATGGTGAGAAAACAATCTCGGTCCCGGCGGGTGGCAAGCTGCTGCAGACGCTTGCGGCAGAGAAGCTATTCGTACCCTCCGCTTGTGGTGGTGGTGGCACCTGCGCGCAATGTCGCGTGCGCGTGCATTCCGGCGGTGGCTCGATCCTGCCGACCGAGGAAAGCCACATCACCAAGCGCGAGGCGTCTTGTGGTGACCGGCTATCCTGTCAGGTTGCAGTCAAGCAGGATATGGACATCGAAGTTCCCGAAGAGGTCTTCGGCGTCAAAAAATGGGTATGCACGGTGCGTTCGAACGAGAACGTAGCGACCTTCATCAAGGCTCTGACATTGGACCTCCCGGAAGGTGAGGACGTGAACTTCCGCGCTGGTGGTTACATCCAAATCGAAGCGCCTGCACACCAGCTCGCCTATACGGATTTCGACGTAGAAGAAGAATACCGCGAGGATTGGGATCGCTTCAATCTATGGCAGTACAAATCCGTCGTCGCCGAACCGATCGAACGCGCCTATTCCATGGCAAACTATCCGGATGAAAAAGGCATGATCATGCTGAACGTCCGCGTGGCTTCGCCCCCTCCTGGGTCCGAAGGTATCCCTCCGGGTCAGATGTCGTCGTATATTTTCAACCTGAAACCGGGCGACAAGGTCACAATCTCAGGTCCCTTTGGCGAGTTTTTTGCTCGCGAGACAGAAAAAGAGATGGTCTTCATCGGTGGTGGTGCTGGTATGGCCCCAATGCGCAGCCATATCTTTGACCAGCTCAAACGCCTTGAAAACCGCAACCGCAAGATCAGCTTCTGGTACGGCGCGCGGTCGAAGAAAGAGATGTTCTTTGTCGAAGACTTCGACACGCTGGCCAAGGAATTCGACAATTTCGAATGGCACGTTGCGTTGTCGGACGCCCAGCCCGAGGATGACTGGAAAGGCTACACTGGCTTTATCCACAACGTTTTGTTCGAGGAATATCTGAAGAACCACCCCGCACCCGAGGATTGCGAATACTACATGTGTGGTCCGCCAATCATGAACCAGTCGGTCATCAACATGCTGCTGGATCTGGGCGTGGACCGCGAAGACATCATGCTCGACGATTTCGGCGGATAAACAGAATCGGTCGGTTCCAACCCTTGGGACCGACCATTTTCATTTTGGGGCTGATGTTGGGCAGGCTGCCAATATCAACGTCTGCATTTGGCGAATTCCGCTTCATACTTTGCCGCATTGGGCAGCAGGTCTTATGTTAACCGGATGGATCAAAAGGCTTATCGCATCTCAAACACCGCCTGATCAGACGGTGAATCTGCATTCATTGGCGCCTACAGAAAAATTCTACGCAATCGGAGACATTCATGGGAGGTTGGATCTTTTACAACGGCTCCTGCCTGCGCTGGATAACGACTGTCCGGTGGTGTTTGTAGGCGACTATGTTGACCGGGGCGGATACAGCGCGCAGGTGTTGCGTCAGCTACATCACCTCGACACGAACCCCGAAACGCGGGCGATCTGCCTGAAAGGCAATCACGAAGATATGCTGCTTGGGTTTTTGTCCGATCCAACACGGATGGCGCGTGTCTGGCTGTATAATGGCGGTGCTCAGACTTTGGCTTCGTTTGGGCTTGCGGATATTGACCGGTCCAACCCGCAAGCCGTTGCCGAACAACTGCAGCAAGCGATGGGACAACCGCTTCTGGACTGGTTACAAGATCGGCCGCTGACCTGGACGAGCGGGAATGTAACGGTTGTTCATGCCGCGCTTGACCCTTCGCAGCCGGTCGATCGGCAACAGGACAGAACTTGCCTTTGGGGGCATCCTCATTTCCGCAAGAAACGCCGGAAAGACGAGCAATGGGTGGTGCATGGCCATACCATCGTCGACGAAGCTCGGGTCGAGCATGATGTCATTTCGATTGATACAGGTGCGTTCATCACCGATCAGTTGACGGCTGCGGAAATCTCGCCTGGTTCTGTCCGATTTATCTCGACAGCGCACACCGGAATCGCGCGCGCATCAGCGTAAGTCGCTAGCCGACGATCATTTGCTTCATTCTAAGTGCTTCATATTCCAGTTCTTTCAAGCGGAAATGAACCACATCGCCAATGGTGATCACCCCGCGCAGATTCCCATCACTCAATACCGGCATATGCCGGAACCGGCCCTCGGTCATGGTTTTCAACACGTCGTTCAGATAATCTTCGGGGCTGCAGGTTTTAACCTCGGTCGTCATAAGATCAGCCACGGATTGGGGTAGGGTCTGGCCGGGCGTTTCCGCCATACGGCGCACGATATCACGTTCGGAAAGGATACCCTGCAGGGCACCATTCTGATCTGTCACAACAACAGCCCCGATGCGTTTTTCGCGCAAGATATCCACGACCGAGTGAATCGTGTCGTTGGGCCGCACCGAAAAAACGGCATCCCCTTTACCTTCCATCAGTTTCGCAACCGTTGTCTGGGTATGCGACAGATTGGTCTCGACTGATTGACTGCGGGTTGTCGCCGCGGCCTTGTCGCCGCGTGTCGGAGGCTGGTAAGAGCTTGGGGCCATGGGCGGTCTCCTCTTTCACCGGTATTGTCCTTACAACCTACCTTACCGCAGGGACCGGCCCTGTATAGGGTGCAATTTCGAAAACCGGCGTAACTTGGCCACTTCAAAAGGAAATTGCTTGTGAGCAACCTGTATCTGACGCCACCAGTCGCCGCGCTGATATTCTTTATCGTGGTGGTCTGCGGCCATAATTTTCGCATGGCTTGGAAACAGCAACCGGAAGGTTGGCAAAAGCGCGCTTGGCTGTTTGGCGTCCCGGCAGCAATCGGGCTTTTTGCATTGGCGTTTTTGCCGCTCAAGATTTGATGTCGGTTTGACTCTGAACAGGCTCACTGGCATATGCCGGGCAAGAACACTCCCGGGAGATTGCACCATGCGCCCACTGATTGCACTGGCCTCACTTTTGATTGTTTCGGCCTGTTTGTTTGGCAAAGAACCGGATGTGGTGCGCCTGTCTGGCGAGACGATGGGAACCACGTTCAATGTCACCGCAATCGGCGATGATTTAGACGAAGCAGCGCTGGGGCAAGCGGTTCAGGAGACCTTGGCGCAGGTCAATGCCAAGATGTCCAACTGGGACCCGAATTCCGAGGTCTCGACCTTCTCGGCCTCAGGCAGCACGGACCCCATGCAAGTGTCAGACGAATTTGCCTTCGTCATCGAGGCCGCAAATGAGGTTCACGAGAAATCCGGTGGTACGTTTGATGTTACCCTTGGTCCGCTGATCGAATTGTGGGGGTTTGGACCGCGAAAACCTGAAGACCCAATTCCGGCAGATGACGAGATCGCGACAGCTCTTGGGCAAGTGGGACAAGCGCGGTTGTTAGACTTGGATCGCGGAGCGGGCACTTTGGCCAAGTCAGAGGCAGGAGTCGGGATCAACCTGTCTGCGATCGCCAAAGGTTATGGCATCGATGCGGTTGCCGCGCAGCTGCGCGAGGCCGGGATCGAGAACTATATGGTCGAGATCGGTGGTGATCTGGTGACCATGGGCGAGAATGACAAAGGCGAAAGCTGGCGGATCGGGATCGAAAAACCCGAGACTGGCGCGCAATCAATCCAGTTGATCGTGCCGCTCGACAATCTGGGAATGGCGACCTCGGGTGATTACAAGAACTTCTTCGAACAGGACGGGGTGCGCTATTCGCATATCATTGACCCGACGACGGGCCGCCCGATTACTCATCGCACCACTTCGGTTACTGTTATAGCAGACAACGCCATGATGGCGGATGCGTGGGCAACGGCGATGCTGGCATTGGGTCTGGAAAAGGGTCTGGAACTGGCCGAAGAGCATAAACTTGCCGTGTTCTTCATCTCGCGGGATGTGACAAGCGGAGAAGAAGCCTATATCACCGTACAAAGCAGCGCCTTCAAGGATGCGCTGGGGACCAACTGACCGGTAGGAACCGCTATGAGCACCTTTATTCTAGCCTTTTTCCTGTTGCTGATCGTCATGGTTGGCATGGCGCTGGGTGTGATGTTGATGGGCAAAACCATCAAAGGCAGCTGCGGTGGCCTGAACGCGATCTCGGGTGCCGATAAATGTGTGGTCTGTCAAAAGGATATCGATCCCGACAGCCCTCTGCGCGACCAGTTGCAGTGCAAGCGTGCGAAAAAGATGCTGCAACAGATGGAAGGCTAGGATAACCCTCTTGGCATGAACAAAGCCAAGAACGTCCTCTTCATCATGTTCGACCAATTGCGCTGGGATTACCTCAGCTGCTACGGACATCCACATCTGCATACGCCAAATATTGACCGTCTCGCCTCGATGGGTATGCGGTTCACACGGGCCTACATCCAGTCACCGATCTGCGGCAGTTCCCGTATGTCGACCTATACCGGCCGCTATGTGCATTCGCACGGCGCGTCATGGAATGGAATCCCGCTGAAAGTTGGTGAGGTCACCATGGGCGATCACTTGCGCAAGGCAGGGATGGATTGCTGGTTGGTTGGCAAGACTCATATGCGCGCAGACGCCGAGGGCATGGCTCGTTTGGGGCTTGAGCCCGACAGCCTGATCGGGGCACGCGTCGCTGAATGCGGGTTTGATGTCTTTGAGCGCGATGATGGGATGCGCCCCGAAGGGCCGGATGGGTTTTATGACCCGGATGGCGCCAAAAGGTATAACGAGTATCTGAAAGACAAAGGCTATGAGAGTGACAACCCCTGGCACGACTTCGCCAATTCGGGGCTGGATGAAGAGGGCAATGTACTTTCAGGTTGGTTCCTGAAGAATTCGTCAGAGGCCGCGAATATCGCCGAGGAAGACAGCGAAACGCCTTATCTCACCTCTCGCGGCATGGAGTTCATGGAAAACCATGAGGGGCCGTGGTGCTGCCACCTCAGCTACATCAAACCGCATTGGCCCTATATTGTGCCAGAACCCTACGCCTCGATGTATGGTCCCGAACACATTCTGCCTGTCATTCGGTCCGAAGCTGAACGGCAGAACGCTCATCCGGTGCTGAAAGCGTTCATGGAAACGAAAATCGGCCAGACCTTCTCGCGTCAGGATGTACGCGAGGCCGTGATCCCAGCCTATATGGGCCTGATCAAGCAGGCTGACGACCAAATGGGGCGGCTGTTTGACTGGATGGAACAGACCGGACGAATGCAGGACACGATGATCGTGCTGACCTCGGACCACGGGGATTTTCTGGGCGATCACTGGATGGGAGAGAAGACCTTCTTCCATGACGCCTCGACCAAAATGCCGCTGATCATCTATGATCCATCGCCCGAGGCTGATGCCACGCGCGGCACCACATGCGATGCATTGGTCGAATCCATCGATCTAGCGCCCACGTTTCTGGAGGTTGCAGGCGGTGAACCCGCAGGGCACATTTTGGAGGGGCATTCGTTGCTGCCCATCCTGCACGGTCAGGCCGAAAGCACTCCGCGCGATGTGGTGATTTGTGAGTACGACTACTCCGCATCCCCCATAGCGCAGGCACTGAACGCCTCGGTTCGGGATGCGGTCATGTTCATGGTTGCAAACGAGAAATGGAAGCTGATCCATTGTGAAGGGGGCTATCGCCCGCTTTTGTTTGATCTAGAGAATGATCCGAATGAGCTGACGGACCTGAGCGAAAGCGATGAGCATGCAGACATCATCGCCGAGATGTATGATCACCTGTTCACCTGGACGCGGCGCCAGTCGCAGCGCACGACCCGGTCGGAAGAACAACTGCTAAACATGCGTGGATCAAGCCGAGGAACAGGCGTGGTGATCGGTATTTACGACGAAAACGAGATGCCGCTTGAGCTGACCGTTAAATACCGCAACCGCAAAGCGCGACCCTTTGGGGACTACAAGACAGATTAATTCTTCATTCGCGGCCCTAATGACGGTTCAACCTTGAGCGGGCAGGGGGTAGAAGACAGCAACGCCGCCTCAATCGGAGAGCTTTCATGACCGCCCCAAAGCCCGTTGTCCTTTGTATCCTTGATGGTTGGGGCCTATCTGACGACACCAAGGCCAATGCGCCTTATCTGGCAAATACGCCAACCTTTGATGCTCTCATGGCTGAAGGTCCTCATGCGCAACTGATAACGCACGGGCCGGATGTGGGTCTACCTAGTGGTCAGATGGGTAATTCCGAGGTTGGTCACACCAATATCGGGGCTGGGCGCGTGGTTGCGATGGATCTAGGGCAGATTGACCTAGCCATAGAAGACGGTTCTTTCTTTCACAATGAGGCGCTGCAGAGCTTCATCGCTAAGGTGAAAGCTGCAGGCGGGACAGCGCATCTGATGGGGCTGGTATCGGATGGGGGCGTGCACGGGCACCTGGATCACATCGTAGCTGCCGCCAAAGCGGCTACCGATGCGGGTGTGCCTGTGGCGCTACATGCGATCACCGACGGGCGCGATGTGGCCCCGAAATCGGCCTTTACCTACATCGCCGAACTCGAAGACCGGTTGCCCGATGGCGCAAAGGTCGTCACCGTCTGTGGGCGCTACTTTGCCATGGACCGCGATAATCGCTGGGAACGCGTTTCCGAGGCCTATGACGCAATAGTCAAAGGTCAGGGGCGCACCGTGGCCTCGGCCCAGGAGGCCGTCGACCATGCCTACGCCCAATCCGAAACCGACGAGTTTATCGCGCCCACGGTTCTTGCTGGTTATTCCGGTATTAAGGACGGTGACGGGTTCTTTTGCCTGAACTTCCGCGCCGACCGTGCCCGAGAAATCCTGCGGGCAATTGGGGAGCCCGGTTTTGCCGAGTTCGACTCCGGTCCGCGCCCGCAGTTGTCGGCGTTACTTGGCATGGTTGAGTATTCCGATGGCCATAACGATTATATGACGACCGTATTTCCCAAGCGGGATATCGTGAACACGCTGGGCGAATGGGTTGCAAAGCAAGGCCTGCGCCAGTTCCGGCTGGCCGAGACCGAGAAGTACCCTCATGTCACTTTCTTCCTGAACGGTGGCAAAGAGCAGCCTGAGGGTGGCGAGGATCGCTTCATGCCCAAATCGCCCAAAGTGGCGACATATGATTTGCAGCCCGAGATGTCCTCGGCCGAAGTGACAGAAAAGTTCGTCGAGGCGATCCACGGCGGATATGATCTGATCGTCACCAACTACGCCAATCCCGATATGGTTGGCCATACCGGTGATCTGAAAGCTGCGATCAAGGCCTGTGAGGCTGTTGATCAAGGTCTGGGGCAGGTGGTTGCAGCGCTGAAGCAGGTCGGGGGTGCGATGATCGTGACCGCAGATCATGGTAACTGCGAAATGATGGTCGATCCGGAGACGGGCGGTCCACATACGGCCCATACGCTGAACCCCGTGCCTGTTGTTCTGGTCGGCGGCCCCGAAGGTTCAAGCCTGCGCGATGGGCGCTTGGCCGATCTTGCTCCAACTTTGTTGCAGCTTATGGAATTGCCGAAACCCGTTGAAATGACAGGGGAAAGCTTGCTGACATGAGATTGCGCCCGATCGTTGCTGCAGCGCTGATTTGGGCCACCCCTGTCGTCGCCCAAACCAGCCCGTCAAAGGCGGCACTAGAAGCGGCCGAGATGCTGGAGCAAGCCTCGATCGCGTTGACTGAGGCCGAATCTGCCCGCGACCGGGTCAAAGCTCTGACCGAAACCATAAAAGCCTACGAGGCTGGTCTGAGCGCCATGCGCGACGGCCTGCGCCGCGCGGCCTTGCGCGAGGCGCAATTGACTGCAGAATTGCAGGTACAAGAGCAGGAGGTAGCGCAGCTGCTAGGTGTTCTCCAGACGATCGAAACCACCGCGCCTCCGGTACTTATGCTGCACCCGTCCGGCCCACTTGGGGCCGCGCGCACTGGTATAATGTTGTCCGAAGTCACGCCTGGGTTAAACGCGCAGGCTCAGGCGCTAGCAAACGAATTGCAAGAGGTACAGACACTGCGACAGCTTCAACAAAACGCTGCCAATACGCTGACCGAAGGGTTGGAGGGTGTTCAGGATGCCCGCACGCAGCTTAGTGAGGCGATAGCGGACCGGACCGATCTGCCGCGCCGTTTCGTAGAAGATCCTGTGCGTACAGCGATCCTGATATCTTCGACCGAAACGCTGGATGGGTTTGCCAGTGGGTTATCCGAGATCACCGATGGTGAGATTGAAGATACAAATGCAGATGTCTCGGGCCGGAAAGGTCAAATCGCGTTACCCGCACAAGGGGTCATGCTGCACCGGGCGGGCGAAACGGACGCAGCGGGGGTAACGCGCCCCGGGCTGGTGCTGGGCACGCGACCCCGCGCATTGGTCACCGCGCCAACGGCTGCCACGATCCGTTACCGCGGGCCCTTGCTGGATCTCGGGAATCTTGTGATCCTTGAACCCCAGCCCGGATTGCTATTCGTGTTCTCAGGTCTGCAAGAGGTATATGGTCTGACCGGGGAAGTGATACCCGAGGGTACTCCGGTAGGTTTGATGCCGGGTGAAACTCCGGAAATCGGCGCTATTATGTCAACAAGCGGTGATGGCACTGGAACTGACTGGTCAGAAACGCTCTATATAGAAGTAAGACAGGATAACAGCCCAGTGGACCCGGAATCATGGTTCCGGACGGACAAGGATGGATAAACGAGTATGAAGAAATTTGTGATGGCCGGACTGGCCGGCACCGTGGCAGGGATAGTCGCAACAACACAGATCGCAGGCCCTCTGCTTGCGCAAGAGGCCGAGAACAAGGCAAGTGTTTACGAACAACTTGATCTGTTCGGTGACATTTTCGAACGTATTCGCGCCCAGTATGTCGAAGAGGTAGAAACCGACGAGCTGATCGAGGCTGCGATTGACGGGATGCTGACCTCGCTAGACCCACATTCCAGCTACCTGTCGCCTGATGATGCCGAGCAGATGCGCGTGCAGACACGTGGCGAATTTGGCGGGCTCGGTATCGAAGTCACGCAGGAAGAAGGCTTTGTCAAAGTTGTATCGCCCATCGATGACACCCCAGCGGATGCTGCTGGTATCGAAGCGGGCGATTTCATCACTCATGTGGATGGCGAGAGCATTTTGGGGCTGACGCTGGATAAAGCCGTGGACCTGATGCGCGGCCCGGTGGGATCGGAAATCGTGATCACAGTCGTGCGTGAAGGCGAGCAGGAGCCATTCGACGTAACGATCGTTCGCGACACGATCAAGCTGACCGCAGTTCGTGCACGTACCGAAGGTACAAGTGTCGTGTTGCGTGTCACGACCTTCAATGACCAAACCTATCCGAACCTTAAGGAAGGACTGGAAGAACAGATTGAAGAGGCCGGGGGCATCGAAAACGTCAATGGCATCGTTCTGGATCTGCGTAACAATCCCGGCGGGTTGTTGACTCAGGCCATTAAGGTCTCTGACGCGTTCCTGGATGAGGGCGAAATCGTCTCGACCCGGGGTCGCAATCTTGAAGATGGTGAGCGATTCAACGCAACACCCGGCGATCTGACCGGAGGCAAGCCCATCGTTGTGCTGATCAACGGTGGTTCGGCCTCAGCGTCGGAAATTGTCGCGGGCGCCTTGCAGGATCACAATCGCGCCATCGTGGTTGGCACTAAGAGCTTCGGCAAGGGATCGGTGCAGACGGTCATGCCGCTTCGGGGTGACGGGGCTATGCGTCTGACAACCTCTCGCTACTACACGCCCTCGGGTCGTTCGATTCAGGCGCTTGGCGTCAGCCCGGACATCATCGTCGAGCAACCGCGCAACAACCCGGTTGACGAGGAAGAGGAAGATACAAACACTCGCACCCGGTCCGAGGCCGATCTGCGCGGCAGCCTGAATAATGACAGCCTCAGCGAGGACGAGATTCGCCAGATCGAAGAAGATCGCGCCAAGGCCGAAGCCACGGCGGAGCTGCGGGAAGAGGATTATCAACTGGCCTATGCCATTGATATTCTCAAAGGCCTGTCCGCGTTCAATCCGACCGGGCCGTCACAATAAAGGGGAGGGGGGCCGCCATCTGCGGCCCTATACTCGCACCCTGAAGTGTTACCCTTCGACCTTGTGCAGTTTCTTCTCATCCAGCATCAGCGCCAAGACGATTCCAGCAGCGACTGAGATCGTGGCGAATACAAAAGCCATATTCATTCCGGTATCAAAGGCCGCCGCAATGGCGGCCTGAACCTTTTCAGTTTCACCTGAATTCAACTTTTCAAGCACTGCTTTTGCCGAGTCTGTGTTCAGCGTTCCACCATTGATCGCTTTCTGGTCAGCGTCGGACATGTTGATGCCTGACGCGGTCAATCGGGTTTTCAGGCTGGACAGGCTTGTCACATACATGACCGCCGTCGCACAGGCGACCGCGATTGCCCCATAGACAAGATGGGTCATGAAACTCAGGCCGCCAACCAGTCCGGCGCGTTCCGGCTTGACCGCGCATACAGCGGCTGTTCCCGAAGGCCCGACCGTCAGCGTTGCGCCCAAACCAATCAGCGCCATTCCGGGCAGAATCTGAAAATATCCGGTCCCGGAAGGCATGATGACAACGCTTGCCGCCCCGACTGTGGCGCAAATATATCCCCAAAACAGCAGTCGCTTGGGCCCAAAATCGTTATACAGCGTACCCGAGACGATCGATCCGACCGCTAGCAACACCGTCAGCGGTGCCAAACCCAGCGCCGATTGGAACACAGACCATCCCAAGACTTTTTGCATATACTGCGGAAAATATAGCAGCCCGACAAAAGCTGCCGAGACGTTGAACATATTCAGACCCAAGGTAATCAGAAACTCTCGGTTCTGCATCAACTGAGGCATTAGCAAGGGTTCCTTGACCCTCTTTTCGACTTTCGGAAACAGGAAGAAAAAAACGGCGCTGACAAAAAACAGCAGCAAAAGCGGCAGCGAAGTCCAGCCCCAATCGGCACCAACATCCAAACCGTAAAGCAAGAGCAAAACTGCAAAAGACAGGATGCCCATCCCGGCAAAGTCGATGTGTTCACCTTTCTTATGCTCGGTCTCACGCTCCATCAGCAGGATCGCAGTCGTCATCGAAATGCTGGAAAACACCACATTGGCGAGGAAAAACAACCGCCAATCACCCAGATTGACCACCGCGCCGCTAATCATCGGTCCAAAGACATTACCCGTGGTGACACCCGCCAGTATCAGCCCCATCACCAATGCGCGGTGTTCTTCTTTCGACACTTTGGTGGCTCCAAATGCCAGTGTGCAGGGCCACACGCATCCCGCCCCGATCCCCTGCAAGGCGCGTGCGCCGATCAGGTAGTCCAAACCGGGTGAGACAAAGCATAAAACCGACGCAAACAGAAAGATCGAAAGACCGATGATCATCATCTTGCGATGACCATACATGTCACCCAGGCGACCTCCGGCCACCATCGTCATTGCAAAGAACAGAGCGTAAATATTCAGAACCCACTGGGTGCTGGTGATGTCGGCGTCAAAGCTGTTTTCGATTGCCGGGACCAGCATCAGGGCACCGGTAAAATCGATCCCGATCCCGAAACCCGTCACCATCAGCGCGATGACCTTTATGATGCTGTTGCGATCCATAGGCCAATCCAATGATGCACGTATGGACCTGAAAAGATAGGGACAATCCTATCAGTACTGTGGTCAGGTTTCGCTTTGAGATGCCTGAGAGCGGCGGAACGCGCGCTTTAACATGTCCAGCTCGGCGCGCAACAAAGCGACTTCGGCCCTCAGATCATCTGCGGCAGGTGAACCGGCGATGATGGTGAAATCCCCCAGCTTATGGCCTGTTGTTCCATCGTGAATCACGACAGTATGGACACCTTCCGACAGGGCGGCGGGCGGCACTGGGATGCGCAAGGCCCAGCCATCTGTTGCTGGTTCCAACTCAACATCAGTCAAAGGCTCACCAAGAAACAGCACCTTGATCTGAGGGGGGCTTTCGCTGGTCAAATGGCCTTCCCACAGGCCGTTTTCGAAGCGGATTGGTGTCAGGGTGGTATGAGACATTGAGTACCCTTTACAGATCGGCCCGGTGGTAACGGCAGAATGTCAGGTCACGAAACACCACACGGTTCATCGCGGGTTGATCAAGGATCAGATCCAGCCAGAGTTTTTCAATTCGACGCTCATTCACGTTCAGATGGGCCAGATCAAAATCTACAGTCGCCGCAGGTGTTGAAAGATCAAGTTCGCGCAGAACCTGCTCGGTATTAGGGCCATGCTGAATGTTCAGGCGGGCGAAGACAACGGTAGAACGCTCGCACTCAACCAGAGTGTCGACCCGCATCAGATGCTGGCGGGACAGATTTATGGCGGCATCCGTGGGCAGATCAACGGAGAGCGACAGGAAAGATCCCTGAAAATCAAATACCTCAACGGCCAGACTGAAAGGCGCCAAATCCTTGTCTCGCCGATTTCGGATTTGCTGCAGCCCGATCTCGACCTGGCTGCAATCGTGAAACAGGATGACCTGCCCATCCATCCGCGCCTTGCGCGGGGCCGAGGCTATACCTTTGCGGATCAGTGGCGTCCGCCACAGGTCCGGTCGCCACGACCAATCCGTTCCCAGGGGTTTTGGAAACTGCGTCGCCCCAATCAAGGGTTGGATCAGTCGAGCATCAGCTTTTTGAATTGCTTGTTCAAGTTTGCCGCGCAACCGCCGGGCGTCATCACGTTGGCGGCGAAGCTCAGGCAGTGCGAGGTGGTCAGACTGCTGCGCGGCACGCTGCCAGCGCCCCAGAGCCTTTAGTTGAATATATCGATCCAGTAATCTGCCCATCGCCCCATCTTTCAAGACAGCCCCTCTTTAGTCAAAGTCGGGGCAGGGGACAAACCAGTCTTACTTGATTAGCGGATAAATCTTCCCGAATCCTAAATGTGAACTCCTATCCAGCTGGTTTCTGCGTCGCAAAGAGCCGCCATTCTTGCAATAGCTCGGGCCGAGGCTTACCGTCGTCGCTCGGGCAATCGGCATTTGTCCCGGATCATACAGGCTCATCATGAGGCAGGGGAATGGAACCCACCCTATTTTCATTCATTTGGAAGCATTCGAAAAAGCAGCAATTGGTCCTGCTGTTGCTGACCGTTCTGTCATTTCCGTTCCTTTACGCTTCGTTGGAGCTTCCTAAGCAGATCATCAACGACGCGATTGGTGCGCCCGCAGACACCGTGACAGTACTCGGCATCACCGTGACCCAGGTGCAGTACCTGCTGATTCTGTGCTTTGCCTTTTTGGCAACTGTCATCGCCAGTGGCGTGATGAAAATGCGCATCAATACCATGAAAGGCATTCTCGCTGAACGGATGTTGCGTCGCCTGCGCTTTACCTTGATCAGCCGCTCGATGCGCTTTCCCAAATCCTATTTCGCCACCACCAGCCAAGGTGAACTGGTATCGATGATCACGTCCGAGGCCGAACCCATGGGCGGGTTGATGGGAGATGCCATCGCGCAGCCCGTTTTTCAGTTCGGCCAGATGATGACGATCGTCACGTTTCTTTTCATGCAAAGCGTGTGGTTTGGTCTGGCCAGTATTGCATTGATCCCTTTGCAGGCCTGGCTGATTCCCAAATTGCAACGTCAGATCAACCTTTTGAACAAGGATCGCATTCAGGAGGTCCGGCGGCTGAGCTCTGAGATTGGCGAAAGTGCTGCTGGTATCAGCGATCTGCGCACCAATGGCGGCTGGCGCTATCGTCTGGCGCAATTCAGCCATCGGCTAGGAACCTTGTTCGAGATCCGTTTTAAGATCTACAACAAAAAGTTCTTCATGAAGTTCCTCAACAATCTGATCACTCAGATGACACCCTTCCTGTTCTATTCAGTAGGCGGCTATCTGGCGATCACGGGCGAGGTGACAGTGGGCGCATTGGTCGCCGCGTTGGGTGCATATAAAGACCTCAGCGGCCCTTGGAAGGATCTTCTGACCTACTACAACCAAGTACAGGACATGTCACTGCGCTGGGAAATTGTGACCGAACGGTTTGCCCCATCGAATATGATACCCGAACAGTTGTTTGAGGGCGTCCCCGAGGCAATCCCGCACCTAACCGGCGATATCGAACTGCGCAACGTGACCGTTCGTGATGATGACGGAAAGACCATCCTTGAGGATATTGATCTTACCATTCCCCAAGGCGCCCGGGTTGCGATTCAGTCGAAACACGCTTCGGAACGCAGTGCGCTTGCGCAGTTGCTGACGCGCGAAGTGCTCCCGGTTCAAGGCGAGGTTCTGATGGCTGGCCACAACCTCAACAGCCTGCATCAGGCGGTGATTGCGGCGCGGATCGGCTATGCCTATTCACGCCCTTACCTGTTCGACGGAACATTGGGTGATAACCTGCTAATGCCGCTGCGCACGCATCCTCAACACGAAAGTGGTGCATTGCAGGCCCCCTCACGCCGCCAGATCGAAGCCGTGCGCGCCGGGAACCCACCCGATTCACTGTCCGATGAATGGATAGATCCAAGCCTCGCGGGTCTTGATGACATCGAGGATATTCGCGATTGGTGGTTCCAGCTTGTCGAAGCGATGGGCATTGATGAATTTATGTTCCGGCGCACTTTGCGCTCTCAGTTCGACCCGGAAGTACACCCGGTGCTCGCGAAAGAAATAGTCGATCTGCGAGATACCGTTGCCACACGCCTGCAAGAGCGCGGTTTGGACAAGTATGTCTATCGGTTCGATCCTGACCAGTTCAATCCCGCCGTGCCCTTGGGCGGGAACCTGCTGTTCGCTTCACCGACGCATGATATCGCACCGGACATTCTGGCGGGGGACCACCGCTTTCTGTCGTTGCTTACGGGCAATGGCCTGGATGATGACGCGCTCAGCATCGCTCAGGCCGTTCTGGAAACCCTAAACCAGACTTTCGGGCGAGATGGGGCCGATCACCCGTTGTTCTTGCGGCTTGGCATGTCAAAAGACATGTACCACCGTCTGCTCGATATCGAAGAGCGCCGCAAAACCAAGGGCGAAGAAGCCATCGGCGATCAGGAACGTGCGCTGCTGTTGACCGTTCCATTCATGCTGACCGCTGAACAAATCGGCCCAAGTTTCCCTGAGGAGTACAAGGACAAAATCCTTTCCATTCGTCACAGTCAGGCCGAACGGCTGCGGGGCGCTATGGGTGCGATGTTCGTGCCGGTGTCACCGGACGTCTACGTTCCCCGCCTGACAGCAATGGAAAACGCTCTGTATGGTCGGGTATCCATCATGGCTGGTGCTCATGCAGAAGAGATCGAAGATCTGGTCGCGGAGGTTCTGAACGAGGCCGGGCTGCGCCGAAGGGCCGCCGCGATCATCTACGACCTGCCGTCCGGGTTAGGTGGGAACAACCTTCCGACAGTGTTTCAGGAGCGTGCTGCCTTTTCTCGTGCCGGGATCAAACGCCCCGATATCCTGATACTCGACAAGGCACTGGCCAGCCACGACTCTGAAAGCCGCCTGCGGACCCGTCTGAAGCTGCGCGAGTTATTACCCGACTCGATTATGATCTTTATGGAGGATCATTTTGCCCATCCGGAAGCCTATGATTTGTTTGTTGAAATAAAGGACGGTCGCATCGATGGTGTCTCACGCGTGTCCACCGATGCTGAAGACACCGGGACGGACGACCTGAGCCGGAAACTCAAGATCATTTCTTCGACCGAGTTGTTTTCACGAGTCGATGGGCGTAACCAGCGTCTTCTGGCGTTTTCGGCCCAATGGTACGAGGTCGCGGCAGGTCAAACCATTTTCGCACGTGGCCAGGCTCCCGATGCGGCGTATTTGTGTATTTCAGGTTCGGCAAGCCTGAATTGGCTGAATGAACACGGTGAAATGCGTTCGCTCTCGATAGTAGAACCCGGGCGCCTTATCGGCGATCTTGCGATTATCACCAATGAGCCGCGACAATTGGATTTGGTGGCCCTCACGGATTGCTCGTTCCTGCGGATCGGCGCGGAGGAATTGCGTGCTGTGATTGAAAGTGACGCGGGCGTTGCGATGAGGCTGCTTGAAACCGTGGCCGGATACCTGTCCACGGTGTCCGAGCGGTTGCGTGACCCCAACACTCCAATTGGGGATGACCTGCCTTCGGTAAGTGCTGAGCAATCCGATGAGCACTAATGAAAGGCGGGGGGCCTATTCAAGTCATCAGCAATTGCTAGGTGCCGCCCGCAGATATCCCGAGATATGGCGCTTGTTGGCTGGTCTTGCGCTGGTCTCAGTGGTTGTGGTCACGCTCAATGCAATCTTGTTCGCAATCGTTGCCAGTCTTGGCTCATCAGGATCGGCGGTCACATTCTTGAATGGATCGTCGCCAACAGCGCTCCTTATTGTGCTCTCCAGCTTTATTTTTGTCACTATTGGCGTGGCGTTGGGGGCACGACTATTTCAGCACCGGTCACTTGCCTCGGTCCTGGGCGAACAATCCATCGCAATCTGGCAGTTTTGGCGCGTTGTTCGCGCATTGCTTCTGCTGGGTGCAGTCATATTCATACTCCCCCCCTATGACCTTGGTGCACCATTGGTGGCGAACCTCGCGTTAACCAAATGGCTTTTGCTGCTTCCCTTATCCGCTGTTGCGGTGCTGATTCAGACCAGCGCCGAGGAAATCCTGTTCCGAGGCTATATGCAACAGGGCCTCGCCGCGCGGTTTCGGTCTCCGCTGATCTGGATGGGTCTGCCATCAATCTTGTTCGCAGCTGGCCACTACAGCCCCGCGACGGTCGGAGACAATGCGGTCTTGATTGCCATCTGGGCGCTGACATTTGGGCTTTTGACCGCCGATCTGACCGCGCGAGCGGGTACGCTGGGCCCCGCCATTGCGCTGCATTTTTTCAATAACATCGCGGCTCTGCTTGTCATTTCGCTTCCCGACAACCTTGGTGGCCTGGCCTTGTTCCATCTTCCTTATGAGGCATCGGACGCCGAAGCGTTGCGACCTTGGTTGCTAGTCGACTTTGCGCTGATGATCGTGGGGTGGCTCACCGCAAGATTGGTCCTCAGGCGCTGATTGCATTTCCCGGCATTGCGTCTTATTTGACGTCAACGCCGCATTATCAAGGTTCCGACATGAACTGGATCACAAACTACGTCCGCCCCCGGATCAATTCGATCTTCTCGCGCCGCGAAGTGCCCGAAAACCTTTGGCACAAGTGTGATGAGTGTGGAACCATGCTGTTCCACCGCGAATTGGCGGAAAACCAGAATGTCTGCACCCAGTGCGACCATCACATGGCAATCACGCCGCGCGATCGGTTCCAACATCTGTTTGATGGCGGTATTTTTTCCGAGGTTGATGTCCCGGCACCGAAAGACGATCCCCTGCAGTTTCGGGATCAGAAAAAATACCCTGACCGTATGAAGGCGGCCCAGAAAAAGACCGGCGAGAAAGAAGCGATGCTGGTCGCCGTTGGCGAAATCGGCCGTACCCCGATCGTGGCAGCCGCGCAGGATTTTTCGTTCATGGGCGGATCGATGGGCATGTATGTAGGCAATGCCATCATTGCTGCAGCACAGGAGGCTGTTAGGCTACAGCGGCCCCTGATCCTGTTTTCGGCAGCCGGCGGCGCGCGGATGCAGGAAGGCATTCTGAGCCTGATGCAAATGCCGCGTACGACGGTCGCAGTGGAGATGCTAAAAGAAGCAAACCTGCCCTATATTGTTGTCCTGACCCACCCGACTACAGGCGGCGTTACAGCCTCGTACGCGATGCTGGGTGACGTTCATATTTCGGAACCCAATGCCCTAATCTGTTTCGCCGGACCCCGTGTGATCGAACAGACCATTCGTGAGAAACTGCCCGAAGGATTCCAGCGCGCTGAATATCTGCTGGATCACGGGATGCTCGACCGAGTGACCAAACGCACCGAGATGCGGGATGAGCTGATCACCATCACCCGAATGCTGATGAAGCAGCCCCCTGCGGTCAAAGGCGACCTTCCTGCGCCCGAGCTGGAAGAAGCCCCAACCGAGGCACCCACCGAGGACGCGGTCGAAAAATGACCTCCCCATCTTCGGATGCCATCCTAGACCGGATGATGGCGCTGCACCCCAAGATCATCGACCTGACCTTGGACAGGGTATGGCGTTTGCTGGCGGCACTGGACAATCCTCAGGTTAAGCTGCCTCCAGTCATTCATATCGCTGGAACCAATGGCAAGGGCTCGACCCAGGCCATGATCCGGGCGGGGCTTGAAGGGGCAGGGCATGCGGTCCATGCTTATACCTCACCTCATCTGGCCCGGTTTCACGAGCGAATCCGACTGGCAGGTGAGCTGATTTCCGAACCCGAACTTACCGCCGTGTTGGATGAGTGTTACGCCGTAAATGGCGGTGAGAACATCACCTATTTTGAAATCACCACCTGCGCCGCGCTGCTGGCATTTTCCCGCACCAAAGCTGACTATACGCTGCTCGAAGTCGGGCTGGGCGGGCGGCTGGACGCCACCAACGTGATCGAACGGCCCGAGTTGACGGTCATCACCCCCGTCTCGATCGACCATGAGCAGTTCCTGGGCGACACTTTGGGCAAGATCGCCGCTGAAAAAGCCGGAATCATCAAGCCGGGCGTTCCCTGCATCGTCGGCCCGCAGCAGGATGAGGCGCTGGAAGTCATCGAATATACCGCAGCCCGTCTGGGCGCTCCGCTATTGGTCCACGGGCAGCACTGGCATGTTCATACTGAGAACGGTCGCCTTATTTATCAGGACGAAACCGGTTTGCGCGATCTGCCTATGCCAAACCTACTGGGTGCTCATCAGATCGAAAATGCAGGCGCGGCTCTGGCTGCGTTGCGCCACCTGCAAATGGGCGATGATGCCTACGAGGCCGCTGTGGCCAAGGCCGAATGGCCCGCGCGCATGCAGCGGCTAAAAATCGGTCCTCTGGTTGAGCAGGCCCCTCAAGCTGAGTTGTGGTTGGATGGCGGTCACAACGCGGCTGCAGGCACTGCTTTGGCCGAGGTTTTAGTGTCACTACCAGAACGTCCCACGCATTTGATTTGTGGTATGCTGAATACCAAAGATGTCACCGGTTATCTCGCGCCATTGGCCCAAAGGGCAGACAGCCTGACGGCCGTATCGATCCCGGGTGAGCAGAATACGCTGAGCGCGGACGAAACCGCCGCCGCTGCTGCTAAGGTGAATCTGGCCGCCACAACAGCAGACAGCGTCACAGACGCGCTCGCCGCAATCACCGCTCAAACCCCTGATGCACGCATTCTGATCTGCGGGTCGCTTTATCTTGCGGGAAACATCCTTAGAGAAAACGCCTGATCCTCCGCCTGATGAAAAAGATTCTGCGCCAGGGCAGCAGCCCCTATCTGCCCCAATCCTTGTCTTGCATCTCCCGCAGGCGCGAGGCCGTACGCTCAAACTCAAAAGTTCCTTCCCCTTCGACATAGAGCATCTCAGGCTCTGCGGCGGCGGAACAAATCAGCCGAACTTTCGCCTCATAAAGCGCATCGATCAGGGTGACGAAGCGCTTGGCCTCATTGAAATTATTGCGTGACAAACGCGGGATGTCTTCAAGAACCAATACCTTCAGCGCTTCTGCGATGGCCAGGTAGTCTCCCGGACCCAACATTCGTCCGCAGAGGTCATAAAACGAGGCCCGTGCAACGCCGTTGCGAAAGGCGGGCAGGACAACTTCGCGACCCTTCACCTGAAGGGCCAGCTCTTCTGCCGGTCCACCCGACAGATCATTCCAAACCCCACGAATCTTCTCCCGCGCTTCGGGCCCAATGGGGGTGAAGTAAACCGGCGAGCCTTCAAGTCGGTTCTGCCGGTAATCCGTGGGTGAAACCAACTCCCACACTTCCAGTTGCTCTTTGATGTGCTGTATGAAAGGCAGAAAAAGCTGCCGGTTCAACCCATCCTTATATAGATCATCCGGATGTCTGTTCGAAGTCGTAACGATAACGACACCACCCTTGTAGAGCAGATCAAACAACCGCCCCACGATCATCGCGTCGGTGATATCGATGATCTGCATCTCATCAAAGGCCAGCACCCGCGCCGATTTGATGACTGCATCGGCCACAGGGACCAGCGCGTCCTCAACGCCGTCTTCACGCGCCTTGTGCAGACCGGAATGGATTTCCTGCATGAACGCATGAAAATGCACCCGTCGAACTGGGATTTCACCCAATGTCTCGACAAACATGTCCATCAACATCGACTTGCCGCGCCCAACACCTCCCCAAAGATACAAACCCTTGGGTGGCGGCGGCGCTTTGCGGAAAAATCCACGCTTAACCGGTTCGGCCAAGGCTGCCCGAATGCGCTCAAACCGGGGCAGCACAGCCTCTTGCGCGTCGTCCCGGGTCAGTGTCCCATCAGCAATAAGATCTTCATAGTGTGAAATTAGATCCGTCATGAGTTGAGCCATACCGATCGCTTCGTGTGTTGAAAAGAAACCTTTTTTCCAGACACATCAATTTTGCTGAACTGGCGTCACAAAACTCCTGAATTGACGCGCCGAGTTGTACCGCTAACGTCTGCTGGAACCAATCTTCGGAGCCTTAATGTCGCAATCCACCCGTTTGCTGAACCCGATCCTGATCGTCGGCTGCATCGTAATTACAGTCAGTTTTGCCGTACGCGCCTCTTTTGGTGTGTTCCAGATACCGATTGCGGATGAGTTCGGCTGGCTACGCAGCGATTTTTCGATGGCGATCGCCATACAAAACCTGGCTTGGGGGATCGGCCAGCCGATCTTTGGCGCCATTGCGGAAAAGATAGGTGATCGGCGCGCCATCGTTCTGGGCGCTCTGACCTATACGGCGGGAATGGTCCTGACGGCATGGTCCGTTACCCCGTTTGAACATCAGATGTATGCCTGGCTCGTGGGTTTCGGGATCGCTGGGACGGGGTTTGGCGTGGTCCTTGCGGTCGTAGGTCGTGCCTCATCGGATGCGAACCGCTCGATGTCATTGGCGATTGTCACCGCAGCGGGCAGTTTCGGGCAAGTCATTGGCGCACCCACAGCAGAGTGGTTGCTGACTTTCTTACCCTGGCAGCAAGTGTTTCTGATCTTTGCGGTGGCTATCCTTGCATTGATCCTGACATTGCCATTCATGCGCGCGCCTCAGCCCGTCAGCAGGACGGAGCTAGAAGAGAGTATGGGGCAGATCCTGTCCAAGGCATTCCGCGACCCGTCTTATTCGCTGATTGCGATCGGCTTTTTCAGTTGCGGCTATCAACTGGGCTTTGTCACAGCCCATTTCCCTGCCTTCGTCACCGAGATGTGCGGCCCGATCCAACCCGGAGGCGTCTTACATTCGATGGGGATCACCACAACTTCAGCCTTGGGGGCGATTGCGATTTCGTTGATAGGGTTGGCCAATATCGGCGGAACCCTTTTGGCCGGATGGGCTGGAAATCACTTTCCGAAGAAGTACCTGCTCGCGGCGGTATACACCGGTCGGACGCTTGCAGCAGGAGCATTCATTGTTTTCCCAATCACGCCATTGTCCGTGATCGCGTTCTCGCTTGTAATGGGGTCGCTCTGGCTGGCGACCGTGCCGCTGACGTCGGGCCTTGTCGCGCATCTCTATGGTCTGCGGTACATGGGTACGCTCTACGGGATCGTCTTCCTCAGCCATCAGATCGGCAGCTTTCTGGGAATCTGGTTGGGCGGGCGCATGTACGACCAATTCGGTGACTACACTATGGTTTGGTGGATCGGCGTCGCGATCGGAGCGTTCAGTGCCATCATTCATCTGCCCATCCGCGAAAACCGCTCGCCAACCGGCGTGACAGCCTGAGCTATGCGGCCTCTTCAGCGGTCAGCAGCCCCTCAGAAACCAATCGCTCCGCCCAACCCTGCGGATCGATGAAGTGATGCGTTTGCCATCCGCGCGCCCTTGCTGTTTCGATATTCTCGATCCTGTCATCTGCAAACAAAAGCGCCGAGGGAGGGATGCCGCAATCGGCCTCAACCATTTCGTAAATTGGCATATGAGGTTTGACCGTCTTCATCCGACCCGAGACGTATTGACGATCAAACTCATTCAGAAACGGATAAACGGTAGTGGCATAGTCAAAATTCTGAACCCCAAAATTCGTCAGGGCAAACACCGGGATCTTCTTGGTCCGCAACGCGCGCAGCAGTCGCGCTGAATGTGGGATCTCGGGCGCGGCCAGTTCGATCCAGTTGTCATGCCACATTCGGATTTCATCGCGCCATTCCGGGTACTTGTCCGCCCAATTGTAAATCGTATCCGTGAAATGATGGCCCTGATCTACCAGATCATTCATCCCATGCAGATCGACCTCGTCAAACATGGCGCGACGACGATCCTCGCCGATTACCCGATCATAATAGCGCTCGGGCTGCCACTCGATCAGCACATTTCCGATGTCAAAGACGACGGCTTCAATGGCCATGACTTAATCCCATACCAGTTCAATCACAACGACTGAACCAAGCGCAGGTCAGAGATGCAAGCGCCAACCGCAGCGCGGCACGCGCTGCCCAGCCCAACGGGAGGATACGCATCTTTGATGTGACTCTGACCGGCGGGAGCACTACCTTCGTAGGGCAGCGCGTATCTCGCGCTCAAGCGCATCTAGAAAACGCGACCGGTCGGCTTTGCCAAATGGTTTTCCCCCGCCACCTGTCCCCAGCGGGTTTGCCGCGCGAAGGTCCGCCATCAGATCGCGCATTGCCAATTGCTGACCGATATTGGCCGCAGTGAAAGCCTCACCACTGGGCCGAAGCACGCGTGCTTCGGCTTCAATACACTTGGCGGCCAGCGGTATATCAGAGGTAACGACAATATCGCCGGTGCCGCAGCGTTCGGCAATCCACTTATCCGCCTCATCTGCTCCCGAGGCGACGATCACTACCTGCACCAACGGGTTGGTAGAGGGGCGTAGCCCTCCGTTTGAGACCAGAACCATCGGCACCTTGTGCCGGGTTGCCACCCGTTCAGCCTCGGCTTTGACCGGGCAGGCATCCCCGTCGATGTATAGCGTCGTCACGCCTCTTTGACCTTTGGGGCTGACTTCGCCTTTGGCGTCGATTTGCGCACCTTGAATTCGTCCGGAATGGGCATCCGGTTAAAGGCATCCAGCCCCGCGATTTTGTAAGCTTCGGCAAGGGTCGGATAGTTGAACGTGTTCTGCACGAAGTAGTCCACCGTGCCTTTCAGGTTCAGCACCGCCTGCGCAATATGGATCAGCTCGGTTGCCCCTTCGCCAACGATTTGCACACCTAGAACCCGCCGGGTCTTGAGCGAAAACAGCATTTTCAGCATGCCATGCTCCAACCCCATGATGTGCCCGCGTGAGGTTTCGCGGAAACGGGCCACGCCCACTTCGTAGGGAATACCACGCTCCTGCAGTTCTTCCTCGGACATCCCGCAGGTTGAGATTTCGGGGACCGAATAGATCCCATACGGATACCAGGGGCTTTCCGGCAGGGTCGGAGTCTCCAGCGCATGACAGGCCGCGACCCGCCCTTGTTGCAACGAAGTTGAGGCCAACGACGGATGCCCGATGACGTCTCCGGTGGCATAGATATGCGGCGCCGAGGTCTGATAGGTCTTGCGGTCCACACTGATACGATCGCGATGATCCGTTTCAATGCCAACCGTATCCAGGTTCAGCGCCGAGGTTGCCCCCATCCGCCCGGCTGCAAACAGCAGCATCTCGGCCCGGACGTGCCGCCCATTGTCCAGCGTGATCTCAACATGGCTACTGGCGTCTTCTATTTTCTCGACGGCTGCACCCAACCGCAGATCGACGCCATTTTCACGGATCTGATGTGTGAAATCGTGGATCAGTGTCTTGTCGATGAAATCCAGAAACGTCTCGCGCGGTTCGATCAACGTCACCCGGACATCAAGCGCCGAGAACATGGTTGCATATTCAACGCCGATCACGCCCGCACCGATCACGCAGAGCGAACGCGGGATTTCCTCCATCTCAAGGAAATCATCCCCATCGACGACAGTTTTGCCATTGAAAGGCACGTAATCTGGCCGGTAGGTCTTGGTGCCGGTGGCGATCAGGAATTTGGCTGCTGTCAGACGCGTGGATTCGCCTGCATCCGTAGCCACCTCGATCTCGTGTGGCCCCGTGAACGTCGCCAACCCGTTCAGCGTTTCAACATGGTTGCGGTTGAACTGATGCTCAAGCACATCGACCTCGTGATCGAGTGTCATGTGCAGCCGTGCTTTCAGATCCTCTGCGCTGATCTGATCCTTGACCCGGTAAGAACGCCCGTAAAAACTGCGCTCGCGCCAGCCTGACAGGTTCAGCACCGTCTCTCGCAAGGTTTTCGATGGGATCGTGCCGGTATGAACAGAGACACCACCAAAACGGTCTTTGCGGTCAATCACAAGCACCCGGCGTTGCAATTTGCCTGCCTGAATCGCCGCTGCCCGGCCTGAAGGGCCCGAGCCGATGATGATCAGGTCATAGTCATATTTGCTCATGCCTCAGTCCCCATACAGCGCTTCGGCGTGGAAGGTGATGTGATCCTCCATAAAGGTGGACACAAAATAATAGGAATGGTCGTAGCCGGGCTGCAGTCGGTAAGTGGCCTGCTGGCGACGCTCGGCAATTGCCTGCGCCAGTGCCTCCGGGCGCAACAGATCCATAAACTGATCGTTTGCACCGGTGTCGATCAGGACCGGTCCGTCAAAGCCTGTGCTTTTCATCATCGCCGACGCGTCATGCTTGGCCCAAGCGGCCTCATCATCGCCCAGATACGCGCTGAGTTGCTTGCGACCCCAATCCGCACCCATCGGGTTCGAGATCGGCGAGAAGGCCGAAACAGAGCGGTAACGCCCGGGCAGGTTCATCGCCAGCGTCAATGCGCCATGCCCACCCATCGAATGTCCTGTGATGGCCTGACGATCAGGATCAATCGCAAAGTTCTTGGCCAGAAGGGCCGGCAACTCTTCGGCAATATAATCCCACATGTTGAAGTGAGGCGTCCAAGGGCCTTGCGTGGCATTGACATAGAACCCTGCGCCTTGGCCAAGGTCATAGTCTTCGTGATCTGCCACGCCTTCGCCGCGTGGTGAAGTGTCGGGGAACACCAGCGCAATGCCCTGTTCGGCCGCCCAACCCTGGGCACCCGCCTTCGTCATGGCATTTTCATGGGTGCAGGTCAGGCCCGACAGATACCACAGAACAGGAACGGGGCCGTCCTTGGCTTCGGCTGGAAGAAAAAGGCCAAATGTCATATCACATTTGCAGGCCGAGGAAGCATGGCGATAAACGCCCTGCACACCACCAAAACAGGCATTTTCCGAAAGGGTTTCCATCAAGCTGATCCTTACGTTGTGTCCGGGCCATGGCTACCGCTCTGCAGCGTCGGCGTAAAGTGCAGCCACCTCTGGAAAGCTCATTTTTCGAAAAGGTGAAGATCAGAATCCGCTGACCCATCCTATCGCCAGCGGGACGGTCAGAATGCTGGCGAGGGTAGATAACAGGATGGCAGCAGATGCCCGTTGCGGGGCCACACCGTAGTGCGCAGCCAGCATGTAAACATTGCCTGCAACTGGTAAAGACGCCGCCGCGATTGCGACCATCGCAGGGAATGAGGCAACCGGGATCAGCCAAATCACCATAAGTGCCACGAAAAACGGATGCAGCACCAGTTTGCAAAAACTCAACCAGCCCGCGATCTGGATGCGCTCGGCCGATTTGTCTGCCAGTGACGCCCCGATGGCAAACAGCGCCCCCGGCGTAGCCGCACCGCCCAGAATTGTCAGAAAATCATTAAGCGGGGCTGGTACAGGCACCTCTAACGCGGACCAGATCAATCCGGCGGAGATTGACAAGATCATGGGGTTTCTTAGCAGGCCAATCCCGATCAGGCGCATCGTCCCCAGGCTGAGCCGACCATCGCGGCCACCGTTGATCAGGATCACGATCAATGAGGAAAACACAACCAGATCAACTGTCAGCACCAACATCACTGGACCTATGGCAGCTTCGGAGAATAAAAGCGCAAGCATGGGCAGGCCCAGAAACCCAACATTGCCAATAGCAGCACATTGCGCCTCGACCGCGGCGGTGGGGATGTCCAGCCCTCGGAGATAAGCGATAGCCGTCGCCAGCGCATAGACGCCAGCAGTGCCGATCAGATACCCGATAACCAGCCGACCGTTGAAAATTTCGGCAAAGGGCAGGGTGGCGGCAAACCGGAATAGCATAGCCGACAAAGCAAAGAAAAACACGAACTTGGTTAGATATGCTGTCGCCTCGGGAGGGAAAAACCGGCTGCGTCCGGCCCAGAACCCCAGGCCGATGATTGCGAAAAAGGGGAGAGTGCGCAGAAATATCTCGACCATGGCAACGTGTTAACATGGCTGGTCAGGCTCGCAAGGTTGACGCACGGTCGGCGGTACGATTGAAGCCGTAACGTTGTGCCAAAACCGCTATCGGAGTGAAAAGCGTTGAAACTGAACCGAACGGTTTATAGTGTTGCAGGATATCGCAATCCGGAGACACCATGACCCAAGCCGCCACCATCCTGCGTACAGGCCGTAAATTCGACCAGGTGTTACGTGGGGCCCGAGAGGTTTTCATGGCGGATGGGTTTGAAGGCGCAAGCGTCGATGACATCGCGCGTGCGGCGGGTGTTTCGAAGGCAACGCTATACAGCTATTTCCCCGACAAGCGACTGTTGTTCACCGAGGTTGCCCAGACCGAATGTCGCCTGATGTCTGAACGCATCCTTTCGATGATCGATGAGACCAAGCCAGCCCGCGAGGTGCTGACGATAGCAGCCACTCAGCTTACGGCTTTTCTCGTCTCGGACTTCGCGCAGCAAGTCTTTCGCATATGTGTGGCCGAGCGCGACCGATTCCCCGAGCTTGGTAAAGCGTTTTATGA
Source organism: Ruegeria sp. D7 (assembly GCF_056534355.1). Lineage (NCBI taxonomy): Bacteria > Pseudomonadati > Pseudomonadota > Alphaproteobacteria > Rhodobacterales > Roseobacteraceae > Ruegeria > Ruegeria sp. D7. The sequence goes on from NZ_JBQFPG010000017.1 coordinate 37,320, forward strand.
AGCAGGACCGAGGAACGGCCAACGCCAGATGGCCGAATATTTGACCAAGGCGGTTAGCAAAGGTGAGTTGGCGGTTGAAGACGTCAACATCGCGGCCGAGCAGTTTTCTGAACTGTGCAAAGTCCGACTATGGGGCCGCGCGGCGTTCGGTATCCAAAATCGATTTGACCAGAACGAAATCGACGAGGTCGCATTGCAGGCCGTCGACATGTTTATGGCCCGCTACGGCGTTTGAACTGCGTAAGTTCGCCAGCGATAAGTCACATTGATGGTAAGAAGTCGTGTTGGTGCGGGTGGAGGGACTTGAACCCCCACGCCTTGCGGCGCCAGAACCTAAATCTGGTGCGTCTACCAATTTCGCCACACCCGCAACCCGATGCCGAAGCACCGCGACGACGCGCTGAATAGCAAAGCTTTTGAATGAGTGCGAGAGGTAAAATCAAGCGAGAGGGCAGTTTATTATCGTCTCGCTGGAAACAATCTTTTGCCGAAGTAAGTTTAACCAGAACTCGCATGTGCCAAATGTTAAAGAACGTGCCTTGGACAGTGAGAATGCGGTTTGGCCAGTCTTTTCAGCACGAACAGTGCTCAGGTGCTGGTTTTGGTCGTAATTTCACCTGTGTGAAGGCCCGTTTTCTGGTCCTTCTTTTTGTTTCCATTTAGCGAACTTTTATCGCAATTTTTCTCTTTATCTTAAACTCGCATACGTTGAGTCGCTCAGAGATTACTTTGTGTGGGGCACATTTCAAAAAAGTGTAACTTGAGGTGAGTGGTTTCGTATCGAACTTCAATCAGAGGTTCCTTCGATCACAGAAATAGAAATTATTTCTATATATTTCAAAAAAGTAAGAAGCAGCATGTAAATCCTTGACGCCACGGAACCTCGGACTTTTTAACAAGCAATCAAAGCCATAAAAACTTGGACAACTCGTCAACGTCGTGGCTTACACTCTCATAGGTTGAGGTTTTTCTATGAGACGCCATCATAATTGTGCCACATTTCAAACGCCAAAATATCCTATTCGCGTCAAAATAACACCGCGGTAATCGTAATTGATTGGGCGCAGGAGTTAATGAGTCTTTTTGCCTTCTGGCACCGTGCGAGTTTCTGCTCAACTCCAGAACAAGGGTCTCTGTCGTGACCAACCAGATCAAATCCGTTGCTTCCGAGCAAGACGCTGTCAGCCTTGCGCGTGAAAGCTTTATTGGCGAACTGAAAACACTGAACCGTCAGCACCCTGGCACAGGATTCGGCGTCGCTCTCCGTACGCATTCGGGCAATCGCTACTTGCTGGCTAATGCCCGCATGCCGCTGCCTGCCAACAAAACAGATGATTTTCCGACCGGACGCCGTGTGGCTTGTTTGGAAAATGGTGAAGGCTTCAGTTCAATCGAAGTTCTGGCTGATTCTTTCGCATATGAATCGATTTCACCGCGAACCGAGGCCGCAATCCTCGGCAACGCGCTGGACCTGATCGCACGAATCGACACGCTTGCAAGCCTGCCTGACGGGGCAGGGAACCACATCGCTGCAACTGGTACCGGAGGCTGACCATGGCGCGTAACGACCACCTTCTGTCTGTCGGAAACGAGTCCCTGTCTGAGATGACAGAGGCAATGACTTCGTTGACGACACAGATCGACCAATTGACAGAGGTGGCGGATGCGCGGTCTTCCGCACGACTGGCTGCGCTCAAGACCAAAATGGAGAATTTTACCGCCAGCGTCACGATGGTGGGGCAGGTGAAGGCCGGCAAATCCTCAATCGTGAACATATTGGCCGGGCGGCCAAATCTTTTGCCTTCGGATGTGAACCCGTGGACCTCGGTGGTTACAACGCTGAACATCAACACCCGCACAGAAGGCGACACCCGTTCCAAATTCACATTCTTCGAGCAGGAAGAATGGGATAATCTGATGGTTGGCGGCGGTCGTCTGGGCGAGTTGGCCAATCGAGCCGGTGCCGATGATGAGATGGACGATATTCGCCGTCAAATCGGCGAGATGAAGGCCAAATCAGAAGAGCGGCTTGGGAAGCACTTTGACCTGATTCTCGGTCAGAGCCACCAGTATGATTACTTCGATGATGAACTGATACAGCGGTATGTGTGCCTCGGGGATGAGGATGACCCGGATATCGACCCCAAGACGGGTCGTTTCGCCGATGTGACCAAATCGGCCGAGCTGTTCATGGATATCCCGCAATATCCGATCTCGCTCAAGCTCTGCGATACCCCAGGTGTGAATGATACCTTTATGGTTCGCGAACAAATCACCCTACGCAGCCTGCGTGGATCAGAGGTGTGTGTTGTTGTTTTGGCTGCCAGCCAGGCGCTGACCACGATGGACATGGCGCTGATGCGGATCATCGCGCAGTTCGAGAACCGCCAGATCATCCTGTTCGTGAATCGCATCGATGAACTGTCTGACCCGGTCAATCAGGTGCCTGAGATACGTGATCGTATTCAGGACACACTGAAACAGAACAACATAGACGCCAACACCAGTGTTGTTTTTGGCAGCGCTCTGTGGGCCGAGGCTGCGCTAACCGGAAACCCGGACATTCTAACTGAGGAATCGCGCGAGGCGTTGAACACCTTCTATCTGGCGGCCGGATTTGGCGATCAGGCTGCATCGCTGGATAAGATCTGGGCGCTATCAGGATTGCCTGATCTGCTGCTCGCCATGAATGAGCGTATCGCTGAGGGTGCAGGAACGCGCCTTTTGGATCGCGTTCGCCATCGGGCGCGCAACATTGCCAGCCAGATCCGGGCGACTGCAGTGGCAAAGACGCTGTCAAACTCTGACGGTATCGTTCGGGACCTGGATGGTGCGTCGCCCGAAGAAGCGATCGCAAAGGTTTCGGCTGAATACGAAAAGAAAGCCTCGGAACTGACAACCAAGCTTCGCGACAAGGTATTAGAGCGACTTGCGTCCGCAGAAGCAAATTTTGTCAAACGTGCGACGGATTCTCTGATCTCACATCTGGAACAGAATGGTGAGCAGGGTACATGGCAATATGATCCGGCAGGTCTGCGCACCTTGCAGAAGGCGGCATATTTCAGCTTTGCCCGATCCATGCGTAAGGATGCCGGTGCTCTGTATTCGGCTGCTGCAGCGGATGTCGAGGCACTGTATCAGAAGCTGCTGGGCAACCACTTAGGTGAATTCAACATCGAAGCCCCGATCGTGCCGCGTGTACCCCCGCCATTAGGGATTGGCCGCACAATCGCACTGGACCTGCAGAGCACATGGTGGCGACGTTGGTGGCAACGCCGCAAAGGGTTTGAAGCTTATGCCGCAGACTATACGCGTTTGATCGCGTCCGAGGCGAACTCGATCACCAAAGACATCGAGGAAAACCAGATCGCCGCCGTCTTAGAGAACGTGCGGGCCACGTTGACCGACTTTATTGCCGAACAGAAGGACACGCTGCTCAGCATCTCGCAATCGCCTGAAAGGGCTGCGGCCCAGATGGCCGAGCAGAAGCCGCAGAAATCACGTGACGATATTCTGGGCGATATCCTGAAAGACCTTAGTAACGAAGCAGCATAAGAAGAGTTATGGTAAAAGAATCACAAACCCGCTTCGTCTCTCCCAAGGCTTGGAACCGCATCGAGCAGTGGTCCCGCCGCAAACCTGTGTTTGCGCTCATGGGGGAATTCAGTGCAGGCAAATCGACGTTGATGAATTTCCTGCTGCGCAAACAGGCACTGCCGACGCAGGTCACAGCGACGCAACTGCCGCCGATCTGGTTTAGCTGGGGCAATCGACCCGCCTATATCAAACGCCATGATGGTAGTACGCAGAATATCGAATTGGATCAGCTTGAACAGGTTGGTGTCAACGACGCCCAGTTCATTCGCATCTTCCTTGAAGCCGACATTCTCGAGGCGGTCGACCTGATCGACACACCCGGCATTTCGGACCCGAAGATTTCGACGGATGTCTGGCAACGCGCAGTTGGCCAGGCCAATGGTGTGTTGTGGTGCACGCACTCGACCCAAGCTTGGCGCGAGACTGAACGTGCCACTTGGGTTTCGCTGCCAGAACGTCTGCAGCACAAGTCGCTGTTGTTGGTGACACGCGCAGATGCCTTGAATCAGAAAGACCGTCAAAAGGTCTTACGCCGTGTAAATCGGGAAGCGGGTCATTTGTTCAATCGCACGATCCTGTTCTCGGCCCGTGATGCCATCATGGCCCGTGACAAAACCGGCGACGCCGAGCTGTGGTCACGCAGCGGCGGCGGCAAGATGGTCGACAGTTTCCTTGAGATCACTGAGCAGATCATGGACAGCCGTGCGGATATGCTGTCGCGCTATCAAATTGACAAATCCCTGTCAGACGCACCCAAAGTTCAGCCATCGCGGCCCGAGAAAACCTCTGGCGATGCGCCGCTGAAACTTGTCACGCCGATGGAGGATGACACTGCCGATAGTGATGTGGTTACAAGTTTCCCGGTACGCCCTGCCCGCGTGGAACGCCGCACCGAGGAGTCCGGACAGGCGCGGATTGATGCAGAAGAAGCCGAGCGGATGCGCGCGGAAATGGCTACCGAAGTGGAGCCTGCTGATGAAGACTTACGTGCCTTGTTCTCTGACAAGACGGAAGATCCGCTGGATCTGAACCTCTTGGCAAATCCCATCACCGACGTGGATGAGTTTGATTTCATGGATGACGATGATGAGGAAGAGCAGGAAGATGCCGAACTGATCGTCTTGGGTGAAGAAGAGGACGAAGCGGAAGCAGTCGAAGCTGCGGACACCGAACAAGAGCCGTCGGAAGACGCCGAAGAATCATCAGATATCGAAGTATCGGTTTCGTCGATTACGGCCCTGTTGGCGGAACAGTCGGAAAACTCGGCAGACGAATATGAACCGGAGCCCGAATCGAATGCGCTGGCTCCAAACCGCGTCGTATCAATGGTGGGTGAAGCTGCTGCCGAAGAGATTGAAGATGCAGCCGATGACAAGGCAGATGATTTGGGCGATCGCCTCATAGAAACTCCACTCAGTGCTGCAGCAATGTGGGGTGAAATCGTGGCGCGTGAGAACCTGCCTGACGATGCAAATGGCCTGAAAAGCGCCTTTGCAGCATTCTTGTCCGAGTTTGACCAGATTGCGTTGGAACATGACGCTAAGCGGAATCAAGACATACCGGGCGCCGTTTCTGAGGCTCGCAAAAACGGCGGAGCGGAGTGGCATGCGATTTAGATTAAACCCGAAGGTGGGCATCTGAATGTCGATTGACTCTGCTCTGGCTTCGGCCATCGAAACCATACCCGACTGCATCGCAGCCGGGTATGTCGACATGGAGACCGGCATGTTATTGGGCGTCGACGCGTCGGACCAAGACAGCGCTGATGCGCTCGAAAATCTCGCACTTGCAGTAGCTAATCTGTTTCAGGGACGCGGAATGAAGGGATTCGAAGAACTCCTGCGTGCGGCAAAAATCGACGATACTGAACACCCCGGATTTGGGGAAATCGCGGTGTTCTCAAACGACCGGCTGCACATCTTTCTCAGGACAACAGAATATCCTGATCACGTGGTATGCTATATCTGCCGCGACAGCGCGAATGTCGGGCTGGCGCTTACGAAATCACATCTCAGCCTCGGGCCGGTGGCGGCCGCGGTGTAGACGGGACCAGAGGGGGTCACGCATGATGGATAGTGAAATACTGGATATGCTCGAAGGGATCGGGCGGACTTCGATCGCGCGCTTATCGCCTGCAATCTACCTATCGGGTAGCAGCGCACTGTTACGCCGGAATGAGGTGCTGGGGGCCATCCGGGGCACGATCTTGCCTCGGCGTTTGGAATTTACGGCGGCTGACGGGGCAACTTTGGCTATCGAAGTCAACAGCTCTCGGGTCACCGACGTATTCCGCTGTGCTTCGGGCCCTGTCCCGGATTTTGAAACCGAAGCACGCGAAAAACTGATCGAACGACTGGCGCAAGTGGTGTCGGAAATTGCAACGGCACCCGGCCCGCTTGAGTTGGTTTCTCTGCGCCCGGATACGGCGCTTGAGGCTGATGACGTAGGGGTTACCTTTTCGGAGGTCGAAGCGGCCTGCGCGCGGATTGAACTAATCGAAGAGCCGCGCATGGCCATCGTTTCCGACCAGACCTTAGAACCAGAAGCCCAGCCAGAAACTGCGTCACAAGGCGCCACCAGTATTGCCGGAAAATTCTTTGAGGGCGCGGATCGGTTCGCATTAGGTCGAATACTGATTGGGTCGACTGAAGACGAGATGCAATTTGACGGGTTGTGTGCGCAGGGCCAAGACGCACATCCGGACACGGATATATTGGCCCGATTCACCCGAGATCTGGCGGGATGGCAGGCCGATGGTTCCGATGCTTTAACTGATCCACAGCTGATCGTCATTCGCCCGACAGGTGGACAAGGCGCGGGTCTCGCCATCTTATGCGACGGTCAGGAAACCGCCGCCGCCGTTCATGACGCCCGCAAGCTGGGCGCTGTCGTCAACCTATGGAAAACATTGAATAGCGCCGTTGAATAACCGCGTTCCTGCCAAATAGTGTCCACTTTGCAAAGTTAAACAAAATACGAGTTACCAGGGTAAATCTTATGAGTGAGTTAAATCGCCGCGAGCTTATTCGCATCGCAGAAGACATGAACGGGACGAGCAATGACGAAACGCGTCACTTCATCTCGCGCATCGTTGACGACTTGTCGAACCTCAAGCCTTCGATAGCATTCGTAGGTCAAATCAAGGCCGGAAAATCGCGCTTGATCAACGGTTTCACCGGGCATGCAGAATATCTACCCTCGGACGTGAACCCATGGACGACAGTGATCACCGACATGCATTTCGGTCATCCGTCCGGTCGGACGTCGGGCGCCGAGTTTCATTTCTTCGACAATCGCCAATGGCAGGCCCTGATCGCCGAAGGTGAAGAGTTGCGCAACATGTTCCCTGATGAAGAGGACAGCTACAAGCGCGAGATGATCGAAGAGCAGGTCGAGGCAATGAAAACCCGCGCCAAGCTACGCTTGGGGGAAAGCTACAAACACCTTCTTGGCGAGCATCACGATCTGGATGAACTGACCTCGGATGACCTGGCGCGCTATGTCTGTGCCGGGGATGACCCGACGGATGAAGACCAGTATGACCCCGGTTCAGATCGGGGCCTTTACAGCGACATCACCCGTAAGGCCGAGGTCTATTTTGACATTGGCCATTTTCCGTATCCGGTGACAGTCACAGACACACCCGGTGTCAATGACCCGCTGCTGATCCGTGAAGAGATCTCGCGCCAGTATCTCAAGGAATCCGACTTTTTCGTCGTCGTGCTGTCTGCGCATCAGGCGTTGTCGCGGGCTGATCTGAAGCTATTCCGCCTGATGCAAGCGCTAGAGCTTGGTCAGATCGTGGTCTTCATCAACCGCGTGGACGAGTTGGGCGGTGGCGCCGAAGATGCCGGCAAGGTGCGCACAGACGTATTGGACGGGCTCGAACAGGCGCTTGGCAACTCGGAGATTGACGTTCTGATGGGCAGCGCCCAATGGGCCCATTATGCGCTGACCGGGGATGAAACCGGAATCGACCATGATCAGATATTGGCGTGGCTGAGGGCGCATCCCGAACAGATGAAGCAATATCTTGACGGCGTCGAAGAGATCAAACAAGGCCCCGGCCCCATCAGCCGCGAAGGTGTATTGCGATTTGCCGCGATGATCGCGTCGGGCCTGCCCGATCTGCGCCGTCATGTGACCAAAGCCCTGACCGAAGGACCGCGCCAAGAACAGCTTAATATTGCGTGGCAGCACCTCAACAGTTTTGCCCAAGGTGAGCTTGAGCGCAGCACTGCGCGGCTTCGTGCGATTGAAGAAAAGGATGGTCCCGACACAGCGGATGTCGAAGAAAACAACAAAACGCTTTCTGAGTTGCGCGCGCTAGTTGAAGATAAATCCAAGGCCATCACCAATGATATGGACGATGTACTGGCCAATTTGCGAGGTGTTATGGATGACACCGTCGCCGAGGCTGTCTCGATCGTTGTGCGCGGCCCTGATGGGCAATCGCCTTTGCTGGCCAAAGACGGAGATACCGAGCTGAACTTTACGCCTCTGCGTGAGCGAATGCGCGAGCTTGTCCAGGGCGCGACCCAGGTGGTGCGGCAGCGCATGCTTAGTGAGCTTTACGCAATCGATATGCAGACCAATGCTGCTTTGCGCGCCTTGCCCGGATGGCAGGAGCCCGTGGACAATCGCATGAATACCAGCGCGGTGCGTTGGTTCCGTCCAAATACAAGCGCGCTGACGCGTGGCATTACGGTTGAGTTGCGTGTGACATGGCTGTCGCGACTGATATCGCGTCGCAGTGTGTTGAACCGCGCCGAACGGATGATCGTTCAAGAGTTTGAGATGATCGGAGACGATCTTGTAGATACCGCCAGAAGCGACCTGATCGAACGCATGAAAACCGTTCTTGACCATTATATGGCGCTGCTGGCCGGGCATCTGGAACATCGCGCAGGCCCCGATGGGTCGAACGCGCGCGCCGAAGCGCAACGTGCGGTTGACCAAGCGCGGCGCATCAGCGATGAACTAGGGGCGGTGCACGGAACTGCACCCGTGGACACTCGACAGGCAGAGGCCGCAGAATGATTGAATTCCCCGGAACCGAGAAGGAAGTGCGCCAGCTAGAGCGTTTCCTGACCGCCACCGAAAATGCACCCTCATCGGCAGAGCTGGATGATATGCGCGCCCGCGCGCTGGCCCATGCCGAGCGGCTTTCGAACGCGGTTTCCATTGGTTTTGCCGGGGAGTTTGGAGCCGGAAAGTCCAGCCTTGCCAACATGCTGGCGGGGGCAGACATTCTGCCCACCGGGCCGCAGCATCTGAAATTGCCCCTGGTGATCGTGGCCTATGCCGATACGCCTGAGACAACCGTTGGTTGGTGGGACAAGGAACCCAAAGTCTATTCCGGTATAGCGCTGGAAAAGGCAGCGGCGGATGAACCCGATTTCATCTCGGTCGGGTTGAATACCCCTGCCCTGCAGGAGATTTCGCTGTTTGATTTGCCCGGTGCCGGTGCACTGGATGATACCTACAAACAGACTCTAAATTTGCTCGACTATGTGGATTGTGCGATCTGGTGCACCAATGGCACCAACGCCTGGCGTGAAACCGAACGCCATTTGTGGTCGCAGGTCCCTCAAAAGCTGCGCGATAACAGCTTGTTGGCTGTAACACATGCCGATTTGCCTCCGGTGCGGGATGCTCTGGATCGGGTAGTCGCACGCCTGAACAAGGAGAAGGGCGATTTGTTTCGCGCGGTTGTGACCATCGGCACCCCGGTAGCGGTACGGGCCATGGAACAAGAGCCTGAACCCGACTTTGCTTTGTGGGAAACCTGTGGCGGGCAGAACTTGGCAGAACAGGTTTTGCACATAGCCTCTGATCACCGTCGCCATGATCTTGAGGCCGCCCAAAAAGATCTGGCTGAAGAGTTTATGCCTTATCTGGAGAACCTTACTGGTGCGGCTTCGACAGATCGCGCTGAGGCCGACGGCAATACTGTGCAGGCAAGCCTAGAGGCCGCCCTGCCCCCCCTGGACAATCCAATCCTTGAAGACTGGCTTGCGGCCATCGCCAGCATTTACAACGATCTGCGCGAAAGCTCAGATATTGAACCGGCGGCCTTCCTGCAAAGCTGTCAGGAAATCGTCGAGGATTTTGCCGAAAGGTTAGAATCTGGTACCGAAATCGATCCCAAAGCAGACTGGATTCCGGCCGAGTTTGAAAAGGCCACTGACCTGTTGCTGTTGCTGCAGTTTGAAACCGGGGACGCACCGCTGAAGGATGCAATAAGCATTCTCGCACAACTCAGCGACAATCTGGCTTGGGCGGGCAGCTCTGTTGCGTCGGCGCCCCCAAAAACCGGCACATAAGTTTTTCCCGCTTGAATTGAGCCGCATCGCAGCGATTCGAAGCGTTCGGAATCAGCGCGATATTGTTTCGAATTCGTGGACCAAGCGTCTATTTCGGCGGTATAGAATCCATTTCTTCCATCAGGCAAACACAACATATTGTGGCATGAGGGTCTGGGCTCACTATATAGGCGATTTCGATTTTTGTGATCCATAGTGAAGCCATCAGGCGGCCCCAATAAAGTCAAATTTGAAACGTCTAACCGTCTTAAGTGTCCTGCGGTTGTGTTTGGTTGTGAGTTCGCGGGCTGAAGCCCTGGTTATCTATGCCGCAATAAACGAGTAGAATGGGCGGGAAGAAATGAGCCACAACCAGGCGGTCGGCGCAACGCACGACGAACCTCAGATCGAAGGATTGCAGCCAGGCGCAAAGCTGCTGCGCGGACAGTATGAAATCCTCCGGTTCCTAAGCAACGGCGGGTTTGGGATCACCTATCTCGCGCGCGATAGTCTGGATCGCGATGTGGTCATCAAAGAATGCTATCCGGGGGCGCTCTGCCAGCGGAATGGTGATCTGGTCGAACCTGCCAACCCCGACCACAAAGAAGACCTGCGCGCCATTATCGACCTGTTCATTCAGGAAGCACGCAACCATGCGCGGCTGGTTCATCCCAACATCGTCGACGTGCATCAGGTGTTTGAGGACAACGACACCGCTTATATCGCGATGGACCTGATCCGCGGATGTGATCTTCTGGATTATGTCGAAAAACCCGAAAACAAGAGCGGACCGGACTTTATCGTTCAGGTCACCGAAAAAATGCTGTCTGCGGTGTCGTTCATTCACCAAAGTGGCATGCTACATCGCGATATTTCACCCGACAATATCCTGATCGATGAGAATGGCGAACCCATCCTGATCGACTTTGGCGCAGCACGCGAGCAGGCGGCACACAAGTCAGCGGCGCTATTGACGCTGCGCGTGATTAAGGACGGGTATTCGCCACACGAATTTTATGTGCGTGGCGCGGATCAGGGCCCCAGCAGTGACCTCTATGTACTGGCTGCAACGCTGTATCATGCGATCAGCGGCGAGCGACCGATTGATGGCCAGACACGTTTGAATGCGTTCAACAACGGCCAAGACGATCCTTATGAACCGCTGACAGGGCGATTCAAAGGGTATCCAGACGGGTTCCTTGAGGCGATCGACAAAGCAATGGAAGTGCACGCCACTGACCGTGTGCAAACCGCATTGGACTGGCTGCGTATGTTCCGTGGTCCCGGTGTGATGTTCGACAGTTTCGCGTATCGCCCGGTTTCGGTCATTGTTGGCATGGATCGCAAAGACGAAGAGGCCGAAAAAGAACGGATCAAAGCCGAAAGCGAGAATGCGGAGGCCGTCGTGACCGCGCTGCTGGCCGGGAACTCTGATCTGGCCCTCGGGAACGAGGAAAAAACGGAAGACACTCTTGCTAAATTTGCACCTCAGGACGAGGCCGTTGCTGCAGTCGACACCGTTGTAAAAAGCGGCTCGGGCGGCAGTGGCAAGATGATCGCGGGTATCGCGATTGTATTGGCGGCTCTGGCCGGAGGTGGATACTTCGTAATGACGGGCGATCAGCAATCGCCCGAGGCAACTCCGGTGACTGCAGAGGTTCCGACTACTCCGGTGCCCGCAGAAGCAGCTCCGGAACCCGTCGAGCAGACCGCCGAAGCCACAACAGAGCCGCAACAGGCCGAAGTCGCTTTGGCATCAGAACCAGAAGCGGCGCAGGAACAACCTGTCGAGCAGGCTAATGAGGTGCCGGAAGCCGCCATTGTGTCAGAGCAGCAACCCGTAGAAATCGCTTTGGTGGAACCTGAAGAAGTGGAACCTGAAGTGACGGAACCTGCGGTTGAAGACATCACACCCATCGCACCTGCGACGCCGGTAAATCTAGCCGAAAACCAGGTCGCATTTGGGCACTGGGATATTGAGATTCCATTCACGATGTCCAAGCGTCGCAGCTCGACCGGGAGTGTCATTGCCATCAATGGATTGAACGCCGGTCAAGATAGGTCGGTGATCGGGGATTGGGTCGAACGGGGCGCTACGATTTTTACTCTGAATGGTGAACCTATTCGTCCGGACACAACGCTTGCATCGTATGTTCTAGATAATTTCTCGGTCGACCCAGACGGGTATATCCGTGTAGCAGCGCGCTATCGCAGTCTGGGCGAAACGCGCGCGCAGAATGGATTGCTGGCCCTGCCCGCCTTCCGCAGTTTTGGCCTTCTGAACGGTTATTCGTTTGATGTGGCTCATGCGGGCGAGGCAGGTTGGCAAACCGTCGTCGCATCTGTTCCGGAAGAAGTTGCTGGCAGTTTGCAGCGGGGGGATGTGCTGCTGCGCGAAACACAGACTGGTGTCTCGATCAATGAGCCCGAGAGTCTGGACGGCATCCTTGCTCAACTTGTTTCCGACAACCAACCCGAGGCGCGCCTAAGCATTCTGCGCAACGGAGCTGAAAGTACTGCGGTCATGCAACTAACGCAGGAGTGATCGCCCAGTTGATGTGACTATCGCCAGGTCAGTGTGCTGGGGGTGCCGCCCATCGCGTCACCCCGTCGGGGACCAACCCGTCGCGACGTAAATGTTTCTCTGTTTCCTCTTCATCAGTGCCCTGCGCCTACGGCGAAGCGGTTTGTAGCAGTCCCGCGGGTAAAACCCCGCATCAGAAATCAAAGAAGGTGACGACACCATGTTCAAATACAAAAGCCCTCTGAGCCGGCTTCTAGAAGGTGCCGGAAAACCGAAAGAAGAAGATGCGGTGGAAACCGAAACCGAAACCGTTGCGGAAGCGGTCGAAACAGAAAGCGCTGCTCCGATTGCGGATTTCAACGCCCTGCGCGCGGCCCTTGCGGGTGGAAACGTTAGCTCGGACAGCTACGAGGAAGCAGACGAACTGATCCCCGAAGAACCGATGCCCGAGTTTTCGGAAGACCAGATCGAAGATCAGGCGACCGAAGAAGAAGTGGCCGAGATTCAAGAGGTCGAAGAAGATGAACAGATTGTCACGCTTCATCTGACTGCGGAAGACGAGGTTCAGGACGATGAACCCGAAGTCACCGTAGAAGAACCAGAGGCCATCGAACCTGAAGTCGTATCTGAAGTTGCGGGCGAGGTGGAAATCGTCGGAGAACCCACACCGGAACCGGAGCCTGTTGATGTAACCCCGGAACCCGCCATGGTCGCACCTGCACCTGCACCGGCTGAAGATCGGCGTTCTCGTGTGAAGACGACGTTTTTGGGTTTCGAGCGTGCAGACACGCATGTTCAGGAGCTGATGGAAACAGCTGAGCCCGTTGAAAAGACAGAAGCGGCCGAACAGACATTCCCGGTTGGCTGGCTGGTCGTGACCGCCGGACCGGGTCGGGGTGCCGCGATTACCTTGACCGAGGGATTGATGCAGATCGGTCGGAATGACGATCAGGCTATTCAGCTGGATTTCGGCGACACCGGGATCTCTCGCAGCAATCACGCCGTCATCGCATATGACCCAGAGGACCGGAAATGCTATCTGGGCCATGGCGGCAAGGCCAACTTGGTGCGCCTGAATGGCAAGCCTGTGCTCAGCACCATAGCCTTGTCCAGCGGCGATCTGATCCGGATCAGCGAAACCTCGATCCGCTTCACCGCTTTCTGTGATGACGGCTTTGACTGGCGGGATGCCGATTAATGCTGGCTACCCCTGCATATGATATTGCCCTGATCCTGGACCAGGGTCAGCGCGACTCGCAGGAAGACGCGATTGCTGCGCGGGTCTCTGACGCGGCAGACGCGGGTTATGTCGTGATTGCCGACGGTATGGGTGGTCATGAAGCGGGTGAAGTCGCTTCGCAGTTGGTCATTTCAACCTGGCGCGATGCGATGGATGCCCAGTTGGATGGGCCCGACCTTGCTGAGAGCGCACTGCTCGACGCTCTGCCGTTGGCCGCAATGCAGGCCAACGCCGCTATGGCGAGCCATAGTGAGGAAAACGAGGTCAATCTGGGCTCCACCCTTCTGGGCATGTTGATGCTGGATCAACGCGTATTCTGGATCTCGATCGGTGACAGTCCACTTTACCTGTTCCGCAATGATGCCCTGTCACAGGTCAACGAAGATCACTCGATGGCCCCGGTGATCGACGAACAGCTCGCACAAGGATTACTGAGCGCGGAAGAGGCGCAGGGCCATCCGGATCGTAACCAACTGACTTCGGTGATCATGGGGGCTGCGATTCCAAAAGTGGATTGTCCGGAACAACCATTGGCGCTGATTGCGGCAGATGTACTGATCCTTGGCAGTGATGGCCTGCAATATCTCGGCAATTCCGAGATCGAAACGCTGGTGCGCACGCATATTCATTCCCCGGCTCGCGATATTGCTGATGCGCTGCTTCAAGCACTGCATGCAAAGGCAGACCCGGATCAGGACAACATTTCAATCGCCGTGGTCAAACCGGCACAGACTTAGACAGGCAGTGAAACAGGACAAAATGCGAAACCATCTTATCATATCCACCCTCGCTCTTGCTGCTGCAACAGGTGCAGCATCGGCGCAAGAGGCGTGTTCAACTTATGAAATCCAGCCCGGTGACAGCTTGCGGGAACTGGCAATTGCCGTCTACGCGACGGAAGATTACCGGGTCATCTATGATGCGAACCGGGATACGATCGGGTCGAACCCCAATATCATTCGCGTCGGTGATCTCCTGACTTTCCCTTGTCTTGAAGATATCGGGCGCGCGGCGCAACTGCCGGATACCGAAGCTGGCCGCATGGCTGCCGAAATGGCCTCGGAACTGGTCAAAGCTGCCGAGGAACGGGCTGAAAAAGCCATTGCCGAGGCCGAAGCCCGCGTGGCCGCTGCAGAGGCCGAAGCTAAAAAGACCAGCGAAGAAGCCGTAATCGCGGCCAAGGCTGCGGCCAAGAAAGAGATCGAAGCAGCGCGTGCGGAAGGTGCCGCATTGATCCGCAACGCGGATGGTGGCGAAAGCCCTCAAATTCGTGACCGTCAGATTTTGTTGATCACGGGTGGTAACTACGCCCCGTTTACGGATGAAGCGCTGCCAAATCGTGGGCTTTACACCAACCTGGTTGAAACCGCGATGCTGCGGGCCGCGCCCGAGCAGTCCTACAAGATTCAGTTCGTTAATGACTGGTCGTCGCATCTGGACCTATTGATGCCGACTCTCGCCTTTGACGCCACATTCCCTTGGTCGCGGCCGAACTGTGAACAAGCCGCTACGTTGTCGGAAAATGATCGTTCACGGTGCGAAACCTATAATTTCTCAAACCCATTCTACGAGGTCGTTGATACGTTCTTCGCAAAAAGCGGTTCGGGTTACGAAGAGACTCTGACTTATGCAGATTTCGCGGGCACAACGATTTGTAGGCCGGAAGGTTGGTCACTGTCGCATATGGATGCAGTTGGTCTTTACGAGCCTGCAATCACTTTGATGCGCCCCGTTTCACCCGATGATTGTTTTCGCGCAGTTATGGATGGCACAGCCGATATTGTCGCGATCGAAGCGCATCTGGCGGTCGAAGCAATCGGGCGTCTGGGCTACGAACATCAGATCATCGAAAACCCCAACCTAGCGGCAATCAAGTCGCTTAACGTCATGACCCACAAAGATAATCCGGATGGGGAAGCGATCCTTGAGACGCTCAACCAGGGTCTGGCGATCATGCAGCAATCAGGCGAGTGGCGCGACATCGTATCTACCGCACTGCGCTATCAAATGGAAAATGGCTAAGGCCTTGATTGGCCCAACGAAACAAAGTCTGGAGGAAGTGGACATGTTTAACAAGAAATTGAAGAAAGCAGTACTGTCGGCATCAGCCTTCACCGCCCTGAGCGCAGGTGCAGCCGCCGCTCAAGAAGCCTGCTCCAACTATACGGTTCAGGATGGTGATACATTGGCGACCATCGCCATTGCCGCCTACGGCACCTCAAACTATCAGCCGATCTTTAACGCTAACCGCAACGCAATCACCAATCCCGGTTCGCTAGCCCCCGGTCTGGTACTGGCGCTGCCCTGTGAGGATGGCAGCCTGCCCAACGGTCAGAGCGCGCAAGAACTGATCGCGGCAGAAGAACAACGTGCTGCAAGCGTCAAGCGCTCGAATGTCTACGCGCCTCCGATCAAGATGGTCGCTGGCAACGGTTGGGAACCGTTCACTACTGAAGATCTGAGCGGCGGTGGCATCATGACCCGTCTGGCGACGACAAGCCTTCAGCGTGCTGGTAACAGCCGCGATTTCTCGGTCAGCTTTGTAGATGACTGGAGTTCGCATCTGGACACACTGTTGCCACTGGGTGCGTTTGATATTTCGATCGCGTGGACTGTACCGGATTGTACCAACCGCTCATATGAGTGGTCTGCAGAGACCGAAGCCCGGTGTACCCAATTTGTCGCTTCTGTTCCGGTATATGACATTGTCGGAGGTTTCTTCACTTTGCCTGAAAGCGAATACGCAAAGGCGACAGATTTCTCCGACCTTGAGGGCTCGACCGTTTGCCGCATGGCAGGCTGGAGCATGGTGGTGCTGGAAGAACAAGGGCTGAACCGCGAGAACACAACCGTGGTCCAACCCAATTCGGCTCGCGAATGTCTCGATGCCGTATTGACCGGTACGGCAGACGTGGCTGCATTCGAAGTCGATCTGTTTGCCTCGACAATGAAAGACATGGGTTTGACCTCGGCGGATATTGTTGAGAACCCGTATGTCTCGACACTGTCTTCGATGAGCTTCCTTGCACACCGCACCAATCCATTCGCGCGCGAGTACATCGCGATGATGAACAAGGGTTTGATCGAGATGCGCGAATCCGGCGAATGGTACGCGATTATTTCCGACACGCTGCGCGAACAAAATGAAAAGCTGAACGCAGCATCAAACTAATCCCTCGGTCGTTATGACCTTTCTTAGGGGCCGGTCTTCGGACTGGCCCTTTTTTTGTCGGTGGGTCAGAATCTTCAATGATAACGGCAAAGCCAACTGACTAGGCCTCAGACGTGGCGCAGTCAGCATTTGGTCTTATTTGCACATACATAATGATTATTTTTATCCTTAATCGCTCATAAAAGGCGGCCGTCTACGGGAATCCCCGAATATTCAGCGTGAACGATAAGCGTAGGATGAATTCAACTGCACCGGTGAGGCGTAAGCCCCGCCACTCACTCAGAAAGAGGCTGGCTATGGGGGCTGGCCTTTTTCTTTTTCAGGGCACGAAAAAACCGGCCCTCTTCGGACCGGTTTCTCTTTAGGCGTTTATGCAACCCTGGCTTATCCGATGATCGCATTCAGGGTTGCACTTGGCCGCATCACCGCAGCCGCTTTGGCCGGATCAGTGTGGTAGTATCCACCCAGATCGGCGGGTGCGCCCTGCGCTGCCGCCAACTCGGACAAAATCTGTTCTTCTTTGTCCGCCAACTCTTTCGCGAGCGGTGCAAACTCGGCGGCAAGTCCAGCATCATCGGATTGCCCCGCCAAAGCTTCGGCCCAGTAACGAGCGAACCAGTAGTGGCTATCGCGGTTATCCGGCTGGCCGACTTTGCGGCTGGGTGACTTGTTGTTATCCAAAATTCCCTGCGTGGCAGCCTCGGCAGCGGCGCCCAGGACGCCCGCTTTGGCGTTGCCCTTGCTGTCAGCGAGGAAGTTCAGGGATTCTCCGAGCGCACAGAATTCACCCATGGAGTCCCAGCGCAAGTGGTTTTCTTCAACCAGTTGCTGAACATGTTTCGGCGCCGAACCACCTGCACCGGTTTCGAACAGACCGCCACCATTCATCAGTTTAACGATTGATAGCATCTTGGCCGACGTCCCCAGTTCGAGGATCGGGAACAAGTCGGTCAGATAATCCCGCAATACGTTACCGGTGATGGCGATGCTGTCCTTGCCCGCCGTGATAGTTTCCAGCGACTGGCGGGTTGCTTCACGCGGGGCCATAGTCAAGAACTTGTCGGCCACGCCTGCAGCTTCAAGCGCTGGTTTGACATACTTGATCAGCTCGGCGTCATGTGCGCGGTTGGCATCCAGCCAAAAGATCGCCTCGGACCCGGTCAGGCGCTGACGGTCCATCGCCAGCTGGATCCAGTTCTCGATCGGGGCCTTCTTGACGGTGCAGGCGCGCCAGATGTCGCCCTTTTCGACGTCATGGGAATGCAGCGTTTCGCCATTGGCCAGAACGATACGGATTGTACCATCTGCGGGCGCTTCAAACGTCGTCGGGTGCGAGCCGTACTCCTCGGCCTTCTGCGCCATCAATCCAACGTTGGCGACGGCTCCTGCGGTAGCTGGGTTCAGTGCACCATTGGCTTTGAAGAAGTTGATGGCCTCATCATACACCGGTGCATAGCAACGGTCAGGGATCACACAGTTGGTATCGCCCTTGGCGCCGGTTTCGTCCCAACCCTTGCCGCCAGCACGGATCACTGCGGGCATCGAGGCGTCGATGATAACATCAGACGGGACATGCAGGTTGGTGATGCCACGGTCCGAGTCCACCATATACATCGACGGACGATCCCCTTTGATCGCATTGATTGCGGCGACGATGTCTGCGTTGCCCTGAACCCGCTCAAGCAGGTCCCCCAGACCCGAGTTCGGGTTTACACCCAGTGCGTCCAGCTCTGCACCGAATTTTTCGAACACGGGGGCAAGCCACGCCTTGACTGCATAGCCGAAGATAATCGGGTCACTGACCTTCATCATCGTCGCCTTCATGTGCAGCGAGAACATGGTGCCGTCTTTCTTGGTGTCCTCAATGGCTTCGGTCAGGAACGACGACAGCGCCTTGACCGACATGAATGTTGCGTCGGCCACAGTTCCTTCGGCCAGTGGCCAAGCGTCTTTCAGAACCGTAACGCTGCCATCTTTGCCCACAAACTCAATCTTGGCATCGCCGGCTTGCGCCGCAGTGATCGTTGCCGATTTCTCATTGGCGTAAAAATCATTGCCCGGCATCGAAGACACTTTGGTCTTGCTGTCCGCGCTCCACTCTCCCATCGAATGAGGGTTCTTCTGGGCATAGTTCTTCACAGCGCGCGCTGCGCGGCGATCGCTGTTGCCTTCGCGCAGGACCGGGTTCACGGCCGAACCCTTGATGGCGTCATAACGCGCACGGATCGCTTTTTCGTCGTCCGTCGAAGGCTCTTCGGGGTAGTTCGGAATGTCATAACCCTGTGATTGCAGCTCTTCGATGGCAGCCACCAGCTGGGGCACCGACGCCGAGATGTTGGGCAGTTTAATGACATTTGCGTCCGGTGTTTTCACCAGCTCACCTAAAGCAGCCAGATCATCAGTAATACGCTGTTCGTCTGTCAGCTTTTCGGGGAAGGTCGCGATAATACGCCCGGCCAGCGAAATGTCTTTGGTTCCGACGCTGACACCGGCTGCTGACGCAAATTTGCGGATAATGGGCAGGAACGAGGCGCTCGCCAGCTCGGGCGCTTCGTCTACAATGGTATACAATACGTCGAAGTTCGATTTTTCTGCCATATTCCCTTACCTTTTTTAAGCCTTTCAGGGGCGTGCGATCCAAGAGCATGTGCCGCCGTGACATAGGCACCAATCCCAAAGGGGACATGACGGCCCCACGGGTGACTCTGATTTGACAGGGCCTCCCTTAAATGAGGATTGGCTTGGGATCAATCGTATTGAGCGGCGCAAATTGACACGGGTCGAATTAGTTTGGGCTATTGAGTGATATCACACACCCGGAAACACCAACTCAAATCGCGCACCGGTCTTGGAAGGCACCAGCAAAATCCGCCCGCCATGTGCCCCCAACAGGTTTGTAACGATGGTCAGGCCCATCCCGGTCCCTCCCTTCTCGCGCGCGGTTGTAAAGAATGGGTTGAAGATGCGGTCCCGATTACCGTCGGATATGCCGGAACCATCGTCTTGGACAACCAATCGACCGAGTTCTGCGTGCAGGACCACCTGCCTTGCCCCGTGACGGCGTGCATTGTCCAAAAGATGTTGCAGGGCAATTTTCAGGCCAGAGGCTGCAAGGTTCAATGCCTGATCGCCGCCTTCTATGCTGATGTCCAATTCGGGAAACGAAGCGCGTAACTGATCGGCAAGATCGTTCAGGCTTGCCTCCCCATGATGTTCCGGCACTCGTGCCTGTGCAACCGTGTTAAGAGCGCTGAGCTGCGTTTGCATCTGATCGCTTGCGCCCAATATCTGTTGCAGCAATGCGTGATCCTGGTCCGAGAGCGTTTCGGCCTCGGCTAACAACTCTCCTGCCGCACGGATCGCGGTGACAGGGGTTTTCAACTCATGCGTGACATGATCTGCAAAGACGCGGATCGAAGCTTCGCGCCGTTGCAGCGTATCCGCCATGCTCAGAACCGAACCGGCGAGGCGCGACAGTTCTTGTGTACCGTAGTGATCGGGCGGCTCGGCGCGTTGCCCTTGTTCAATGGCCACTGAATAGGTCGCCAGCGACGTTATGGGGCGGAGCAGAAGCCGAACCATTAGGTATCCGACCACTCCGGTCGCACAACCGATCACGATCGCCAGCAGGCCCGCAGCGTTTCGAAACCCGATCTCAGGTCCAAGATAGCGCAGCGCTATCAGACCCAGCAGAGACAGTGCGAGCGTACCCGCGAGACCTCCGCCAAGAACAAAACCCAGCGAAGGGCGCCACTTGTGTCTCAGCCCGGCCATGCACCCATCCGCAATCCGATCCCATGCACGGTTTCGATGGCACCGGCCCAGCCCTGATCCCCCAACTTGCGTCGTAAGTTCCGCAAATGACTATCCAGTGTCCTATCCGAGACCGGACTGCCTGCGCCATAAATCGCATCAACCAATTGTGGTCGCGAGACGATGGCGGCGGGCGTTTGCATCAGGCGACGCAAAATCGACAGCTCGGTTGCGGTTAAGGCAAGCGCATTGCCGTCGACCCGAACCGAATGCGCCGACACATCCATTTCAACCGGGCCATGCCGCAGGAGAAGCTCTGCAGCACCCGGTTTGCTGCGTTTCAGGATGGCTTTGATCCGCGCAACCAACTCTCGGGGGCTGAAAGGTTTGGTCACGTAATCATCCGCTCCCAACTCGAGGCCCAAAATGCGATCAATCTCGTCATCACGCGCGGTCAGGAACAAGATTGGTACGTCCGAGCGTGCCCGCAAGCGGCGGCAAACCTCAAGCCCATCGATCTCAGGCAGGCCGACATCCAGCACGACAAGATCAGGCGCTTCCCGCATCGCGTGGGTTAGCGCCATTTGGCCATCGCGGGCGGTAACCGTCTGGTAGCCCGCGCGCTCAAGCGTGATCGAGACCAGCTCTCGCAGGCGTGGATCATCATCCACGACGAGGATTTTCATCTACCTTCTCCGGCATGGGTTCGACGGCCAGATTACGGATCACCCGATCTGCGCGAAAGCCCCAATTCCTCCAATTGTCGACGACCGGAGGGGTTGCGCAAGCGCGTACCCGTTTGTCCTTCAGCAACTCTGCCGCCGCCATCTCATTGAGCTGACATGCGTAGTAGGTATCAAACCGTATCGGATTTTCCAGATTCCAACGGGCGATTAAGGATGAAAAATTCACGAAGCAGCATGCATAGAGCACGCCAATCCCCAGGATCGCAGATCGCAGCAATAACCAACGGTTCGATTTACCCTGCAAAATTTGCCAACCGGTCAGACACAAGCCCACAGCAACCAGCGCCATCCATATTGCCGCATGAACACGCAAATAGGTCAGCCCGTAGAAATCAACGTAAAGCGACAGGCGCATCAGCGATGAGATCACCAGCAGTACATTCTGCGCCAGCCAGAGCATCATCCATCTTGTCAGCCCCTGCCGCTCGTTCAGATAGGGTCGCGCGGCCAAGGCAAATGCGCCCGCCAGCAAAGCTGTGACCAAGAGTGGGTATGCCCCGCGATGAGCATATTCAGCATAGGTCATCCCCTCGGGCAACTTGGCGCTGCCCCAGAGATAAACCATGTCCATCCCCGTTTGCACCGCCAGCAGCAAGTTGAACACCATTAGCGCATTTGCAACGGATTGGGCATTCAGGCCAAAAGCAGGCAATGGGCGCTTGCGTCCGGGGCCAAATCGGGGGGCAAGCAAGTCAGGCCGCAAGGTGACCGCAAGAAAGGGCCAGATCGTGATTGCCGCCCCGATCCAGAATAGCAGTCGGTCGAACCGCAAATCAATTCGCCAAACCCGATCGATCCAATCAGACAAGACCGGATTGGCCGCAACCATCAGCGAAGCAAGGATCAGTGCGCCTCCGATCGGGAAACTCCAGTTGCGCAGTGCACGAAGGGCAACCCCGTCAACGCGGGAAACCGAATGACCTTTCTGAACCGCCTCTATCCCGTGTCTGAGCGCCAATATTGGAAACAGAGACAGAAACCGGCGAACCGAAGCGACCTCATGATTGCCCAGCACGGCCCAACACAGCGCAATGGTCGATCCACCCAGCAAGAAAGCTACGGACAGGGCTTGAACATATTCCACCACCGGAAGAATGCTAAGCAGCAAAAGAAGGGCTGGCCCGACAAGTCCACCACGGCGGCGCAGTAAGGCAAACACGACAGCGGAAAACGCCAACATAAAGAGCGCGATCGAAAGGCCAGGAGAATGGTCGAAAAACAGAAAATCGGCGAGCGCAACCAGAAACACCAAACCCAAGAAAGCATGGCGATTGCCGGGTTCCGCTAAGCCATCGGCTCGGTTTGTGCCTCGATCAGGGGTGTCCAGCCACCAACTAT
Source organism: Ruegeria sp. D7 (assembly GCF_056534355.1). Taxonomy (NCBI): domain Bacteria; kingdom Pseudomonadati; phylum Pseudomonadota; class Alphaproteobacteria; order Rhodobacterales; family Roseobacteraceae; genus Ruegeria; species Ruegeria sp. D7. The sequence continues at coordinate 59,995 of NZ_JBQFPG010000017.1, forward strand.
CTTGTAAAACTGATGCCGGTACGCCGCGCACGATGAACTGTCCCATTTAACTGCTCCTTGTTTGTGTTGGTTCTGTCTGGCCTAGGCAGGTGCAGATCACCGCGTAAGGGTCGTGCATTTTTTGTGCAGAGGTGCTTTTAGCGGTGCAGCCTCTTCCCCTTGCGCGTGCCGGTGGCTAAGACGATCTTCCAACCGCAAGTCAGGAGGCCCCTTTGGACCGTATCACCCGCACCATCGCCACCGAGATTAACGCCCGCGCGGAACAGGTTGGGGCCGCGGTCAGGTTGTTGGATGAAGGTGCGACCGTGCCCTTTGTCGCCCGTTATCGGAAGGAAGTGACCGGCGGGCTGGATGATACCCAATTGCGCACCCTTTCCGACCGACTGAATTATCTGCGTGAGCTTGAGGCCCGGCGCGAGGCGATTCTGTCCTCGATCAAGGATCAGGGGAAACTGACGGACGATCTGGTGAAATCGATCGCCCAAGCCGAAACCAAGGCGCAGTTGGAAGACATTTATCTGCCGTACAAGCCCAAACGCCGGACCAAGGCGATGATTGCCCGCGAGAATGGTCTGGAGCCGCTGGCCGATGCGATTCTGTCGGACCGGTTGGCCGAACCAGAGGGGCTGGCTGAGGGATATCTGATTGAGGCTGTCCCCACGACCAAAGACGCGCTGAATGGTGCACGGGACATCATCACAGAGCGGCTTACCGAAAACGCTGCTTTGTTGGGAGAGCTACGTAACTTCATGCAGCGTGAGGCGTTGCTGAGCGCGAATGTTGTCGAGGGCAAAGAACAAGCAGGGGCCAAGTTCAGCGATTACTTTGATCATTTCGAGCTTTGGTCGAAAACCCCATCGCATCGAGCGCTGGCAATGCTGCGCGCCTCAAAGGAAGGGATCGTAACGCTCGACATTGCTCCCGAACCCGAAGCGGGCGCCGCGCGGGCCGAGGCCATGGTTGCGGCTCATCTTAACACGCGGGGCGATGCGCCGGGTGACAAATGGCTGCGCAAGGTTGCGGGCTGGACATGGCGGGTCAAGCTGTCGCTATCGATGATGGTCGAGCTGATGGCCGACCTGCGCAGCCGCGCACAAGACGAGGCAATTCAAGTGTTTTCGCGCAACCTAAAGGATCTGCTATTCGCTGCTCCGGCGGGGGCACGTCCGACGCTTGGGTTGGATCCCGGCATTCGCACCGGGGTTAAAGCCGCCGTGGTGGATGCAACCGGCAAGGTGGTTGCAACGGATACGCTATATCCGTTTCAGCCCAAGAATGATCTGCGTGGTGCACAAGCGGCAATCCTGAACCTTATCGCTACACATAAAATCGAGCTTATTGCCATCGGCAACGGCACAGCCAGCCGCGAGACTGAGCGTTTGGTGGCCGATACGTTGTCGCTTCTGCCCAAGACCGTCAAAGCGCCCACCAAGGTCGTCGTTTCCGAGGCTGGAGCCTCGGTCTACTCGGCATCCGAGCTTGCCGCGCGCGAATTTCCCGACCTCGACGTCTCGCTACGTGGAGCGGTCTCGATTGCCCGCCGGCTGCAGGATCCCTTGGCTGAACTGGTCAAGATAGAACCCAAGAGCATCGGCGTCGGCCAGTATCAGCACGATGTGGATCAGCACCGCTTGTCACAGTCACTGGAGTCGGTGATCGAAGATGTGGTGAACGCTGTGGGCGTGGATCTGAATACCGCTTCAGCCCCCTTGCTTTCTCACGTCTCGGGTCTGGGACCGGGATTGGCCGAAGCGATCGTCACACACCGAGATATTCATGGTGCCTTTGTGTCTCGCAAGGATTTGCTGAAGGTGGCCCGCCTTGGTCCGCGCGCCTTCGAGCAATGTGCAGGTTTCCTGCGAGTTCGTGACGGTTCAGAGCCTCTGGATGCCTCCTCGGTTCACCCCGAGGCTTACGATGTCGCCCGTCAGGTAGTGGCAGCATGTGGGCGCGACATTCGCCAAATCATGGGGCATGAAGGCGCGCTGAAAGACCTGCGCGCCGAGCAGTTTGTGAGTGAAACCTTCGGCTTGCCTACGGTTCGGGATATTTTCACCGAATTGGAGAAGCCCGGCCGAGACCCGCGACCCAGTTTCAAAACGGCGTCGTTTACGGACGGGGTTGAGGAAATCACGGACCTGAAGCCCGGCATGGTGCTGGAGGGTACCGTCACCAACGTCGCCGCCTTCGGCGCGTTTGTCGACATTGGCGTGCATCAGGACGGGTTGGTTCATGTCAGCCAACTGGCCGATCGGTTCGTGAAGGACCCGCATGAGGTGGTCAAAACCGGGCAAGTTGTCAAAGTGACGGTGGTCGAAGTCGACGTTCCACGTAAGCGCATTGGGCTGTCCATGCGCAAGGACGGTGGCGCTTCGGCACGCGAGGGCAATGCACTCCGTGGCAAGGGCAAACCGGCACGAACGCCCAAGCCAGGGGAACAGCGGCGCAGCCATGGGGGTCAGAGCACCCAGAACGGGGCCTTTGGTGACGCTCTTAGAGACGCCTTCAATAAACGTTAGGCGGCAACCCTGTCATAGAGCTAAATACGAGGCGTGTTTCTGCATGACCTACATTCACCTAAGCCCCGGCAGACAGAAAGAAAAGCAGGGCGCTAACATTCGGGTGTTGCAACTCGGACCATGATCTGGATGATGCTGGCCCATGATGGCCGAAAAATTCGGCCAACCGTATGAAAATGCGGCCACAACAAAAAATGGGGAGACGACTTATGTCATTCAAAACTCTGATGCTTGCCGCCAGTGCAACGGCAATGATCGCGGCGGGCGCTTCGGCGGAGACGCTGCGATGGGCCCGTGCAGGTGATGCGCTGACGCTGGACCCGCATGCGCAAAACGAAGGCCCGACCTCGGCCATGGCGCACCAGATCATGGAAACGCTGGTGATGCGTGATCACTCAGGTGCACTGGTTCCATCGCTGGCGACCGAATGGGCACCATCGGAAGAAAATCCGAATGTCTGGGTGTTCAAACTGCGCGAGGGCGTTACCTTCCACGACGGTGCCGAGTTCGACAGCGAGGATGTCGTGTTTTCGCTGAACCGAGCAATGACGCCGGATTCGGATTACAAGGAACTGTTGGCCTCTGTGAAAGAGGTGCGTGCGCCCGACAAGTTCACGATCGAGATCGAAACTGACGGCCCGAACCCGATCATGCCCAACAATCTGACCAACATGTTCATGATGGACAAAGGTTGGGCCGAGGCAAACAACGCCGTCAAGGTTCAGGACTATGAGGGCGGCGAAGACACGTTTGCGGCCAAGAACGCCAATGGCACCGGCCCCTACAAGCTGGTCAGCCGCGAGCCCGACGTGAAAACCGTCCTGGCCGCCTATGACGGCTATTGGGGCAAGGATGAGTTCCCGCTGCAGGTGACCGAGATCATCTATACGCCGATCCAGAACGCCGCGACCCGTGTTGCCGCGCTGCTGTCGGGTGAGGTTGATTTTATTCAGGACGTGCCCGTACAGGACCTCGAGCGTGTAGCCGGAACCGATGGTCTGGACGTACGCACCGCGCCGCAGAACCGGGTAATTTTCTTTGGCATGAACATGGGCGACGCTGATCTGACCTCGGACAATGTGGATGGTAAGAACCCGCTGGCTGATGTCCGCGTTCGACAGGCGATGTCAAAAGCGATCAATCGTGATGCGATCAAACAGGTCGTGATGCGTGGTCAGTCTGCTCCTGCTGGTATGATCTCACCTCCGTTTGTGAATGGTTGGGATGCAGATATGGATGCGTCCTCGTCAACCGATATCGAAGGGGCCAAGGCGTTGATGGCCGAAGCAGGCTATCCTGATGGATTCTCGCTGACCCTGAACTGCCCGAATGACCGCTACATCAATGATGAGGCGATCTGTCAGGCAGCGGTTGGAATGCTGGCCCAGATCGGCGTCACAGTTAACTTGGACGCCAAACCGAAAGCCCAGCACTTCCCGTTGATCAACAACCTAGAAACAGATTTCTACATGCTGGGCTGGGGTGTTCCGACTTATGACTCGGAGTACATCTTCAACTTCCTCGTCCATTCGAAGGGCGAAAAGTACGGCTCGTGGAATGGCACACGCTACTCCAACCCGGATCTGGATGCCAAAATCGTGGCCCTTGCCTCTGAAACTGATCTACCCGCACGTGATCAGCAGATCGGTGATATCTGGCAGGTTGTTCAGGATGAACAGCTCTATATCCCGATCCACCATCAGGTGCTGAACTGGGGCATGAAATCGGGCGTGGGCACCATCGTCGAGCCGGAAGATTCACCGAAGATCAAATACTTTGAGATGAACTAAACTATCCTCTGTGATGGTATGCAGGGCGCGGAAACGCGCCCTGTTCTTGTTTGCGCCGTCGGTAACGGACCTGTGATCTCGGCGCAGGAACGGCTTTACGTGGCAGCGAAAAAGCTGGATTGTTTCAGCGCTAACAGGGAGATTTCGCCATGATCCTCAGAAACAGTGCAATCGGCCTGACCATGTTGCTTGCAAGCACCGCGCAGGCGGCCGAATTCAAGTGGGCCTCGACCACCGATCCGCAGACGATGGACCCTCACGCGGTCAACTCGGCCCCAGTTCTCGGGTTCCTGAACAACGTCTACGAAGGGCTGGTCCGCCGCGGTAAGGATATGAGCGTTGAGCCCGCGTTGGCTGTCAGTTGGGAGCCAATCGGCGACGGCGAAGGATGGCGGTTCAATCTGCGTCAGGGCGTGACCTTTCACGACGGAAGCAGCTTTGACGCGCAAGATGTGCTGTTCAGCTACCAACGCGCCTCGGGTGAGGCGGCGGACACGCGCAGTTGGTTCGCTCCTGTCAGTGACGTCATTGTAGTTGATGACTACACCGTTGATATCATGACCACAGCACCTAACCCGCTGTTTCCGTCATCGATTGCCAACTGGATGATCATGGATCAAGACTGGACTGAGGCCAACGACGCCGTGGTCCCCGACAAAGAAACCGGAAACTACGCCACCATCAACGCCAACGGCACCGGCGCGTTCAAGGTGACCGAGCGCGAGCCGGGTCTTAAGACCGTGTTGGAACCTTATGAAGGCTGGTGGGGGGATGTTGAACACAACATCACCCGTGCAGAATTTAATCCGATCCAAAATCCTGCCACGGCCGTAGCGGCGCTGCTATCGGGCGATGTGGACATGATCAACCCGGTCCCCATTCAGGACGTCGCACGGCTGCAGCAGAACGCAGAGGTCGATGTCATCCAGGGCATTGAGGCGCGCGTAATCATGCTGGGCTTCGACCACGAGGCTGACACGCTGAAATACACAGACGATGCGGGCAAACCCAACCCGTTCCGTGACGCGCGCGTGCGGCAGGCAGTTGCGCAAGCGGTGAATGTCGACGCCATTCTGGCCACGATCATGCGCGGAAATGCCGAGCCCGCATCGCAGCTCGTCAGCCCAGCCATGAGCGGGTTCTCCGAAGCCAACGCCGGACGCCCCGCGTTTGATGTGGAATCGGCAAAGGCGCTGCTGGCCGAGGCCGGATATGCAGATGGTTTCTCATTTGGCCTGAAATGCCCCAATGACCGCTACCTTAATGACGAGGCCGTCTGTCAGGCCGTCGTTGGTATGCTGGCTCAGATCGGGATCACCGCCGAGCTGGACGCGATGCCAGTGCGGAACTATTGGCCGGAACTGCGCGAAGATAATTACGACATGTACCTGCTGGGCTGGAGCCCCGGTACGTTCGACGCCGAGCATCCGGTCCGGTTCCTTGTCGCAACCCCCAACGAAGAGAAAAAGCTGGGTAGCTGGAACTTCGGCGGCTTCTCGAATGCACGTGTCGATGAGCTGTTGCCGATGATCCAGTCAGAACTGGATGAGGCCAAGCGTCAGGCGATGCTGGACGAGGTTACCCAAATCTATCAGGACGAACACGTTTATGTGCCGATGTATGTCCAGCCGTTGGTTTGGGGCACGCGCAGCAATGTCGAGGTCACGCAGCGTCCGGACAACTTCTTCCTGCTGCGTTGGGTGAATGTGAATTGATCGGCGGCAACGTCGCGTTGGGTTGACAGCACTCTCTTGACCATCTGGTCAAGGTCGGCCTAGAGAGACCGATCTACGAGGGAAACATATGCTCGCATATATCGTCAGACGGATGTTCCAGTCCGTCATAGTGCTGTTGGTCGTGGGGTTGGTCGCCTTTTCGATGTTCCGATTTGTTGGCGACCCGATCGACAACATGCTGGGGCAAGAGCGCACGCAGGCCGACATTGACCGCCTACGGACCGAACTTGGGTTGGACCAACCCTTTGTTGTGCAATACGCCAAGTTCCTGCAAGGCGCTGTTCAGGGCAATTTCGGTGTGTCTTATCGCCAGGGGCGACCGGTCTCGACCATCCTGGTGGAACGCGCCCCGGCGACGTTGGAATTGGCCTTTGTGTCCGGCTTTCTTGCGATCACGATGGGCATTGCCCTCGGTGTCTTTACTGCAATCCGACGACAAGGGATCGCTGCCAATGTGATCATGACTGTTTCCTTGATCGGGGTTTCGCTGCCGACGTTCCTTATAGGTATCCTGCTGATCTATGTTTTCTCGGTTGAACTTGACCTACTGCCCAGTTTCGGGAGGGGCGAGACCGTTATGATTGGCAGTTGGTCCACCGGGTTTCTGACGACCTCGGGGCTCAAGGCGTTGATATTGCCTGCAATCACGCTGGGCCTCTATCAAATGACACTGATCATGCGGCTTGTCCGGTCCGAGATGCTGGAGGTTCTGCGCGCTGACTATGTCCGCTTTGCCCGCGCCCGAGGGCTGTCGGACCGGGTGATCAATTTCCGCCACGCGCTGAAGAACACTCTTGTGCCGGTGATCACCATCACGGGCCTTCAGCTGGGGTCGATCATCGCTTTTGCCATCATCACCGAAACGGTGTTCCAATGGCCGGGCGTCGGCTTGCTGTTCATCAACGCGATCCAGTTCGTGGATATCCCCGTTATGGCTGCCTATCTGATGCTGATCTCAGTGATGTTCGTGACAATCAACCTGATTGTCGACCTTCTGTACTATGCCATTGACCCGCGCCTGCGTGTCGACGCGAGGGCCACATGACCGAAACGATGGAAACCCCGAAAGTCGCGCCTAAATCGCGTATGGCTAAATTCTGGGACAGCGATTTCGCCTGGTCTTTCCGGCACTCTCCGGTAGCCATGATCGCATCTTTGGTCGTGGTCATTCTGGTGCTGGCGGCGATCTTTGCCCCGCTGATCGCGCCATATAACCCGTTCGATCCAGCAACACTGAACCTGATGAACGGGTTCACACCGCCAGGTACGCCCAATGCGTTCACGCAAGAGACCTTTTTGCTAGGCACGGATGACCAAGGGCGCGATGTGTTCTCGACCATCCTCTACGGGTTGCGCATTTCATTGTTCGTAGGTGCCTCTGCTGTGCTTCTTGCCTTGATCATCGGCGTGATCCTCGGTCTGATCGCTGCGTATTTCGGAGGTTGGATCGAGACGCTGATCATGCGTATCGCAGACGTGCAACTGACGTTCCCGGCCATTTTGGTCGCAATGCTGATCTTTGGGATTGCCAAAGGAATCACTCCGCCGGAATACCGCGATGAGATGGCAATCTATGTTCTGATCATCGCGATTGCGTTGTCGGACTGGGTGCAGTTCGCACGCGTCGTCCGTGGTGCTGCTCTGGTCGAGAAAAACAAAGAATATGTACAAGCCGCGCGCCTGATCGGGCGTGGATCGTTCCCGATCATGTTCCGTCACATCCTACCCAATGTCCTCAGCCCTGTTCTTGTTATTGCGACCATCTCGCTGGCGCTTGCGATCATTGCTGAGGCCACATTGAGTTTTCTGGGTGTGGGCGCTCCCCCGACCCAGCCGTCGCTGGGGACACTAATCCGGATCGGGCAGGGTTTCCTGTTCTCGGGCGAATGGTGGATTTTGTTCTTCCCGGCCTGCACGCTTCTGGCCCTTGCCCTGTCGGTCAACCTGTTGGGCGACTGGTTGCGCGACGCGCTGAACCCAAAACTGCGGTGATTTCATGAGCCTTCTGACCATCCAAGACCTCACCGTCGAATTCCCGACCCGCCGCCAGCTGTTTACCGCAGTGGACCACGCCAGCCTTTCTGTAGAACCCGGCGAAATCCACGGACTTGTGGGCGAATCCGGGGCAGGTAAATCCACCATCGGCGCTGCCGTGATGGGCCTTCTGGAACGCCCAGGTCGCATTGCCAGCGGCCAGATTAAGCTGGGCGGCGATAAGATCAGCGGCATCGATGCCGAGGCGATGCGCGGGCTACGCGGCAAGAAGATCTCGATGATCTTTCAAGACCCGCTTACGTCGCTGAACCCGCTATTTACAGTGCGCGAACAACTGGTCGAGACGATCCAGGCCCATCTGGGTGGATCCGAGGCCGAAGCAAGCAAGCGCGCCCGTGATTTGATTGATCGCGTTGGCATCCCAGACCCGGATACTCGGCTGGATCAGTACCCGCACCAGTTCTCGGGCGGCATGCGGCAACGCGTGGTGATTGCTCTGGCACTTTGCACCGAACCGGATGTGATCATCGCCGATGAACCCACGACGGCTTTGGATGTTTCCGTTCAGGCCCAGATTCTGGACCTGATCAAGGAACTGGCACAAGAGCGTCAGGTGGGTGTCATCCTGATCACTCATGATATGGGCGTGATCGCCGATACGACTGACCGCGTGACCGTGATGTATGCGGGCAAGGTGGTTGAAAGCGGCACCACGGCACAGGTGATGGGCCAGCCGCAACACGAATACACCAAGTCCCTGATCGCCGCGGTACCACGCCCGACGCTGAAACTGCATCGTTTCCCTCAGATCAGCTATGGCGGGCGTGAAACGCGTTTCGCGATCGAGGATATGGCACGCCACTGGCCCAAGGTGGATAACGACGCCAGCAAACCGATCTTTGAAATCCGCAACCTGACGAAGAAATTCCTGCAAAAGCGTGGATTACTGCCTTGGGATCGTACCTACTTCACCGCTGTCGACAACGTCAGCTTTGACATTCGTTCAGGTGAGGTCTTTGGGGTTGTCGGTGAGTCCGGATCGGGCAAGTCCACCGTCGCGCGGATGATTGCAGGGCTCTATCCTGTGGATGGTGGTACCATCACCTTTGACGGACAACTGGTAAGCGATCTGAGTAATCGTACGGTGCAGGAAGAGTACCGCAAGAACATCCAGATGATCTTTCAGGACCCCTACTCGTCTCTCAATCCGCGTATGCGGGTGGATGAAATTGTGGCGGAGCCGATCCGCCATCACCGCCTGATGGAAGGTGCCGACGTCAAGCGCCGCGTGGACGAATTGCTGGATCAAGTGGGGCTGGGGTCAGAGGCCGGGCTGAAATATCCACATGAGTTCTCGGGCGGTCAGCGCCAGCGTATTTCGATTGCCCGCGCATTGGCGACACAACCCCGGTTCTTGATCTGCGATGAGCCCACAAGCGCGCTCGACGTTTCGATCCAGGCGCAGATTTTGAACATCCTGAAAGACCTGCAAGAGCATCTGGGCCTGACCATGCTGTTCATTAGCCACGACCTACCTGTGGTGCGCCAGATGTGTGACCGAGTCGCGGTCATGAAACAAGGACAAATCGTCGAGGTTCAGGACACCAGCGATCTGTTTGCCAGTCCGAAAACCGAATACGCGCAAGAACTGTTGCGGTTGATGCCGAAACTCGATGACCTGTCGACTGACGGGCTTGGGGTCGAAGCAGAATAGGGCCGCGACACCCGTCGCAGGCGCTCCGTGACTAGAGGCCTTGTTCGAATGCCCGGAACTCGGCAGCGATAGCCGCAGCTGCTATCGCCAGCAGACGCTCGCCATCCTGAGGATTGGCCAAAGCTGAATGCGATCCAACGCGGCCATCCGGAAAGTCCGCGCGATGCTCGTCGGGTGGACCATGGCGATCCCCTGCGTGATCCCGGATGTATTCGGCGCTGAGTTTCTGGGGCGGCTCAGCGGCCTGATTGGCAGGCAATGGTCCAAGCAAAGACTGGGTTATGGCAATCTCCGAGGGGGTGGCGTGCATCCCTTCCCAATCACCATAGAGCTGCTGCCGCAATACGTTCACAGCGTTCGGCTCCCACCAGCTACGGATCAGCAATTGACCACCGGCAATTTCGCTTTCGATCTGCCGAAGAGGCGCCAGATTGGCCCCGTGTCCGTTCACTATGAACACTCCAACGAAACCTTGCTGCAAGAGCCCCCGGATCACCTCATCTGCGATGATGCGAAAGGTTTCGGCTGAAATAGACACCGTTCCGGGAAATCCCGTGTTGAAAGGCGCTGGCGTGTAGGCCAGCGCCGGAGCGACGATACCCTCGCATTGCCTGGCGGCAGCGAGTGCGACAGCCTCGGCGCAAATCGTGTCGGTGCCAATGCGACCCATCGGGCCGTGCTGCTCGGTCGATCCAACCGGCAGCAACACGGCCGCTCCGGCATTGATACGAGTGTCAACCTCGTACCATGTCATGTGCTCAAGTTTCATGACTTTGAAAACTCTCGCAGGCGCTCCAGTTACTAGGGCCTCTGATCAGAGACCCCAGCGTTCCCGGTTTTCGTCAAAGAAGCCTTGGGCTTTTTTCACTTCAATCCAGTTGTTCACATAGTTGATCCAGACCTGATCGCTTTGCGGCAACAGCATCGCGATAGGAGAAGGAGAACGTGGACCGGCATTCTTGACGCGGACGACCGGGAACTTTGCTTCAAGGGTCGATCCCTCGATATTCGAGGTTATGAACACATCTGCACGACCGGCCAAGACCTCCTGAAAACCACGTGCAGGAGCTTCGACCACTTTGATATCCGCATCGGGGAACCATTCGCGCACGCGCTTTTCAAAGGTGGTGCCCAGGGTAGTAGCAACCTTCACGTCTGGCTTGTTGATCGAGTCGTAGCCATCAAATTTGTCGGCCTTTTCCTTGGTTGTGTAGGGAAACAACTCAACCGCGATGTAACTGTCGGAAAACCCTGCAACTTTCATGCGCGGAGGTGAGATCGAAGCCGAACCGGTGATGTGGTACTTCCCAGCTACCACACCATTGACCAATGTTTTCCAGTCGGTGGGCACATATTCGACCTCAACACCCAGATCAGCTGCCAGCGCGTTCATGATGTCGATATCATAGCCTTTATAGCTGTTAGTCGCCGGATCGCGCAGTGACATCGGGTTCCAGTCACCGGTTGTCCCCACTTTCAGCACGCCGTCATCCAAAATCTCATTCAGAGCCGACTGAGCTTGCGCAGCGCCGCTGATCACAAGACCGAGCGCAGCCGCAGCCGCGACTTTAACAAAACGTTTCATGTGGTTCTCCCGTTGGTGGCGTTAGTCTTTTTATCACGACATTGCTTCTTGATTTAAGCGTAAAGAAAAAGATAACCTCAAGCAACTAATTAACTCATAGTAATCACAAGTGGGCCAGCAGATGCCAAACGCAGCGATCGAGCTTGTCGACGTAGACAAGTGGTTTGGCACATTTCACGTGCTCAAGAACATCAACCTGACAGTAAACAGTGGTGAAAAGGTTGTGATCTGCGGCCCATCCGGATCGGGTAAATCAACGGTCGTAAGATGCATCAATCAGCTTGAGAAACATCAAAAGGGCACCATCCGCATCGATGGGGTCGAACTGAACGATGATGCCAAATCTGCAGCCACCATCCGGTCAGAAGTTGGCATGGTGTTCCAGCAATTCAATCTGTTCCCGCATCTAACAGTGCTGGAAAACCTGACCCTTGGCCCCATCAAGGCCCGCGGGTTGAGCCGAAAAGAAGCCGAGGACAAAGCGCGCCACTACCTTGAGCGTGTTCATATACCCGATCAGGCCGACAAGCGCCCGATACAGCTTTCAGGTGGACAGCAGCAGCGAGTGGCAATTGCCCGTTCGCTTTGCATGGAGCCCCGGGTCCTTTTGTTCGACGAACCCACCTCGGCGCTCGACCCTGAGATGATCTCCGAGGTGCTCGACGTGATGGTCGAACTTGCCGAGGAAGGCATGACCATGGTTGTGGTGACCCATGAGATGGGATTTGCCCGAAAAGTGGCCGACAACATGGTGTTCATGGATGCAGGCGAGATTGTCGAACAAGGTAAGCCCGAGCATTTCTTCACCAATCCAAAGTCTGAGCGGTGTCAGAAATTCCTGAGCCAAATTCTACAGCATTGAGTTGGGTCCGATGAAAAAATCACTTCTCTTCCTTCCCCTTTTCTTGCTGATCACGGGCTGTTCGTCCTCACAGACCTGGGGTTGGTACGTCATTGACCCAACCACGGCTTCAGGCTGGACCAATGTAAAATTCCTGATTTCGGGCATGGGTGCGACCATTCAGATTTCGCTGATTGCGGCGATTTTGTCGATTGTCATTGGATTGCTGGTTGCCCTGCCGGGTCTGTCGGAAAAGCGCGGCTGGCGGCTGGTAAACCGGGTATATGTCGAATTTGTCCGCTCGATCCCTCTGTTGCCTATGCTGTTTTGGGTGTTCTACGGGTTGCCGATTGTCTTTCAGTCGATGGGTATGGACATCCCAATCGATCCCTTCTGGGGCGCAATTATCACCCTTGCGATATCGGACAGCGCCTTTACCGCCGAGATCTACCGTGCCGGTATACAATCTATCGCAAAAGGGCAAAGCGAGGCGGCGCAAACGATTGGCCTGAACTATTTTCAGACCATGCGCTATGTGATCCTGCCGCAAGCAATCCGGCGTATACTGCCACCGCTTGCCAACCAATTTATCTACATTGTGAAGATGAGCGCATTCGCCAGCGTCATCGGCATGCAAGAACTGACACGCCGTGCGAATGAGCTGGTAGTGACGGAATACCGCCCGCTTGAGATCTATACCTTGTTGATCTTCGAGTATCTGGTGCTGGTACTGATCATCAGCGCCGGTGTGCGTTGGCTCGAACGCCGGATGGGTGCAGATGAGCGCGGATAAGGAGCATAAGATGGACTGGAAAGACTTCATGGTCGAGACCGAGGCCAATATTGGTGCATTCTCGAAAGAAGTGCCCGAAACCGTGCATGGTTTCGGCATCATGGGTAAGGCGGCCAAAACAGATGGTGCGCTGAGTGAAAAGACAAAGGAATTCATGGCGTTGGGAATTGCCATCGCGACGCGCTGCGACAGCTGCATCGGCTTCCATGTCCGCTCATTGGTGCGGCTGGGTGCGACCCGCGAAGAGCTGTGCGAAGCGCTGGCTATGGCCACCTATATGGGCGGCGGCCCGTCTTACGCCTACAGCGCCAAGGCGTTGAAGGCGTTTGATGTGTTTTCAGAGTAATAGACCGGTACGCGGTCCGATTTCATTGGATGGTTCTTGCCATGGCAGTCACCGAAATCCGTGATGAAGGGATGCGAATTGGTGGCGAGATCATCTTTACCGCTGAGACCATCCCGGTTCACTACCCCTATACCAATGAGGTCGTGGGCCATGTGCCCGCAGGGCAGGCTGAACACGCGCGCCGCGCCTTCGAAATTGCGGCCCACTACAAGCCCGAACTGACCCGCTATGAACGCAGCCAAATCCTGCAACGGGCTGGAGAGCTGATTGGTGAACGTCGCGATTACCTCGCCAAATGGCTGGTGCTTGAGCTTGGCATCTGCCATCAACACGCGATCTACGAGACCAAGCGCGCGCAGGATGTCTTTCAATTTGCGGCGGCCGAGGCACTGAAAGATGACGGCGAAATCTTTGCGTGCGATCTGACCCAAAACGGTAAAGCCCGCAAGATTTTCACGATGCGCGAGCCTGTGACCGCAATCAGCGCGATCACTCCATTCAACCATCCACTCAACATGGTCAGCCACAAGGTTGCTCCGTCGATCGCCACCAATAACTGCATGGTCTGCAAACCGACCGAGTTGACGCCTCTGACCTGCCTGACGCTGGCCGATATCCTTTATGAGGCAGGCCTGCCGCCTGAGATGTTTCAGGTGGTCACTGGCTGGCCACAGGACATTGGGAATGAGATGATCACCAATGAAAACATCGACATCATAACCTTCACCGGTAGTGTTCGCGTGGGCAAGATGATCGCAGAGAAGGCGGTTTACAAACGTCAGGCGCTGGAGTTGGGAGGTAATGATCCACTGATTGTTCTGAATGACCTCAACGATGCCGATCTAAACAGTGCAGCAACGATCGCCGTAGCCGGGGCCACCGGCAATTCGGGACAACGCTGCACTGCGATCAAGCGAATACTGGTGCAAGAGAGTGTCGCGGACACCTTTGTGCCTTTGGTGCTGGAGAAGGCCAAAAAGATCAGATTCGGAGATCCGCAGGATCCTGAGACCGAGCTGGGTTGTGTGATCCACGAGGATGCGGCCAAGCTTTTCGAAGATCGTGTTCACTTGGCCCAGAAAGAGGGAGCAGAAGTCCTTTACCACCCCGGACGTCAGGGCGCGCTGCTGCCGCCGATCGTGGTCGACGACGTTCCCCACGACTCTGCGTTGGTGATGGAGGAAACTTTCGGCCCCATTATTCCCATCATTCGCGTGCCCGACGACGATGACGAGGTCATGCGCATCTCGAACTCTACTGTGTACGGCCTGTCGTCGGGGGTATGTACCAATGACCTGAACCGCGCAATTGCCTATATCAATGGGCTGAACGTGGGCACCTGCAATATCTGGGAACAACCCGGATACCGTATCGAAATGTCCCCCTTTGGGGGCATCAAGGATTCGGGCAATGGTGTCAAAGAAGGGGTCATCGAGGCCATCAGGTTCTTTACGAATGTCAAAACCTACTCGCTTCATTGGCCCGGTTGAAGGCTTGTTGAAGATTGCAATGCACACCACTAGAGATTCATGCTCACTCAGCCATGAAATGACCGCTTGAGCCCTTCGGCTCTTGGCGTCATATGTGCCTTCGAACGCACGCGCGATGCCCCGAAACAAGGAAATACCTCATGCAAAAGGTTCTGATCACAGGTACTGCCGGATTTATAGGTTTTCATCTTGCCAAGCTTTTGCTTGAAAACGGTTGCCGGGTTCACGGCTTTGACGGGATGACTGATTACTACGATGTCCGCCTCAAACAGAGCCGACATGCGCTGTTGCTGGAGAACCCAAATTTTTCATGCGAGGAAGGGATGCTGGAAGATACCGCCAAGTTCGACCAGATCGCTGATGCTTTTGAACCGGACGTGATCATCCATCTCGCAGCGCAAGCTGGCGTCCGATATAGCCTGGAAAACCCGCGCGCCTATGTCGAAAGCAATGTTGTCGGGACGTTCAACGTGATGGAAGCTGCGCGGCGGCACAAAGTGCGGCATCTGCTGATGGCTTCGACTTCGTCGATCTACGGGGCAAATCCTGACATGCCCTTCGACGAGTGCGAAAAAGCAGATCATCAACTCACTATGTACGCAGCCACCAAAAAGGCAAATGAAGCGATGGGGCATTCCTATGCCCATCTTTGGGATATACCGACAACCATGTTCCGGTTTTTTACGGTTTATGGCCCGTGGGGACGCCCTGATCTTGCATTCTTCAAATTTACCGATGCAATCCTCAACGACCGCCCGATAGACATCTACAACCACGGCGACATGTATCGTGATTTCACCTATGTGGATGACCTGGTGCGCGCAATCTCTCTGCTGATCGACGTTGTGCCTGTTCGCCCCAAAGCCCCCGAAGACATCGCCGAAGGTGACAGCCTGAGCCCGGTCGCTCCCTATCGCATAGTGAACATTGGAAATTCAGACAAAGTGCGTTTGTTGGATTTCATCGACGCCATCGAAGAAAGCCTCGGCAAACCCGCGATCCGAAACTATATGGAGATGCAGTTGGGCGATGTGCCTGCAACTTGGGCCAATGCCGATCTGCTGCACCGCCTGACCGGTTATCGCCCAAAAACCGAAATCAGGGACGGCATTCAGGCCTTCGTGGACTGGTATCGCGCATATTACGGTAAATAGAACCTGCGAACCTGCCTAAACCTGAATTCGCCGGCCACAGCACCGATTAAACCGTCAGCGCGATCAGATCGCTTTTCTCAGTGCCTCGATTATCTGCTCTTGCGAATTCTCCTGCAGATACGGGTGCATCGGCAGGCTAATCACTGTTGCGGCGGCCTGATCGCCAATAGGCAAGTCGGCATTTGGGTCAGAAACAGCTGGTTGCTTGTTCAACGGCAGTGGATAATGCACGGCGGTCGGAACCCCGGCGTCTTTGAGCTTCGCTTGCACATCCTCACGATTGTCCACGCGTATCGTATACTGCGCCCAGGCGCTGGTCGCCCCCTCCATCAGCGTTGGAGCGGCGATATTGGTTTCCTTCAGTAGCACTTTGTAACGGTCCGCGACGGTGTCTCGCAGGACCAGTTCATCCTCGAAAATATCCAGCTTGCACAGCAGGATCGCAGCCTGCAACGTGTCCAGACGGCTGTTAACGCCAACCCTGATATGGTGATAACGCCGATCCTGCCCGTGCCGGGCAATCTGGCGAAGAATGACGCTCAGATCATCGTCCGAGGTGAAGATCGCACCACCATCGCCGTAGCAGCCAAGGGGTTTCGATGGGAAAAAGCTGGTGCAGGAAATCGTTGACAGGTTTCCTGACCGTTTGCCACGCAACGATCCGCCAAAGCTCTGAGCAGCATCCTCGATGACAGGTAAGCCGTTTGCCACAGCTACCTCGTTAATTCGTTCGAAATCAGCAGGTTGGCCATACAGCGACACCGGTATAATTGCCTTTGTCCGGGGTGTGATCGCAGCGTCAAGCTTGTTGGGGTCAATGTTATAACTAGTCTGGTCAATATCGACATAAACCGGCTTTGCGCCCAGCAATCTGACGGCTTCAGCCGTGGCGATATATGAAAATCCGGGCGTGATGACCTCATCCCCCGACCCGACCTCAAGCGCCATCAAGGCAATTTGCAATGCATCCGTTCCATTGGCGCAAGTGATGCAATGTTTGGCACCCGTAAAGGCAGTCAGCCGTGCCTCTAGTTCAGCCACTTCTGGGCCAAGAATGTACTTCCCATGCGCCAACACATTGGCAATGCCGGCATCAAGCTGATCCTTGATACGTTTCTGTTGTTCCGCCAGGTCAATAAATTGCATCGCTAAAACGCCCTATTGGTTCTTAAGGAATTTCTACAAGCTGCACCGCTACATTTTCCCATACATAATCCGGTACTGCTCGACCATGTTTATTCGTCGACAAAGACTTAATACACCGGGCCTGTTTGGCACGGATTACCGCAGTACTAATAACTGGGCGGACCGTTCCCCTGCATTGCCTAATACCCAAAAAGTCATGGGTGATGGGACGACACGCAGTCGATCCGTTTGATCAAAGTACCGTGCTGCTCATCAGCTTCGGATGCTGCTCACCTTTGCGTGCTTCGATTGAGGCATTGCGGATATGGCTGACCATCGCAATAGCAGGCCGGTTTTCATTCAATCCAAACCCGTTCCCGTTCAGAATCTCTTCGTAGCTTCGCGTGTGCAAGTCGGCAAATCCGCCCGAGAATTCGATCTCTTCCCCATCAATAGTGATGGAGCGATAGGTTCTGGCTCCGGTTTCTCGCGCCTCTGCCGGAACGTCATTTACGTCCAGCGACAAGAACCAACGGCACCGGGCGTGTTCAAACTCAAGATAGCCCGCGGCCTTGGTCGGGGCATTGAGATGCACATGGTTCGCCTGAAGATCTCCGAAGAGGAAGTGCAGCATGTCAAAGAAATGCACGCCGATGTTGGTGGCAATACCGCCAGATTTGCGGACATCCCCTTTCCAGCTCTCCAGATACCAACGTCCACGGGACGTGATGTAAGTCAGATCGACCTCGTACTTGGTATCCTTGGGGCTGTTTCGAATCTTGTCCCTCAGAGCAATGATCGAGGGATGTACGCGCAACTGCAGGATCGTGTTTACGGTCTGTCCAGTCGCTTGCTCAATCGCTTCCAGGCCATCGATATCCTCTGGGTTCAACACCAGCGGCTTCTCACAGATCGCATCGGCGCCAGAACGCAATGCAAACCGCATGTGGCTGTCATGGAGGTAATTCGGCGAGCAGATCGAGACATAATCAATTTTGCCCGCTTCGCTGCGACGTAACATGTCAACATAGCGATCAAAACGCTCGAACTCTGTGAAAAAATGTGCATCGGGGAAGTGGCTATCGATAATCCCAACGGAGTCGCTTGTGTCCAGAGCAGCCAACAACGTGTTTCCGGTATCCGTTATCGCCTTCATGT
This sequence comes from Ruegeria sp. D7, assembly GCF_056534355.1. Lineage (NCBI taxonomy): Bacteria > Pseudomonadati > Pseudomonadota > Alphaproteobacteria > Rhodobacterales > Roseobacteraceae > Ruegeria > Ruegeria sp. D7. The sequence continues at coordinate 78,241 of NZ_JBQFPG010000017.1, forward strand.
GGCGCGGTGCGATGTATCCTGCGGTTCCTATTAGTGCGAAGTTGCTCATTCGGTGCGTCCCAAGTGCTCAAATTGTGCTACAGCGCTTCCAAGAATTTCTTTGGGAAGTCAATAGACGCAGGCATTTCAAGCATCGCCAATCACGCTGGAAACCCCCATCAACCTCTGTTAGAGCGGTTCGGAATTGTCAGAGCTAGATTGATCTTCGACCGATGTCAGACACCCGCCCCAAATCTCAAAAAACCGTTTTCTGTCTTACCTACCACGAGATAACGGCGGATGCGCGCGTTCTTAAAGAAGCGCGCGCGCTTCAAGCAGCGGGCCATAACGTACATATCTTCTGCGACTGGCCAGGGGGCATGCCGCAAGAAGACAGCATCGATGGCATTCGGATCACGCGATTCAATTGGCAATCTTCCGAACATATTACCAGCGACATGCTAAAGCGTTTCTTTTTTGTGGATCGTGTTTCGGATGAAGTAGATAAGCGCGTTCTGCCCTATATTAAGTCTGCAGCGAGATTGAATAGACTCAAATCCAAGTTTCGAGAGTTTCTGTCAGATGAAGAAGTTCTGAAGCTCGACCCGATGTACTACAAAAACTACAGTGGCCGAGAACGACGGAAACGTAAGTTTGCTCACAAACGGCTTCTCTGGAAGATTAAGCTGACATCCGGAATTGGTGACGCTCGGAGAGATCTGAAGCTGTTTAGTTCTGACGCCAGAGAGGTCAGGGAAGGGTTCTTCAAACTCTATCAACTAAACTCTCTCTTATTCGCTGAAAACCTCTGCAACCTCAGATTTGATGATACCCCGGACGTCATTCATGCTCATGACATCTATTGTCTCCCGGCAGGCGTTGTGCTTGCAAAACAGTTTGGGGCGAAGCTTGTATACGACGCACATGAATACGAACCAGCGCGGGCGACGAAGAATCCAACTGATGGATCGAACTTTGCAGAAAACCTAGAAGACGATTGTCTCCCCTTCGTCGATTATATGATCACCGTATCGTCGTCCATCGCAGATTTGTATGCCAAACGCTTCAAAGATAGTCCGACACTTATCCTCAATGCTCCAGAGATAGATGTTGATTACATGGATAGTCGTAAAGAAAAGGCGTTGGATCAGCTTTCTATCCGTGCTCAGGCAAACGTTGCTGACGGGGCGCCCTTGATTATTTTTACTGGTGGCATTCAAATGTCACATCGTGGGTTAGATAAAGTTCTTGAGGCTTTGGTTCATCTTCCCGAAGTCAAGTTAGCTTCGATGGGCCCACGGCACCTCCGAAACGACAAGTGGTTCATGAGTGTCGCTCATGACCTAGGTGTGGATGATCGCGTTACCTTGCTTCCACCTGTGGCAGCTCCAGATGTACCAGTCGCAATTAGTACAGCAGACCTCGCTATATGCCCGTTTCAGGACGTATCGCTCAATCACCGCTACGCAATGCCCAACAAGCTTTTTGAGGCAGCATTTGCTGGCGTACCAATTTGTGTTTCAGATCTTCCAGAGATGCGTCGGTTTGCAGAGTCTCTCGGTTTCGGACGAGCAATGGACGAAACAGATCCTCTGAGCATTGCTGAAGCTATTCGGGATGTCTTGGATCATCCCGAACGCTTTACGTTAAGCGCCGCCAACAGAAGGAAGCTTTGGGAGACTTACAGCTGGCCTGCGCAAGCCAAGAAGTTGGCGGCGCTCTATGAAGGTATTTAAACTCGCGCGGCTAGTATCTGTGCGATTTGTTGCGAAGCGGTTCCATCACCATAGATTTCTATCTGATTTCCGCTAGTCCCTATCGCACTGAGGATACCATCCTCGATATCCCCTTCTATGGGCGAAACGATACGATTCCAGCCGCTTTCAACAAGCTCAACCCATTCTGTTTCCGTTCTAAGAGTTACGCAAGGGACGCCGTAGAAATACGCTTCTTTCTGCACTCCGCCAGAGTCCGTAGCAACCAGCACCGCATTGCTTTCTAGAGCGACCATATCCAAGTAACCGACTGGGTCTATCGTTTGGACATGTTCGAATTTAAGACCGATTCCTTTTATCCTTGCGGCAGTACGTGGATGCAATGGCAAGACAACCGGATGTTGTTTCGCAACCGCCTCCAGACCATCAACAATGTTTATTAACGTTTCTGGCGAATCCGTATTTTCAGCTCTATGGATCGTCGCAAGTATGAATCCGTTTGCGTCTACCCCAATGTCAGCCAAAATTGTTGATTTCTGCTTGGCCTTTTCACCAAAGTGTAGTGCTGCGTCGAACATCACGTCACCGACTTCAAAAATTTTGCTCTCCGAAATGCTTTCTCTTCGCAGATTTTCCACAGCGTCGCTGGAAGTCGTGAACAGAAGGTCGGAAATGTGATCCGTTAGAACTCGGTTCGTTTCTTCGGGCATCTTTCGATTAAATGAGCGCAGCCCGGCCTCTACGTGCGCCACCGGGATATGAAGTTTTGAGGCGACCAATGCACCCGCCAATGTTGAATTCGTATCTCCAAAAACAAGGAGCACATCTGGTTCATGTTCTTGAATGACGGGTTCAAGTTTCTGCATCATCAGTCCTGTCATGGCACCATGACTGCCTGAGTTCACCGATAGGTTGATGTCGGGTTTTGCAATTTCTAGTTCGTCGAAAAAAATCTTAGACATCGAATCGTCATAGTGCTGTCCTGTGTGAATCAGCAGCTCTGTTACACCCGGCATGGAACGAAGTGCTCTGCTCACCGGAGCCAATTTAATAAACTGAGGGCGCGCGCCAACTACAACTGCGATTTTCACGGTAGCTCCAAATAAATAATTGCCTAAAACCGCGCTAACACACGGCCAGTATAAATTCCACGTGATATCTCGTGACTTTCTCGCTCAAGCAGATTCAGATTAGCTTGGCTTTAGCTGCTATCACGCTCGCACCCGGACCTATTGATCTAGATCACACCGCATGCCTCACGTCTCGGAAAACGGAGTTTTGACATGAGTGATCTTTTAAGGGCTTGCTGACGCGCAGATGGCCCGTCCAAACCCTTCTTGCCAAAGTCGCCTGGAAAACCCGGGGTCGACGACAGGCGTGTGTTGAGCGAAATAATCTTATTCAATCGAATGATTTGCGCTGGCGTGATGCTCCTGTCACCTATGATCCGCAAAGGAGTCTCTACAGCAGATGGAAGTGCTGGAGCAAGAAAGGTTTTTCGCGCGGATGATGGCTGGGCACGCTGCGGAATACGACGCGTAAAAGGTCGTAATGATCGACGCGAACTATCTGAAATCACACTGTAGCGCGACCATAGTGGTTGCCAAAAAGGGGGCGTGATCGTCTGATTGGTCGAACCAAGGGCGGCATGAACACCAAATCACACGCTGGCCGCCTGACGGCCCGTTTCGGCAGATTTCGGGCCTGCTACGCCGATAGATGTCGCTTGCAGGCCTTTCTGTCGCAATCCAGCTTGCTGCGGCTATCTTGAAACTGCACATTTCGCCCATGACACAGACTGATATTCCGAATCCCACGGACCGCCGCGCAACCGGCTGTGATCTTGTGATCCTTGCATAAAGCAGGGCCTCGGGCCTTTTGCTTCACGCTGCGATTACAGAAATTTCGGAAGACCTCATGACAACTCAAACGCTGCGCCTGGCCATCGATATTGGCGGCACCTTTACCGATACGGTCCTTGTCTCTGGCGAAGAGACAATCCTGGCCTCCACCAAGACCCTGACCACCCATCAGAACCCTGCCGACGGCGCCATGGAAGGGGCCGCGCGAGTAATGCAGCAATCGGGCCGGACGCTGGATCAGGTGACCGGCTTTATCCACGGCACCACCCTGGCGACCAATGCGCTGATCGAACGTCGCGGCGCGGTGGTGGCAACGGTGACCACCGAAGGCTTTCGCGACATCCTGGAAATCGCGTATGAGCGGCGTTATTCGCAATACGATATCAACCTCGAGAAGCCTGACCTGCTGGTGCCGCGCGAGCGTGCTCTGACCGTGCGCGAACGCATGTCGGCGGGTGGTCAGGTATTGATCGAGCTCGAAGACTCGGCCATCGACGCACTGCTGGCCGATATCGACGCGAGCGGCGCAGAGGCCATAGCGATCTGCCTGATGCACGCTTATGCCAATCCCGCCCATGAACGCCGCCTACGCGATGTGCTGGCTGAGAAGCGGCCCGATCTGACCGTCTCGATCTCGTCCGAGGTCAGCCCCGAGGCGCGCGAGTTCGACCGGCTGTGCACCACCGTCGCCAATGCTTATATCCAGCCGCTGATGCAGACCTATCTGGCCCGTTTCGTCGACCGGTTCGAGGCCGAGGGCGTGACCTGTCCGATCCTGATGATGACGGCGGGCGGCGGCATGTGCACCGTGCGCACCGCCGCGCGTTTTCCGATCCGGCTGGTGGAATCCGGCCCCGCCGGAGGGGCCATTCTGGCCGCCCGCATCGCCGCCCGCACCGGGCTGGATCAGGTGCTGTCCTTTGACGTTGGCGGCACCACCGCTAAGCTGTGCCTGATCGATAAGGCCCGCCCGCAGACCTCGCGCCAGTTCGAGATCGCCCGCGCCGCGCGGTTCATAAAGGGCTCGGGCATGCCAGTGCGCATCCCGGTGATAGAGATGATCGAGATCGGCGCGGGCGGTGGGTCCATCGCCGGGGTTGACCGGCTGGGACGCCTGACCGTGGGTCCGAAATCGGCGGGGTCTGAACCCGGACCCGTGGCCTTCATGCGCGGCGGCACCGAGCCCACGGTGACAGACAGCGACATTACGCTGGGCTACATCGTGCCCGACACATTTGCCGAGGGGCATATCAAGCTGGACCCCGAAGGCTCCAAACAATCGCTGAGCCGGGTGATCGGGTCGAAACTAGATCTCGATGCCGTTGGCTCAGCCGACGGCGTCAGCCGCATCGTCGATGAAAGCATGGCCAGCGCAGGCCGGATGCACGCGGTGGAATCGGGCAAGGATCTTGGACTGCGCACGATGATTGCCTTTGGCGGCAACGGGCCGTTGCATGCCAGCCGGGTGGCACGATCCGCCGGGGTCAGCCGCATTGTAATCCCGCCCAATCCGGGCGTGGGGTCTGCCGTGGGCTTCCTGTTCGCACCCGTGTCGTTCGAAATCGTCCGCTCGCGCTATTCGCTGTTGGACAGCATGGACATGGATGAGATCAACGCGCTGTTCGAGACCATGATCGTCGAGGCCAAAGGCGTGGTTGCCCAAGGCGCGGGCGATGCCCCGACCGAAACACAGCGCACCGCCTTCATGCGCTACAACGGTCAGGGTCACGAGATCGAGATCACTCTGCCCGACCGGCATCTGACAGCAGACGATATTGCACCGCTGACCACCGCCTTTGAGGAAGAATATCGCAAGCAGTTCTCACGCCCGGTGCCGGGGATGCAGATTGAGATTCTCAACTGGGCGGTGCGCGTCGCGACCCTTGACAGCGCCGTGCCACCAGTGCCCGCTACACCTGCATTGACGACCTTCACCGCACCCGACACTCGCCCGATCACCTGCGATGTGGACGGCGCGCTGAAACAGGCCGCCTTCGTGGCGCGGGCCGATCTGAAGTCCGGCGACCATGTGCGCGGCCCGGCGCTGATCCACGAGCCGCAGACCACCACGCTGGTCTCGACTGATTTCTCGGCCCATGTGGACGCCATAGGAAACCTCGTCCTGGTTCAGGACCAGAAAGGAGGCGCATGATGGCGACCGATCTTTCCCCCGCCCGCCTGCAAGTGATGTGGAACCGTTTGCTGGCAGTGGTCGAAGAACAAGGCCAAACCCTGATCCGCGCCGCCTTTTCGCCCATCGTGCGCGAATGCGGCGATATCTCCGCCGGGATCTTCGACGTCAACGGCCGGATGCTGGCACAGGCGGTAACCGGCACGCCGGGCCATATCAACACCATGGCCGAAGCGGTGCAGCATCTGCGCGCCGCCTTCCCGGTTCAGACCATGAAACCGGGCGATATCTACATGACCAACGATCCGTGGCTGGCCTCGGGGCATCTGAACGACTTCCTGTTGATGATGCCCGCGTTCAAGGATGGCAAGGTGGTGGGCTTTACCTCGTGCACCTCGCATCTAGTTGATCTGGGTGGTCTGGGCATGGGCCCCGAAGGCTCCGACATCTATGACGAGGGGCTGCTGATTCCGCCCTGCAAACTGGTCGAGGAAGGCACCCCAAACGCGCTGCTGCTGGACATCATCCGCGCCAACAGCCGCGAGCCCATCGCCAACGAGGGCGACATCTATGCCCTGATCGCCTGTTGCGAGGCCGGGGTGAACCGGCTGGTTTCGATGATGGAAGAGTTCGGCCTGACCGATCTGGATGCGCTAGGGTCCTATATCATCGACACTTCGCGCCGTGGCACGCTTGAGGCCATCGCCGAGGTGCCCGTAGGTATCTACAAAAACGTCCTGAAAATGGATGGCTATGAGAATGAGCTGGAGTTGCACGCAGCCCTGACCGTCAGTAAATCGGGGATGCTTGTGGATTTCACCGGCACCTCGGGTTGTTCGCGCAAGGGCATCAACGTGCCGCTGAACTATGCCACCGCCTATACCGTGTTTGCGCTGCGCTGCATCGTCGGCTCGGACATCCCCAACAATGCCGGATCGCTGGAGCCGTTCACCGTCGACGGCCCCAAGGGCTGCATCCTTAACGCACATCGCCCGGTGCCGGTGGCGATGCGGCACACGCTGGGTCAGGTGACACCCGATCTGGTGCTGGGCTGTCTGCATCAGGCACTGCCTGATGCAGTGCCCGCCGAGGGTGCAAGCTGCATGTTCGACCTGCCCATGCGCCACGCCCCCGAGGTGGCCCGCGATGGTGGGCGCGAATTCGCAGTGGAACCGGTACATAATGGCGGCACCGGTGCACGGCCGCATGCGGATGGTCTGTCAGCCACCGCCTACCCCTCGGGCGTGTTCGGTTCGCAGGTGGAGATCACCGAAAGCGTCGCGCCCGTCACCATCTGGCGGCGCGAACTGCGCACGGATTCCGGCGGCGCGGGCAAGTATCGAGGCGGGCTGGGGCAGCGGATCGAGATGACCTCGTCCAACGGTGCGCCCTTCATCGTGTTCCTGTCGGTCGAGCGACTAAAGTTCCCCGCCCTTGGGCGCATGGGCGGCAAACCCGGCGCGCCCGGGCGCATCCGCTTTCGCGAAGGCGACAGCGACATTCCCGGCAAGGGAGAGCTGCGAGTTGAAGGCGGCGATTATCTGATCTTCGACACTCCCGGTGGTGGCGGTTTCGGCGATCCGGGCGACCGCAACTCGGATGCGCTGGCGCTGGACCTCAAACGCGGTTTGATCAGTGCCGAGGGGGCCAAAGCCTACGGAGGTGACACATGATCCGCCCGGTTTCTCATGTCGGCGCCATGGGCGCCTATGCGCTGGCCGATCTAGGTGGTGAAGGCACCATCTCGCTGGCGCAGAACGAAAGCGCCTTTCCGGCCAGTCCGTCCGCCGTGGCGGCCGGGCAGGCAGCGCTGGCTGATCTGACGCTCTACCCCGATCCCGAATGGCCCGACATGCGCGCGGCCATTGCCGGGGTACACGGGGTCGACCCGGCGCGGGTGCTGTGTGGCGCGGGCTCGATGGAGCTGATCGGCTGCCTGATCCGCGCCTTTGCCGGGCCCGGCGATCACGTGCTGGGCACGCAATATGGTTATGCCTTCGTCGCTTCGGCGACAGCGCAGGCGCAGGCCGAATACGTGGCCGCGCCCGAGGTCGATCTGACCGTCTCGGTCGATGCGCTTCTGGCCGCCGTCACCCCGGCGACCCGTATCGTGTTTGTCTGTAACCCGGGCAATCCCACCGGCACCCTGATCCCGAACACCGAAATCACCCGCCTGCGCAACGCGCTACCCGGCGACGTGCTGCTGGTGGTCGATCAGGCCTATGCCGAGTTCGCCGATGCCGCCAACGATCCGACTGAGGTTTTCGGGCTGGCGGACCGGGGAGATACCGTTATCACGCGCACCTTCTCCAAGGCTTACGGGCTGGCCGGGGCACGCGCCGGGTGGGGCTATTTCCCCACCGACATCGCCCGAGAGCTGCGCAAGCTGTTGAACCCCAACAACATCTCGATTGCCTCGCAGGCTGCGGCAGCGGCGGCGATGCGCGATCAGGCGCATATGCGGGACGTGGTCGCGAAAACGGCAACCATTCGCGATCGGTTCGCGGAGGACTGCCGCGATCTGGGGCTGATCGTGCCGGACAGCCACACCAATTTCGTGCTGATCCACTTTGCCTCGACCGAGCAGGCGCAACAGGCCGACGCTGCGCTACGGGCCGAGAAACTGCTGATGCGCGGTATGGGCGGCTATGGTCTGTCCGACTGCCTGCGCGCCACGATCTGCAACACACCGGTGATGGATCGCTGTCTGGCCGTTCTGAGAAAGGTAACGTCATGAGCCACGAAACGCGTACCCGGGCCAAGATCGGCGTTCTGGTGCCCTTCACTAACACCAACCTCGAGGCCGATATGGCCTTGATGCGCTGCCAGGACACCACCGTGCATTTCCAGCGCATGGGTGGTTATGATGTCGATGAAATCCCAGGTTCTGACCAGATGGCGGGGCTTGGGGCCTCGGACATCAGCCACGATTTGCGGATGATTTCGGGCGTGCGGCCAGATGTGGTGCTGTACGGCTGCACCTCGGCCACGCTGACCCATGGGCCGTCATTCGACGCCGATCTGGCGCAGCAGATCAAGGCCGGATCGGGAGCGCAATCGCTGACAGCCGCCGGATCGCTGATCGCCGCCATTCAGGCGCTTGGGGTGACGAAAGTGGGCTTTTCCTCGCCCTATCTGGGCGAAATCAACACGCAGGCGATGGATTTCATGGCCGCAAACGACATCGAAACCGTGCGTTGCGCCGATGTTGGCCGCGAGCTGGGCAATTACGGACAGGGAGAGCTGACCCCGGACGAGGTTTACGACCTCGCCTGTGAGGCAGACCACCCGGACGCGCAAGCCGTCGTGCTCAGCTGCACCGACATGCGCGCAGTCGAGGCCATCGAGCAGATCGAGGACACGCTGGACAAGCCGGTAGTGACCTCAAATCAGGCGATGATGTTCTGCATGATGCGGGCGCTGCGTCTGCCACGCCACGAGGCGCTGCCGGGCCGGTTGTTCGATCTGCTGTAACCGAACCGGGGCAACGGTCGCCCCCCCCCGCCCCGATATTCCATCAGGGTTCGCCGCTGCCGATCTCTTCCTTGCGTTTGGCGATATAGGCATCCAGCTCCTCACGCACAGAGGGGTCCATCTCGGGCATCTGATACTCGCGTAGCGCCTGCTGCCAAACCTCGGTGGCGCGTTGCAGGGCGTCCTTGGCTCCGGCCGCCTCCCAGTTTTCATAGTTCTGCCAGTCGGACAGCATCGGTTTGTAGAACGCGGTCTCATAGCGTTCCATCGTGTGATCGACGCCAAAGAAATGGCCGCCAGTGGGCACCGATTTGATGGTGTCCAGGCCCAGTTCATCCGTGTCAAATTTCATCGGCTTTAGGAATTCCATCATGTTCTGGATGATCTCGATATCCATGACGAATTTCTCATAAGATGCGGTCAGCCCGCCTTCAAGCCAGCCGGCGGCATGATAGACGATATTGGCCCCTCCCAGAACCGCGCCCCATGTGGCCATCATCGTTTCGTATGCCGCCTGCAAATCCACCACGTTGGATGCATTTGCGTTCGATGTCCGGTACGGAATGCCATAGCGCCGCGCCAGCTGCCCGCCGACAATATTCGCCTTGGCATTTTCCGGTGTGCCAAAGGCCGGAGCCCCGGATTTCATGTCCACATTCGAGGTGAATGAGCCATACATGACAGGCGCTCCCGGGCTGACCAACTGCGTCAGCACCACACCGAACAGCGCCTCGGCGTTCTGTTGCGCCAGCGCGGCAGGAAGCGTGACCGGTGTCATTGCCCCCATCAGAGTGAATGGCGTGACCGTCACAGGTTGACCATACTCGGCCATCGCGATCAGGCCGTCACCCATGGCATCGTCGAACAGGCGTGGAGAGTTCACCGAAATGATTGTGATCACTCCCGGATCGCCGCGCATGTCCTCAGGTTTCTGACCGCGCGAAATCGCCATCATGTTGATGCCATCCATCGCCCGCCCGCGCCCGATAGCGGTGCAGTGAAAGCTCAGGTCGCTATAGCTCAGGTTGGCGTTGTAGGTGTCCAGATGGCGGTTGTTGGCGGGCATTTCGATCGGGGCCATCACCTGATTGCCGATCAGATGGATAGCGTTGAAGTGATGCGCCAACCGGATGAAGTTGCAATAGTCATCGTAATTACCCTGACGGCGGCCATTGATACAGTCATGTACGTTCGGCGGCCCGGCAACCAAACCAAAATTCACATGATCGCCGCCCAGCGTAATCTGTTTCGCGCGGTTGCGAGAGGTCAGCGTGAATTCCGAGGGCACCGTTTTCAACGCTTCGGCGACAATGGTTTCGTCCATACGGATGGTCTTGGTGTCGCGGTCTACGATGGCCCCCGCGCGTTCGAAAATGTCCATAACATTGTCGCCCATCACCCGGATTCCGGCCTCGGACAGAATGCGCATCGAGGTTGTATGCAGCTGATCCATCTGTTCAGGGTTCAACAGCTCGAACGGCGGATAGCTGTTGCGCACCTGTTGCCAGGGCAGCTGTTCGATTCCCGCCGCCGCGCGCCCGGATTTGCCGCGTCGCCCGCCGCTGCGTCTGTCTCGTGCCATTGACCTAGTATCCCCGTTGTGGATTTACGATGTTGTTCAGCACCTCGCCCTTGCGATAGCGCATCAGGTTCTCGGAAAACATGCGGACCGATTTCAGATCCCAGCCGTCATAGACCGAGCTGCAGTGCGGTGTGACGATCACGTTGTCCAGTTCCCAGAACCTGTGCCCCTGAGGCAGCGGTTCGGTAACGAACACGTCCAGCGCCGCGCCTCTGATCCGGTTCTGTTCCAGCGCGGCCAGTAGAGGTGCTTCGTCAATTACCCCACCTCGCGAGACGTCGATTATCACCGTCGTCGGTTTCATGGCGGCAAAAGCCTCCGCCCCGACCAGACCGCGCGTGCTGTCCAGCAGTGGTACGCAAACGACGATAAAGTCAGCGCGTGGCCAGAGATCAGGCAAAGCCTCCATCCCGTGTACCTCGTCCACGTTGGGGGTCGGTTTCGGGCGGGCCCGTACACCGATTGTGTTCAGCCCCATAGCTTTGGCTCGTGCCGCAACAGCCTCTCCTGTTTTGCCAAGGCCGATGATCAGCACCGTCTTGCTGTCGATGGGCTCGACTTTGCCGCCGATCCAGTCCCGCCGCGCCTGCGCGGCACGAAAGCCCGGGAAATCCAGCGTGAAATGCAGCATCGCCCCCAGCGCATATTGTGCCATCATATCGGCGGCGACCCCGGCGGCATTTGTCACCGTTACCTCATCAGGGTTCCAAGGGTTCAGGTGATCGGTACCTGAGCCGCCGACCGAAGCCCATTTGATTTGCGGGTTCTCGACCAGTGCTGCGCGTGGAAAGCCGGGGGTGCCCGCAAAGCGAACGGAATAGACAACTTCAGCCCCTGTATCCTCGATCAAACCCGTGAGCGCCTCGTAGCTGTCGCAGGTGTGGATCGGCAGATCGGGATGACCTTCAGCAAGAACCGCACGGGCAGCGTCGGGGTTATCGGTGTGCAAGATCACGGTGGGGGATTTCATGCGGGTACCTCCGGTTGGAACTCGGCGCTGGCAATGGCTACCGCGTTGGCGAAAAAAGCAGTGGCGGCGACGTCGAAAAGGACATCGAACCCCACACCTTTGCGGTCGTTGCGCCATGTGATTGCCTCGACATAGCCCACGCGGGTCTGGGCGATCTTTCCCACTGGAAAGGCACCGGGCGACAGGTCGACCGGGCAAATCTTGGCCAGCAGATCGAACAGGCGCGGGCCGGTCAGGTGCATCATGGCCCAGGTTTCCTCGCGCCAGGAATAATAGCCCTTTGGCGTGGCGGCGACCTGCCACCGGGCATACAGGTCGGCAGGCGCATCCAGTACCACCACCTCTTCCTGACCCAGACGCAGAAGGCCATCGGCGGTTTCGTTGACGTCTGGCACCTTCAGGCCCCGCGATTGCAAAAACGCCACGGTGCCTCGGCCCTTGAGGCCAAAACGCGGCGTATGGGTCAGGTCCTGCAGGAAAATCTGCCCGGAAACCAGCGGTGTGCCTTCAGCAGCGCCCTTTGGGTCAAGCGGATAGGTTCGCATCATCACACCTCCTGCCGTTTGTTTTCAGGATCAAAGAAGGTGTGGCCGCGCACAGTTGTAACGACGCGCTTGCCATTGCGGCACTTCACCGTGACCTGCGATCCTTGCGTAGCGTCATCGCCATGCACATATGCCAGCGCGATATGGGTGTTCAGCGTCGGCGACCACAGGACCGAGGTCACATGCCCCACCGGTACCTCGTCCCTCAGTACCAGACAGCTTTCCCCCGGTACATCTGGCCCGTCGAATGTCAGCCCGACCAGCTTGCGCGGCAGGCCTTTGTTTCGGCGCATCTCGGTTGAGCGCTTGCCCACGAAAAACGGCTTGGTCTTCGAGATCGCCCATTCGAACCCCAGCTCATCCGGCGAAGTCAGCGCGTCGGTGTCCTGACCAATCAGGATATGGCCTTTCTCCAACCGCAGAATCCGGCTGGCTTCCAGCCCGTAAAGGCGCAACTCGTGCGCGTGACCCGCCGCCATCACCGCATCCCACAGGGTGTGGGCATAGCTGGTGGGGCAGTGCAGCTCGTAGCTCAACTCGCCGGTGAACCCAATCCGCATGGCGCGCACTGGCACCCCGGCCACCATGCCGCTGCGCCCGTCGAGATAGGCAAAGCTATCGCGCGAGAAATCGATATCGCTGTCCAGCGCCTCGACCACGGAGCGCGCCTTGGGACCGGTAATGTTGAAGCCCGAGAAGGCCGAGGTGACGTTCAGCACATCCACATCCAACCGCCACTGCGCATTCCAGAACAACATATCCGAATAAACCCGCGCCACGGCCCCGGTGGTGGCGGTGACATAGAACAGATCCTCGGCCAGCCGATACGCCACGCCATCGTCGATCACCGTGCCCATTTCGTTTGTCATCAGGCAGTACCGGCAACGGCCCACAGGCTGCTTTTTATAGGCCATGGTGTAAATGCGGTTGAGGAATTCGCCCGCATCCGGGCCACGCACCTCGAGCCCGCCCAGAGTTGAAACATCCAGCACGCCGACCCCATTGCGCACCGCATGCACCTCTTCTTCGATAAGGCGCTTGGCGTCTTGTTTGGGGCCGTAGAAATAAGGCCGCCACCACGCTCCGACCGGGCGCATGTCCGCCCCCAACCGGATATGTTCGTGATGCAGCGCGGTGCGCCTGTCTGCCGGGTGATGATGACCAGACAGCACGCCCAGCGTTTCGGGGCCAAAGGGCGGACGGGCGGTAGTCACGCCGATCTGCCCGATTGTGCGGTCGGTCGCCTTGGCCACCACCCGGGCGGTGGCCAGCGCCGAGTGCCGCCCTTGTGACGGCCCCATACCAACTGTGGTAAAGCGCTTGATCAGCTCCAGCTCGCGATAGCCTTCCTTAACCGCGTTTTGCAGGTCCTTGATCTGAATATCCTCGTCCCGGTCGACAAAATCCTTGCCCTTGGGATGCCCGGCGATTGCCGGTTCGAAATTCGTCAACGCAGCCTCGACATCTTCAACCTGCGCGATGTCGCGGGTTGGCAGCCCCAGACGAGTCAACGCCGTCTGTGCCGCGCGTTGCGCATCGGCCACCACCGCATCAGGCGCAAAGACCCCGGCAACACCCCCGGCAATGCCCAGCGGAGCGTCTGGCAGAGACAGGGAAAACCGCGCCGCCGTTTCATTGTACCCAAGTTTCGCGCCAGCATGACAGGGCAGTTGCCACATTGGCGCATAGCCGACCGAAATCACCAACAGATCGCAATCCAGCCAGTCGCCTCCGACCTTTACGCCGGTAACATGGGTCTTGCCACGCGCCTCACCCACGGTGCCGTGAATGACACGCGTTCCCCTTGTTGCCAGTTGCTGGCCAAGCTCACCGCCGCTGCCGCTGGGGCGCGGATCAACCACCGCCGCCAGTTCTACGCCTGCGTCCAACAGATCCTGCGCCACCCGATAACCGTCGAGATTGGCGGCCAGTACCACCGCGCGCTTGCCCGGTTTCACACCATAGTGCCGCATAAGCCGTTGCGCACCAGTGCCCAGCAAGATGCCCGGCAGGTCATTGTTTCGGAAGATCGTGGGCTGTTCGATGCAGCCGGTGGCCAGCAGAACCTCGCGCGCGCGCGTCTTGAACAGCTTGTTGCCCCGGATCAGCGGCAGCCAGTTGTCCTCGAACCAGCCGTTCACCACTGTACCGGTCATGATGCGGAAGTTCGGCAGACTTTGCACTTTCGCCAGTAGGTCGGACAGCCTGTTGGCATCGCGGCCATAGGTCAGCGCACCGCCCAAGACCGGCTCCTGCTCGGCCAGAATGACGTCAGCTCCGGCTTCGGCGGCTTCGATGGCGGCGGTCAACCCGGCCAGCCCCGCGCCGACGACCAGCAGGTCACAAAACAGGTTGGCCTTTTCGTAGTCTTCATGCGGGGCGTTGATATCCAGAACGCCCAGCCCAGCCTTCTTGCGGATCAGCGGCTCCCACAGTTTCAACCAGCTATTGCGCGTCGGACCCATGAAGGTGCGATAATAGAACCCCACCGGCATAAATCGCCCCAGCTTGTCCATGAATGCGTCGCGGTCTCGCGCCAGTGATCCGTTGACGTTCTGCGCCGTAACTTGCAGCCCTGCCGAAATCGGATGCCGGTCGGCCTGCACGTTCGGGTCCGAGGGCAGTTGCACCAGCGTATCGGCCTCGGTGCCCGCCATCGACATCGCACCGCGCGGTCGGTGGTATTTGAACGAGCGCGACAGCATCCACTTCCCCTGCCCGGCCAAAGCCGAGGCGATCACATCACCTTCGTATCCCTGAAACGCCTGCCCTTCAAAGCTGAACGATACCGGCGCATCTCGGTTGATCCTGTTGCCCCAGGGTGCGGGAAGTCGGGCCATCACCTTTGCTCCAGCTCTGAGGGGTCAAAAGTGCGGATCACCTCGTTCGTGGTGGCGTTGCGCTCCGCCAGAAAGAAATAGTTCGAGGGCACGTGCCGCCACCATTCCACCAGCGTTCCGCGTGAATTGTCGGCGCGGAACAGGTGACGCGCCCAGTCCTGATCGCTGGTTGCATCCGGGTCGGGGTTGGCGCGCAGGGGGCCGAAGCTCTGGAATTCATTGATGTTGCGGGGCCCGTTCATCGGGCAGATCAGGATCTTCATGTCAGTGGCTCGCGGCAGTTGCGCCCATTTCATTGAGCAGATCAAAAGTGGCGAAACGCTCCATTGTGAAGGGTTCGAGTATCGGCGCGACCTTCTGGTTGGCGATGGACTGCGCCATGTATTTGCCCGCCACCGGAGTGGCTTTGAACCCCCAAGTGCCCCAACCGCAATCTAGCCATAGGTTGGACAATGGGCTGGCACCCATGATGGGTGAGTAATCGGGCGTCATGTCGGTAATCCCGGCCCATTGTCGCAGCAGACGCACCCCGTGCAGGAACGGGAACAAATGTACCGCGCCTTCGGCCAGATGTTCTTTCATGTCCAGTGTCGAGCGGGTGGAATACAGCTGATAAGGGTCCGAGCCACCGCCGATCACGATCTCGCCTCGCGAAGACTGCACCAGATAGGTGTGCAGGCTGACCGAGCTGACCAGCGTGTGCAGCCACGGTTTCAGCGGCTGCGTAACCATCGCCTGCAACGGATAGCAACGGATCGGCAATTCTACCCCGGCTTTCATCGCCATGTCGTAGTTCATGCCCCCGACAGCAATCATCACCTGCCCGGCACTGATATCACCGCGATTGGTGCGCACTTTTGTGATCTTGCCACCGGCAGTGTCGAACCCTTCAACCTCGGTACGTTGATGAATTTCCACCCCGCGCCTACTGGCTTGCGCTGCATAACCCCAGGCCACCGCATCATGCCGCGCAGTGCCTCCATCGGCGTGCCACAAACCGCCGATGATTTCCAGCGGCCCGCCCTCATCCATATTCAGATGCGGGGACAGGTCCTTGACCGTCTGCGCATCAACTACCTCGATCCGGGTGCCCGCGTGTTTACCCATCTCGGCCCGCAGATGGAACGAGCGTAGCGTCGCCTCGGTATGGGCCAGCGTCAGTTGACCGCGCTGGCTGAACATGACGTTGAAATCCAGCTCTTCGCTCATCTCCCCGTAAAGCTGCACACCTTCCTTGTAGAACGCGATGCCCTCTTTGGTGATGTAGTTCGAGCGGATGGTAGTGGTGTTCCGCGCGGTGTTGCCGCCCGCCAGATAACCCTTTTCCAGCACAGCCACATTGGTGATGCCGTGATACTTTGATAGGTAGTGGGCACAGGCCAGTCCGTGGCCGCCACCACCTACGATGACCACATCGTAACTGGATTTAAGCTCTGGCGTGGCCGGAATGTCTCCGGTGACAGGGTAATCGGCGGATAGCCCGTATTTCAGCAGCCTTAGCGGCATTTTTGTTGTCCTGATTTCAGCGGTTGTCAGCGGCGTCATAAATCAGCGCGCCGAGATCCGAGAATTTGGCGTCCGGCGACTGCAACCCCAGAACCGCGTCGCGTATGGCGGCGGCACGGCTGACCCCCAGCGGTGGAGTGGCGAACTCCATGAACTTGGCAATCACTTCGTCACGGTCCATGGGTGCCTCGGGCCCGCCGCGCGCGTGGACGTCGCCCGACGCCAGTTCCCGCCCATCCGTCAGGGTCATGACGACATCAGCAACGCGGCTTTGAGGAAAGCGGTCGGAATGGCGCGCGGTCTCGGCCACCGAGATACGGTCGACAATCGCCGCGACCAGCGGATCGGAGAGGCCCGCGCCGGTGATATGCTCGACCCCGATACGGCCGTGCGCCACCGTCGTCGCCACCGCGAAGGGCAGCGAATACTGCGCCTTCGAAGTGTCATCCGGCATACCCTGAAACAGGCAGGCACTTTCGTGGAAAGTGTTCACCTGAATCGCGGCAATGTCCTGATGAGACAGGCCATATTCACGCATCAGCGCCCTGGTGGCGTCGATCGCTGCATGGGCCCAACGACAGATCGGATAGGGCTTCACATATTGATGTTCCATCTGCCAGAAGCTGCCCAGATCCCGCCAGTGATGCGCGACCTCATCCGCCTCTATTGTGATCGCCGGCGCGCCGGTAAATCCCTTCTCGGCCAGCACTGCCGAGGATACACCCACCAGCGCGCCCCAGCCCGAGCCGTCATGCAGCATGGTGGGGTTGGCAATCTCGCGCATCATTTGACTGCGCGGCCCGTGATATTCGGCGATGCCCATGGCCTGCCGCATCCGTTCTGCGCTCAGCCCGCGCAGACGGGCGGCAACGGCCACAACTCCCAACGCGTTCCATGCGCCGGAAGTGTGGTAGTCGCTGACTGTGTCATGCAACGAAATCCCGGCGCGCCCTGCGATTTCGTATCCAATAGTTACGGTCGCCAACGCCTCGGGGCCGGAAAAATCCGCGACCGTTTCCGCCAAAGCCGCCAGAGCCGGCACAACGGCAACACCGATATGGCCCTTGGTGGGGTTATAGCCGTCATGGCCATCTAGATTATCGGTCTGAGTCGCAGCGGCATAAGCCGCGCCGGCAACGCTAACCTTGCGGCCATCGAACAGCATCCGTGCGCAGAGGCCCGGATCGCCCGCACCGTAAAGCGCCACTGCGCTGTCACGCGCGATCTGACCGGCCTGCATCGGTCCGGACCCGATGGTGATCCCCAGCGTGTCCAGCAGCATCAGTGCTGCCGCTTCGAGCGCGCTGTCGGGGAAATCCTGCACCCTTCGATTTAGCGCAAACTTTGCGATAGTTTGAAATGTGTTGGTCACGATGCCCTACAGATGAGGTTTCGGGTTCGGCCAAAACCTAAGTGTGTTTGCCCATCGCAGCACGAAAACAATACGAGGGCAATGGCCCCGGAAAATTTGTAGCTTTGGCTCCGCTCCATTGTAGCATATGAACCAGATCAATTCCCGCCGCGAAACAGGATTCCCGGCGTACCACCCATCCGCCCGCCCAGGAAAATGTCGCCATGATGAACCTGCCCCACCTGATCTTCCTGCGCTCCTTCGAGGCCGCCGCCCGGTACCTCAGCTTTACCAGCGCGGCAGATGAGCTGAACTGCACCCAATCCGCCGTCAGCAACCATGTGCGTTCGCTCGAAGAGTTTTTGCAGCGGCCTCTGTTCGTGCGCCATGCCCGGTCATTGTCGCTGACCGACGTGGGCGAGGCGTATCTGCCTTCAGTGCGGCATGCTCTGCATGAGATTGACGTGGCCACACAATCGGTCATCCAGCGGTCACACACCCGCAAAGTCGTCGTGTCTTGCCCGGTCAGCCTGGCCGAGAATTGGCTACCGGACGTAATCCGGGGCTTTAGCGACCAGCACCCGGATATCGACCTGACGGTACACGGCACCGTCTGGATTGATGTCGAGCCGAACGTCTCGGACATTTCGATAACGGTCAATCATATTGACGATGTGACGGTGGGCGCACGGCAGCTGTGGGCCGAAAAGCTTGCGGTCGTGTGTGCGCCCGAATTCACAGTCAATGGCGCGCAGCTGACCGATCCGGCGCAACTGCAAGAGGCACCTCTGATCCATATTCTGGGTCGTCCAGCTTATTGGGAACGGGTCGCACGTCATTTTGATCTGGCAGACCTGAACCAGAAGGAAGGGCTGCGGACCAACGCTTCAAATCTGGCAATGGAGATGGCGGCGCAGTCGTTGGGCTGCGTCGCTCTGCCCAGCTCTTTGGCCGGGTCTTATGTGGACCGGGGGCTGCTGATCGAACCGTTCGAATTCGATTTGGACAGCCCCTGGGCCTATTTCGTGCGTCTCAAGGAAAAACCCGTTTCACCGTCGGTCAGGCTGTTTCAGGACTGGCTGCTAAACGCCGCCGCCAGCATGAACCGCTGACCTGCAATGGGGCTGCTCAAGCAGCCCCTTCCAGTGCCGGTTTAACATCACGCAGGCGGTTTCCATCCGGGTCAAATGGGGGCTCGGACAGGATTTTCGCTTTATGGGGATTGCCAAGGATGAACACTTCGACCGTATCACCAGGTTGTGCGACCTCAGGGTTTATATAGCCAAGCGCTAGCGATTTGCTATATAAACCCTGAGGTCGCACAACCTGGTG
>NZ_JBQFPG010000018.1:0-95141 GCF_056534355.1 Ruegeria sp. D7
ACGGTGAGTCAATTAGAGCCATGACGGCCTACAGTTACTTCGGAAACTCTGAGCCACCGGCCGGATTTGTCGTCGCCCTGCTAGGGGAAGAAAGGTCCGAGTTTCTGATATTTAGCGAAGGCTCGGTAAACTGGCTGGAATATGGGGACTACAGGTATGATCAGTGCAATTGATACCTCCTTCCAATCAGCTTCCAAATAGTGCGTCAGATGAAATGTTTGGCTTCCGGTATTGTACTGGTTTCGGGCCTAGATTGGACCTCAACAGCTTTCGCGGCTGACGTTTCGCAGCTTCCAACCGGTTTGCGGATAAACGTTGATCTGGCCGCACAGGCCTGCGCGTCGTTCAACGACGGTTAGTTTGACTTAGATTGGGGTGCGGTTGAGAGGGTCGATCTCGACGGAGATCTAAAACACGACTGGGTTCTGAATGAGTCTGGTTTCGCGTGTTCAAGCGCCGTATCTCTTTATTGCGGAACTGCCGGATGCATGTCGCACTTCCTGATCGGGGACCGTATATTTTTGCTTCTCAATCAGGGATGGGACATCGCGAAAATCGGCAACAGCGGTAAGCGGGATGCTGGGTTGCAAGCATAGCACTTTTTCAAAAGTTCGATAGTCGATTCCATAATCAAGAGCTAGACGAAAACTCATGGTGAAGCGTTCGTGTTGAAACAGCATGACTTATCCCAGACTAAAGATGGAAACCGTAATCGCGGTCTTTTTCTATCAACTGCTCGTCTAGCTCTCTTGCAGCAGAGTTTCGGCGGCTCTCGCTAGCTTCAAACTGGTCTGCAAGTTCTCTTCCAGCGTGGTGTGGTTTTGTTCTTCGGTCAGCAAGTCGATCAATGTAGCGACGGACTTTAGAAGTCATTTCATCAGTAGCTCGATGCACTGTACTAAGCCATTTAGTCTGACGTCGATCCTGCTCGTCGAGCGCTCTTCCAAACTGCGCAACTCCATTGTGGAGGTCTCGCAAACTGTCACTAATTTTTCTACGCAGGCGAGTAAGTTGCGTTCTGGTTCCAAAAACCTTTGACAGTCGAGCATGCATCTGAGACGCGTTAGTATGATCCAAAGAAGGCAAACCAACCCGTTCAAGACTGGCGTTCCAGATTTCCCACCAGATCAGCTTTTTCTTGTCGGTGACTTCGCGGCGCTTGTCATAAATGATGACTTCACAGTTTTGAGCACGTGACAGGTAAAGCGTCGGAAGCTGATACTGCTCTGATGGAATATCTTGGTATATGGAATCAGAACTATGGATAAAACCACCGAATGCCATTGTTTAACCCAAGGCAAGATCGAGCGCTGTCATCGGATCCTCAAGAACCGCATTATGTTGGAAAACTATTTGCTTCCTGGCGAATTCACGCAGCAGATCGACGCCTTCGTCGACTACTACAGTCACCGTCGCCACCTCGAAAGCCGGCTAGCTCTTATACCCGCTGACGTATATATCGGACGAGGACAGACCATTCTGAAACAACGACAAGTGATCAAACGAAAGACCATCGAAAACCGGGACTTGCTTCGCCGTAAATCCGCTGCATAGTTAATCCATCCAGATGAACCGCACTCTTTCTTAGATCAGAGCGCAGTTTGTCCGAAAGTCTCTGATGGCAGACGCCAGCATCCAAAATGCCCGGTTCAAAGGCGCTGGGTCAATGGCCTTGTGGTTCCTACGTTCTCCTTTACTTAACGAGGAACGCTTCAAGGGAGGATAGGATCACAGCAAGATATCAGAATTTGTTAGCTAGTCTGGCGAGGGTGGTTTTGACTTCCGTCATCGCGCGTTGAAAACGTGGATCGATCTGCCATAAACCCCATCAATTGCACTACTTTTTCTATTTCATTCAAGTTAACAAGCACACCTTCTGCTCGCAAATCCTCAACGGCGAGAAAGATATCTTTTCTTCTAGGAGCATTTGACTTTTGATTTGATGAGCTTTTCTCCATTATGGGTTTTTGCCGTCCTTTCGTGGAATGAGTGGATTGCGGGGTTTTGTCACCGGCTCCAAAAATTAGTTTTTGAAACCTTTGCAATAAGTTTTGTTTCTTTTTTACTACCCGATCAGATCGAGCAGCCGAGTTTCGTGTTTGCCAAGCTGTCTTTCGTTCCTGGATGGTATTGTCATAATGTGTGAACGCTTGTTCTAGATCATGTACAATTTGACGCTCTTCATCTGACGCGGCATCTGTTCGAAGATGCTCGGCCATTAAGCTTAGAAACTCGCAGCGCTGATCAAATTTGTTTTCGTCATTCCACCATTCATGGAATGTGTTGCGCACATCTAAGGTTTCATCTTGTCCGCGTTTAGGCGGTTCGCCTACATTTCGAAGCCAACTCAGTACCGGTATCACTCGGCTTGGACCTTGGTACGCGATTGCGGCCTCGAATCTGAGTTCAGGAAGGGCAAATACGGGGAAAGACTTTGCTACCGATGCACGTAATGCCTTTTTCCAAACATCCGTCCTTGTCACTGCATAAATTGTGGAAGGCCGATAGTCTCCCAAGTGTGCTCTCACCCTCTCGGCAGCAGTCTTTTGGTCAATTCGGCGCCCGGCCATTTCAGGGTAAGCAGGAACTCCTTCAACCCGATCGGATGTTGCATCAAAGGCAAGTGCCCTTCCAATGCATGCGACCAGTTCTGGGTCGTTCGAAAGTTCTGTCAAACATGCTCTCAGGCCGGTTGGTAAGAAAAATTCGTCATCTGAGATCAGACCGCAGAATGGCGTCTGGACTATTTCTGTTGCGAAACTCAATCGGTCGAACAGAGGTGCAGGCATATGATAGTAATGTATTTTTTGACTCTGCGGCAGTGCTTCAGTGGGAATTGGCTTCTCCGATCCGTCGATCACATGCAGCTCGACACCTAACTCATTCCAATATGACATTGCTAACAGCACTAGCTGTTGTCGCTCAAAAGTTGGGATGACAAGAGTTAGATCTTCAAAACATACCATCGTATTATGCGTCCAAGCTTGATACTAAACCTAGTTTGACTGCTTCGGTTCTTGCAGCAAACCTAGACGACTGCAACCTTCCTTCTATTCGCAAAATTACAGCTGACAGAAACTACTTCATTGTGCTTGTTCGCGACACTACCAACTGTATTGTGCAGGCCGCGAGATTGGATCGCCATCGTTATGCAGCACCTTCCTTAACTGGGATTTGCACTGCCGGAACAGAAACTGCGGCAAAGGATCGCCTCAATGTTACAGGCAGGTATGATTGTAACGCTTTTTAACGGATTGAAGCAGCGGCTTCACGCTACATTTCATGACTTAAGCCAACATCCCGGCTCAGTTGCATTTGTAGTTGGAAACTGGTTTAGAGTTCCCGAATTTACTGTTGGCGAGCGGTTGGCGTGTGCAAGCTTCCTTTGTTTGGACTCGTCTCGCTTGTAGTAAAAAGATGTGATTGTGGGGTTAGGCTTAGGCGATCGAACAGTGCGCCGCTACTGGATGAATACTGGGTATAAAGCTATGCGGTTTTAGGGAAGCATAGGGTGGCTAGGTGGTATATCTTTGCGCAAGTCAGCGCATCATAGCAAAATTACAGAAGGTCTTAGGAACTAGATGAAAGCTGTTTTGCTTGCCGGTGGACTCGGTACCCGGATTAGTGAGGAATCTCACTTGAAGCCTAAACCGATGATTGAGATCGGTGGCCGTCCACTACTGTGGCACATAATGAAGATTTACGGAGCTTATGGGATAACCGACTTCGTAATATGTTGCGGCTACAAGGGATTCATAATCAAAGAGTATTTCGCAAATTATTTTCTGCATATGTCAGACATCACGATCGATATTCAGGAAAATCGAATGGAGGTACATCAACGCCATGCGGAACCTTGGCGTGTCACACTTGTTGATACGGGAGAGATGACACAAACGGGTGGAAGAATCGTGCGTGTGCGCGAGCATCTGGACGATCGGTTCCTGCTTACTTACGGAGATGGGGTTAGCGACATTGATATCAGCGAACTTATAGCATTCCACGAGGCAGAAGGTGTGGAGGCGACCGTGACCGCTGTTCAACCGGCCGGACGCTTCGGCTCAATTCAGGTCGAAGGTGCGCGGGTCAAAAGTTTCTTAGAGAAACCGAAAGGTGACGGACAATGGGTATCTGGTGGTTTCTTCGTATGTGAGCCGTCCGTTCTGGATCGTATTGACGGTGATGACACGCTTTGGGAGCGTGAACCAATGGAGGCGCTGGCGGCTGACAAACAACTGGCAGTCTATAAACATAATGGTTTCTGGTCGGCTATGGATACGCTGAGAGACAAGAACTTTCTGGAAGATCTTTGGGCTAGTGGGAAGCCGCCGTGGAGAGTCTGGAGGTGACGACCGACTGGAAGGGACGCCGTGTCCTGCTCACGGGACACACAGGATTCAAAGGCGCCTGGTTGTCGCATTGGCTGCTATCGCGCGGTGCCAAAGTCTTTGGTCTTTCATTGGCGCCCGAAGATTCACCCTGTCTTTTTGATGAGCTCGAGTTGGCCGAGCGTATGGATCACTCGATTTGCGATATCCGCAATTCGGCGAATGTCAACGCACGTGTTGCCGATGCTGATCCCGACATTGTGTTTCACCTCGCAGCCCAATCACTTGTCCGCCGATCCTATCGCGAGCCGCAAGGCACGATGGATGTTAATGTGATGGGGACGGTGAACGTTCTTGATGCCTTGCGAGAGAGAGACAAGCCCACTGCGGTCGTGATCGTCACTACCGACAAAGTTTATAAGAATCTTGAACAGAATGCGCCCTACTTCGAGGATGACCAGCTTGGTGGTCATGATGCTTATAGCGCCAGTAAAGCGGCAGCGGAAATTGCTATTGCAAGCTACCGATCATCGTTTTTTTCGGGTTCGCCAGTTCGAGTTGCGACGGCCAGAGCGGGTAACGTAATTGGTGGCGGGGATTGGGCCGAAGACCGCATCTTGCCCGATTTGGCCCGCGCGTTTGGAGATGGTCAAGCTTTGGTCGTGCGCAACCGGCACGCGATAAGACCTTGGCAGCATGTTCTGGAACCTTTGAAGGGATACATGGATCTGGCTGATGGTTTGCTTGATGGTCGTAGTGATTTGGAAACTGCCTTTAATTTCGGTCCTGTGGTTTCCGATCAACGTCCCGTTCAAGATTTGGTATCAACCAGCTTGAACGCTTGGCCGGGTGAGGTCAGATATCAAAGCGAAACAAATG
The DNA here is from genome assembly GCF_056534355.1 of Ruegeria sp. D7. NCBI lineage: Bacteria > Pseudomonadati > Pseudomonadota > Alphaproteobacteria > Rhodobacterales > Roseobacteraceae > Ruegeria > Ruegeria sp. D7. Next base: position 5,208 of record NZ_JBQFPG010000018.1, read on the forward strand.
CACCACACGAGGCTGGCCGCTTGACACTGTCAATAGACAAGGCGAATTCCCTGCTGGGGTGGGCGCCTCGCTGGAACTTTGACCAGGCAGTAACCCGCACAGTCGATTGGTATCGGCAATTCAGCTCAGGCGTCGATGCAAAAACCCTAGTAGATGCTGATATTGAAGAGTTCGAAAAGGCCGAGTGATGAAATTCGAACCGATGATGATCAGTGATGTGCTGCGTATCGACTTAAATCGTATTGAGGATGATCGCGGTTTTTTTGCGCGTTCTTTTTGTAGCGAAGAGTTTCAGTCGCGACACTTGTTCTCGGAAATCGCACAGATTAACACTTCTTATACTCGGCATATGGGCACAATCAGGGGGCTTCACTTTCAACGAGCCCCGGCTGCAGAGGCAAAGGTTGTGCGCGTCGTGCAGGGCGCGATTTTTGATGTTGCCGTTGATTTGAGATCCGGATCAGAGACCTTTGGACATTGGATCGCTCAGGAGCTCAGCGCAGACAACCGCGTTGCGTTGTACATTCCGGAGGGATTTGCCCATGGTTTCCAGACCATGACAGATGATGTCGAGATGGTGTACTTGCACTCGATTCCCTTCAGTCCTGAGTACAGCGGTGGAGTCCATTTCGACGATCCTGAGATTGGTATCGGCTGGCCGTTGTCAAAAACTGTGATCTCACCTAGAGATCGTGCTCTGCCACTACTTGCCGAACTGGAGCCGCTAGAGTCATGAAATGCCGTCACTGCTATCATCCGCTCGGCCCGGCCTTTCTTGACCTCGGGTTTGCACCACCTTCCAATGCCTATCTTACGCAGGCCGATCTGCATGCACCTGAAGTCACCTTTCCTTTGCGGTTACGTGTGTGTGAACAGTGTTGGCTGGTCCAAACAGAAGATTACGCCAGAGCAGATGAGATTTTTCGCGCGGATTACGCATATTTTTCATCGACTTCACAGTCCTGGGTTTCGCATGCCGCTGAGTATGCAAGCACAATCACCCAAAGGCTAAATCTGGGTGCTGACTCTTATGTGATCGAAGTTGCCTCCAACGATGGTTACTTGCTGAAGAATTTCGTGCAGGCAGGAATACCTTGCCTGGGTATCGAGCCTACTGATGCCACGGCAGAAGTTGCGGAACGCATTGGCATTCCAGTAATGCGGGCCTTCTTCGGTGAAACGCTGGCGCAGCAACTGGTAGCCCAAGGCCACAAGGCTGATCTTGTGTGCGGCAACAATGTATTTGCACATGTGCCCGACATCAATGACTTTGCTCTTGGGTTGGCAACAGTGTTGAATTCAGAGGGTGTTGTTACTCTGGAATTCCCTCATTTGCTCCGGCTTCTAGATGAATGTCAATTTGATACTGTGTATCATGAGCACTTCTCGTATCTTTCGTTAGGCGCGGCGCGGCGGATTTTTGAAATGGCGGGATTGCGTATCTTCGATGTCGAAGAACTCCCAACCCACGGTGGCAGCCTGCGAGTATACGGATGTTTGCATGATGCGTCACATCTTCTAACCGACTCGGTTGCAAGCGTTTTGGCTAAGGAACAAGCCGCGGGTCTAGAGACCCAGGAACCATACATTGCTTTCCAATCTCGCGTAGAAACGGTTAAGGACATGGCACTTTCTTTCCTACTGGAGGCCAAGCGTAGCGGCAAGACCGTCAGCGCGTATGGAGCGGCCGCAAAAGGCAATACGTTGCTTAACTTTGCAGGCGTCGGCAGAGACCTGATTCAATTCGTATCGGACGCGGCTCCATCCAAGCAAGGCAAGTTCCTGCCGGGTAGCCATATTCCCATCCGCCCGCCCCAAGAGCTGAACGACAGCCGGCCTGACTACATCTTAATACTGCCATGGAATATCGCGGGTGAAATTACCGCTCAGTTGGCGGATTTGGCTGATGCAGGTTCAGCCTTCGTGACATTTGTGCCTGAGTTATGCATCAGATGACCAATCGGATACCATATACAAAGCCATCAATTACTGAACTTGAGGTCGAATACGCTGCAGATGCAGCGCGGCATGGATGGGGTGCCCAATGCTATGAGTACATTGATCGGTTCGAAAACGAGTTTGGGAAATATCTTGGTGTGGAACACACCATCGCCACCTCTAGCTGTACGGGTGCGATGCATATGGGCCTTGCTGCGCTAGGTATTGGACCTGGCGACGAAGTAATTCTGGCCGACACCAATTGGATTGCCACAGTGGCTCCAGTGAAGCATCTGGGTGCAAGCCCGGTCTTCGTTGATATTGACCCGGTCACATGGTGCATCGATCCTGAACGGGCTGATGCGGCAATTACCCCTCGTACTAGAGCCATTATCGCGACGCATCTTTATGGTAATCTGGCAGACATGACGGCCTTGTTGGCGCTTGGTGAGCGTTATGGAATTCCAGTGATCGAAGATGCAGCAGAGGCGATCGGATCGGAGTGGTTGGAAAAAAAAGCTGGTTCGATGGGTTTGTTTTCCACGTTCTCATTCCATGGCACCAAGACCCTGACAACCGGCGAGGGCGGGTTATTCGCAACCAATGACACAAAGCTGTTCGAAAAGGTTCTGACGCTGTCTAATCATGGGCGCGTGCGAGGGCAAAGCCGCCAGTTCTGGGCCGATATGATTGGCTTCAAGTATAAGATGTCCAATATTCAGGCAGCGATCGGTTGTGCCCAGCTTCAGCGCATCGACGAGCTTACGGCGCGAAAGAAGGAAATTCTGGCGGGCTACAAGACAAGGTTAATAAATGAAACAGGCATTTCACTAAATCCAGAACCATCCGATGGCATAAATGGCGCATGGATGCCGACTGTCGTTTTTACAAAAGAAACTGGGGTCACTCGCGAGATATTGCAGGCCGCGTTTGCTGAAGCCAACATTGATGCTCGGGTGTTTTTCTGGCCCCTGAGTTCGCTTGAAATGTTCTCAGATTGTTCTGAGAATATTCATGCATGGGATATCCCTTGCCGTGCGATAAATTTGCCGAGCTATCACGATATAAACCATGAGCAGATTGAGAGAGTCGTTAGTGTGATCTCTAGAACCATCCAGTGCTCGGGTACACAATGAAACTAGCAACCTGCAAAACTCTTTTGATGGCCGATGGCGAGGTAGGGTATCGTATCGCCAAGCACTTAACTCGATATTACCTCGACGACATTGCCGCTATTATCACGACCGATAAAAACAAAATCTCTAATGTTGCAAGTAGTTGTGGAATCAACACTACCACCTTCCTAGGCGAGGACGAGCTACTAGAGTGGCTTGGAGCTGATGAGTTCGATCTCGGTCTTTTGGCATGGTGGCCGCATTTGGTAAGTGGAAATTTGCTGTCTAGGGCCCGTAGGGGATTCCTGAATACTCATCCTAGCTTTCTGCCGTACAACAGAGGAAAGCACTACAATTTCTGGGCAATCGTGGAAGAAGCACCCTTCGGAGTTTCTTTGCACGGAGTCACTCCCGGAATTGATGACGGTCCAATCATTGCTCAATCGTCAATACCATATGGGTGGACCGATACCGGCGGTACGCTCTATGAAAAGGCCCAAGTTGAAATGGTCGGTCTGGTTTGCAGATCTTGGGAAGCAGTTCGTGCTGGTCAGCTACCTGCAATCGAACAAGAACGAAATGTGGGCTCATTTCACCTCGCTTCGGAACTAGAACCAGCGAGTAAGCTTGATCTAAATGAAACAACAACCACTCGGGCCCTTTTGAATCTTCTACGAGCCCGAACCTTTCCTGGACATCCAGCTTGCAGTTTCCAAGACGGGGACGAAGCCTTCGAGGTTCGAATTGAAATAACGAGAAAGTAACATGGATCCACACAAAAAATTCAAATTAGAATGTGAAATAGAAATCGCCAGGGCAGGCGCAGATACCGACTTCTCGGACCTTACCAGGCAATGGTTCGAGCAAGCGAACTCGCATAAATACTCCTATCACTTTGATTGGTTTGGCAGACCGATAATCCAATATCCTCAGGACATTGTTGCCTTGCAGGAAATCGTCTGGAACGTCAGGCCTGATCTGATTATCGAGACGGGCATCGCACATGGCGGATCACTGATTTACTCGGCCTCACTTCTCGCGATGTTAGAGTATTGCGACGCCGTAGAAGCGGGCAAGACGCTTGACCCCGCTAGTCCCAAACGCAAAGTGCTTGGCATTGACATTGATATTCGCGCCCACAATCGTGCAGCCATAGAAGAGCATCCGATGGCCTCCAGAATCGAGATGATTCAAGGCTCATCTATTGACGAAGACATTGTGGACCAGGTTCGAACTGCTGCTGAAGATTACCAAAAGGTACTTGTTTGTCTCGACAGCAATCATACACACGATCATGTGCTTGCCGAGTTAAATGCGTATGCCCCGCTTGTTTCTTCGGGTAGCTATTGCATTGTGTTCGATACAATCGTTGAGGATATGCCTCCCACTAAGTTCACTGATCGTCCATGGGGACCTGGAGACAACCCAAAGACTGCAGTTCATGATTGGTTGAAAGTCAATCCTGATTTCGAGATCGACAAGAGTATCGATCACAAGCTGCAAATTTCGGTGGCACCGGACGGCTTCTTACGACGCCGGTAGTTTTGTCACGGTGGATTTCGACCAAACAGACAAAGTCCATGACAGGCCCGCGCTGATTGCCTAGAAGTGCCTATTAGATTTGCTTTTGGAACCAGGTGATCCCAGTGGAGCAATTGGCGTTTACATACGAAATGGGTGTGGTCTCGGCGCTTTTGGCCTTCACGGTGTTCTTGTTTGTGTCCGAGATTGTAAGGATCGATCTTTCGGCCATCCTGGTGTTGGTCATTGTGGGTCTGCTGAGTTATGCACCGGGTCTCGAAAATCTGGCAAATGTTCCTCATCTGTTTGACGGGTTTGCGTCCAATGCCGTGATTTCGATCATTGCGGTCATGATCGTAGGTGCGGGTTTGGATAAAACGGGCCTAATGAACAAGGTCGCGTCCGTCATTTTGAAATATGGTGGTAAGTCTGAAAACCGAGTGCTGCCGATCGTTTCGGGCACAGTCGGTGTTATCTCATCATTCATGCAAAATGTCGGGGCGGCGGCGTTGTTCCTACCGGTGGTTAGCCGTATCTCATCGCGATCGGGTATTCCGTTGTCACGTTTGCTTATGCCCATGGGGTTTTGTGCCATTCTGGGGGGGACAATGACGATGGTCGGGTCCTCGCCGCTTATTCTGTTGAATGACCTGATCCAAACTGCAAACGAAGGGCTGCCCGAAGCCCAGAAGATGGAACCCTTTGGATTGTTTTCCGTTACCCCCATCGGTGCGGTGCTGATCCTGACGGGGATCGCATATTTCCTGCTACTGGGACGTTGGGTGCTGCCGGGCGATTCAGGGTCGGAGAGTACGGGTACCGGGCGCGGGACTCAGGAATATCTTCAGCGGGTCTACGGGCTGAAGGCCGATGTGTTCGAGGTTGTGGTTCCGGCCGACAGCCCGCTGGTCGGGCAGATACTGGCCGACATCAACTTTGAAAATCATCTCTATATCATCTCGACCTTTTACCGTGGCAAGACCTCGATGGTTCAGGTGCTAACAGCCGAGATTGCTGCGCCTTGTCGATTGGCGATTGTGGGTCGGCGCTGGGTTGTCGAAGAGTTTGCCGAAAAGTATGGGCTGACGGTGCTGCCTGATCTGGATGTGTTTGTCGAAGAGTTCGCACCCACGAATGCTGGGGTCGCAGAGGTGGTCGTGACGCCTGACAGCAAGCTGATCGGCAAATGCCCTCGCGAATTGCTGTTCCGTAAAACCTACGGAATGTCTTTGCTCGCCATCCACAGGGGTGAAGAGACGCTGAGTCATGTCGAGACTGAGACGCATGAATCCACCCAGATCGGGCTTGAGAAGTTCAAGGCTGGCGACATGTTGGTTGCTCATACCCGCTGGGACAACCTGATGCGGATAAAGCGTGATCCGGATTTTGTTGTGGTCACGTCTGATTTCCCGCAGGACGAATTGCGCCCGCAAAAGGTAGGCTGGGCGCTCTTGTTCTTCTTGATCTCATTGTCGCTGATCCTGTTCACGGATGTGCGGTTGTCGCTCTGTTTGCTGACCGGAGCCGCAGGAATGATGTTGACCCGGGTGCTCAGTGTTGACGAGGCGTATCGAGCAGTTGGATGGAACACGGTCTTTCTGCTGGCGTGTCTGATCCCGTTGGGTCAGGCGGTGCAGAATACCGGGACTGCGGCATGGATTGCGCAACAGATCATGATCATCTTGGATGGATGGCCGAATTGGGCGCTACAGGCGGGCGTCGCCATTCTGGCGACGGCATTTTCTCTGGTCATGTCAAACGTCGGCGCGACGGTTCTGTTGGTGCCCCTTGCGGTTTCAATTGCGGTTGCGGCGGGTGCCAACCCGGCGGTCTTTGCATTAACCGTCGCGATTTCGACCTCGAACAGTTTCATTATCCCGACCCATCAGGTAAATGCGCTGATCATGGGGCCAGCTGGGTACAAAGTGACCGATTTCGTCCGTTCGGGCGGGATCATGACGATCATCTTCTTGATCGTCTCACTGTTGATGCTGAATGTGATTTTCTGACCCTGTTAATTACCCAGCTAGGCTGATCGTTTGGCCCTGCTCTGACGCCTGTTGTGCGGCAAGGCCGATACGCACGGCCCAAATCCCATCACGCAGTGAGACCTCGGGTTTGGCGCGCTCGCCCCTGACCAGCTCCAGAAAGCCTTTGTGCTGGTAATAAGTCGAGCCATTGTGGTCGCCAGCCGCCAGCAACTCGGGATCAACGGGGATGTCGCGCTGGATTGGACCTTTCGGTGCGCGAGGGCTGATGATCAGCTGTGGTACAGGCGCGTCGCCCAGATGTTCGGGCCAGAAGCGGCCCGGGCCGGGCACAAGCGCTTCGATTTTGGTATCGCGCCCAATGGCCGAGATTTCTTCTTGATACCGCGAACCCTCGGCAAACATGCAAAGCTCGAGCATCGCGCGCGCGCCCGAAGCAAAATCGACAATGACATAGCCGTGGTCCAGAATATCTGGAGTATCGCCGTCATAAACTTCGTCCAAATGATTGACAGCTTGGCCTCCGCTTGCGGAAACACGAACCGGGTCTGATTGCAGGATCAGGCGCATGAGGTCGAAGAAGTGGCAACATTTTTCGACGAATGTACCGCCAGTGTTACGGTTGAACCGGTTCCAATTGCCGACCTTTTCGAGAAACGGAAAGCGGTGTTCGCGGATCGTGAGCATCTTGATCCCACCACCTGCGGTCGCTGCTTCATCGATCAGCGCCGTGATCGGGGGCATATAGCGATATTCCATTGCGACCCAGATCGGGTGCGGAAAACTGCGTTCCAACTCCTCAAGCCGTGCAAGATCGGTGGGATCAGTGAACAACGGTTTCTCGATCAACAGTGGCAGTGGGCGGGTTTTCGCAATCTCGGCCAGTTGATCAACATGCAGGTGGTTGGGGCTGGCGATGACCAGACAGTCCAGATCATTGACTGCCAGAAGGTCCTGTAGGGAAGACACCATCTGCGCGTCGGGTTCAATCGCCTGCGCCTTATGCGCCATCTCCGGGTCGGGTTCGAAGATTGCGGCGACTCGTGTGCCCTCAAGCAGAGCAATGTTGTGCAGGTGTTCCTGCCCCATCATACCGCATCCGATCAGCCCGTAGTTGGTGGTCCGGGTCATGCGCAGTTCCTTTTATTTCAGGCGTTGAACGTATGTGGCTCGATCTGGATCAAACCATGTTTTTGAAAACTCGATAGGATCAGCTTTCTCAGACCAACTGAACCGTTCGATATACCCTGCGGCTTGGCCCGCAGGTTTGGTGAAGCCTTCAGGAGTCCAGTCGGGCAGGGCACTGACAGAAACGCGATCCTCTGCCCGTGTGATCCAGAAGCCAAGCTGTTGCTGGTAATAGCGATAAAGCGAGTCGGACAGCAGGTTCTGGTCGATGGTCCCGGCTGATTCGTCCAGCCAGATTTCTTCGACCGCGATGATTGTGTCATTCAGATAACGCATCCGGCGTACACGCGAACCGCTATCAGACAGGCCGAACTTCGGCAGTTTCGCAGGCTTCTTGAGATGATCAACCGACAGGATGTCTGCACGCGGTAACCCGCCGCCTTCGGGCAGTTCCAGCCGGAACATGGCATAGACGCTGTTCTGCGTTCCGGTCTCACGAATGTAATTGCCCGAACCCTGAATACGCTCCAACATGCCTTTTTTCTCAAGCTCGGCGAGCGATTTTCGCAAGGTCCCGACCGAGACATTGAGGTTCGAAGCCATGTCCCGTTCAGGCGGAAGACGTTCACCATCAATCAGACGGCCCGCAGCTATATCGCGGATCAGAAGCTCTGAGATCTGGACATAGATCGGCAGGGCATTTGGATTGCGGCTGTTGGCGGACATTGAGGGCGCTTCACTCGGTCGCAGGAAAAATTGATACACTATTGATCTACATCAATGCGCTTGCTACGCAAGAGGAAAGTCAAAGATGTACGGAGCGTGAATCAAATGACCATCGTCCCCATCACATCCCCCGACCTGGATGCGGCCGAGGTTTCGTGGTTTGCAGCGCTTTGCTCGGATGACTACCAGTTTCTGGGTGTGCCCGATGGTGAACTGCGATCCAGCTGGGAGCATTGTTCAGGCATCGTGAAAGAGGCCGAGGCGCAAGGCTTTCGCAACATCCTGTGCCCATCGTCTTATCAGGTCGGACAGGACACCCTGAGCTTTGTTGCAGGTTGCGCGCCGATTACCGAAAACATCAACCTGCTGGCCGCCGTGCGCTGTGGCGAAATGCAGCCCATCATGCTGGCCCGTACCATCGCGACGCTGGACCACATGCTTAAGGGGCGGTTGACGGTCAATATCATCTCGTCCGATTTTCCCGGTGAAAAAGCCGATAGCGCTTTCCGATATCAACGCTCGCGCGAAGTGGTCGAGATCCTGAAACAGGCCTGGACGCAGGACGAAATCAACCATGCGGGCGAGGTCTATAACTTTTCAGGCCTGACCACCGACCCGGCTCGGCCTTACCAGACCGGTGGCCCACTGCTGTATTTCGGCGGCTACTCGCCGTCTGCTTTGGACCTGTGCGGCGAGCATTGCGATGTCTACCTGATGTGGCCGGAAACAAAGGATCAGTTGGCCGAGCGGATGAAAGCCGTTCATGCGGTTGCCGAGAATTACAATCGTACTCTGGACTACGGTCTGCGCGTCCACATGATTGTTCGCGATACCGAGGCTGAGGCACAGGAGTACGCCGACTACATCGTCTCGAAACTGGATGACGAATATGGTCGTGCGATCCGCGAGCGGGCACTGGACGCGACATCATTGGGTGTGGCGCATCAATCCAAGAACCGCGATCTGGCGGATGAGTATGGCTATGTCGAACCCGGCCTTTGGACCGGCGTCGGACGCGCACGGTCGGGCTGTGGTGCTGCGCTGGTCGGTTCGACCGATCAAGTTATGTCTAAAATCGAAGAGTATCATAAGATGGGCATTCGCGCCTTCATCTTTTCGGGCTATCCGCACATGGACGAGGCCAAGCATTTTGGCTCCCGCGTGATGCCCAACCTGAAAACCTGCTCGCTTCCCGAAGCCTACGGGCGCGTGCCAGCAACCATCCCGGCAACCCCGCTGGGCAACGGAGTTCGTCGCTGATGCAACGTGTGAAACTATCTGACACGCTGGAAATGAGCCGTCTTGTCTATGGCATGTGGCGCTTGGGTGATGACAGTGACACCTCGACTGCGCATGTTGAGGCCAAGATTCAGGCCTGTCTGGATCAGGGCATCACCACCTTCGATCAGGCCGACATTTATGGCGGATACGCGGCCGAAGCCGTTCTGGGCAATGCCTTGCGCACCAATCCCAGCCTTCGCCAGAAAATGGAGATCGTCACCAAATGTGACATCGTCGCGCCGATGGGGCGTTATGCCGAGGCCAAGGTCAAATATTACGACACGTCGCGTGCGCATATTCTGAAATCGGTCGATACATCTCTGTCGGAAATGGCGATCGACCACATCGACTTGCTACTGATCCACCGCCCGGATCCAATGATGGATCACCATGAAACCGGTGCAGCGCTGGATGAGGTGGTTGCCAGTGGCAAGGTCGGCGCGGTTGGTGTGTCCAACTTCCGCCCTTGGGACTGGTCTTTGCTGCAGTCGGCGATGAAAACCAAGTTGGTCACCAATCAGATCGAGATATCTCTGGGCGAGATCAGCCCGTTCACTAACGGCGATCTGGCGTTCCATCAGCAGCATGGTCATCCGCTGATGGCGTGGTCCCCACTTGGCGGGGGCCTTTTGATGGCCGGGAACCCTCCGGTTGGTGTTGTTGCGGATGAGATAGCCGAGGAATTCGGGGTGGACCGCGCCGCCGTTGCGGTTGCCTTCCTGCTCGCGCATCCGGCGAACATCCTGCCGGTTTTGGGCACAAATAATCTGGGCCGTATCAAACGCGCCTCGGATGCGTTGAAGGTCAAGCTGGATCGTGAAAGCTGGTACCGCCTGTATGAGGCGGCGCTGGGACATGAGGTGCCATGATGAACGCAATCTCGCGCGATATGAACCATACATTCGTCCCGCATAAGGACGACACGCGAACCCTGCGCGATGCTTTTGGCCGGTTTGCCACCGGAGTTACTGTCGTGACCTGCGACAGTGAGGATGGGCCGATCTGCATTACGGCCAACAGCTTTTCCTCCCTGTCGCTGGATCCGCCGCTGGTGATGTGGGCGGGCGACCGCAATTCGCGCCGGTTTCGTTATTTTCACGCGGCGCGTCACTTCAGTGTGCATGTTCTGTCTGCTGAACAGGCCGAGCTGTGCTTTGGCTGTTCAAAAGACGCCCATGCGCTGCGTGATATCGAACATGACCGTTGTGAAAACGGCACCCCGTTGTTGCCGGGTAGTCTTGCCCGGTTCGAATGCGAGCAGCACGCTTATCACGATGCAGGCGATCATGTGATCGTGGTGGGCAAAGTTCTGAAAGTCAGCATGGCGGATGGAGACGCGCTGACGTTCTTTGCCGGAAAACTCGGCCAATTCGCGCAGAGCTAAGCGCGATATGAAGACTGCGGGTCAAACCCGCAGCTGACAGTGGGAGGATCCGCATGGGCGGACTGGCATCGGCGTTGACGCCGATTGCATTCGTGAACGAAACCGTGCTGCGTCTGGGCCGCGCGGTCGGTGTTGTTGCGATTGCAGTTATGGTTATCGCGATCCTGATTCAGGTGTTCTTCCGATATGTCTTGGGCAACGCCCTGCCATGGCCGGATGAGGCTGCCCGGTTCTGCATGCTCTGGATGACGGGCTTGATGGCCCCCACAGCTTTCCGTCGCGGAGGGTTCGTCGCCATCGATATGCTTGCGCGCTTCCTGCCGCGCGTGCTTGGTCAATCGCTCAATTTGTTACTGCTGCTGATCTCGCTGGCCGTGCTGCTGGTTGCGGTCAATATCGGCTGGTCTGAGGTTACGGGCTTTGGTGGCCGGTTCGCCACTGCGGCGTTGTACCTGCCTACCTCTTTCGGGTTCGATGAATGGTACCGTATTCCGCGCAGTTGGATGATGGCCTCGCTGCTGGTTGGGATCATCTTGCTGATCTCGGTCAATATCGAACTGATCTTGCGGTCGATAGTAACCATGCTGGGCGGAGCACATCTTTTGCCTGAAATTCCCGAAGCTGCGGTGGGGGCTGAATAAATGCTGATTTGGTTCCTGCCCACCTTCCTGATTTTCCTGCTGATCGGCCTGCCGGTCTTTTTCGCACTGCTGGCAGCGCCCGGCATTCTGCTATGGCTCAGCGGTCAGACCAACGACATTACGCTGCTCTATCGCAATGTCTATAACGGTATGGATAGCTTCCCGCTGATGGCGATCCCTTTCTTCATGCTGGCCGGAGAACTGATGAACCGGGGCGGCATCACCATCCGACTTGTGGAGTTCAGCCAGGCCCTGATGGGCCACCTGCGGGGCGGCCTTGCGCATGTGAACGTCCTCAGCTCGATCCTGTTCGCGGGCCTTTCAGGGTCCGCTGTCGCTGATACTTCGGCGCTTGGGTCGATGCTGATCCCGGCGATGGAGAAGCAAGGCTATACCCGCAAATTTGCCGCCGCGATCACGGCAGCCAGTTCGGTGATCGGGCCGATCATCCCGCCCTCGGGCATCATGATCATCTATGCCTATGTCATGGGTGAAAGTGTAGCTGCACTCTTTCTCGCTGGCATCGTGCCTGGGGTCATGGTCGGTGTCGGTTTGATGCTCATGATCAAGCTTATGGCGGATCGATACGACTTCCCGGTCGCCAGCCGTAAATATACTTGGCCAGAACGCCGTCAGGCCAGCCTAAAAGCGTTCTTCCCTCTGATGACCCCTGTGATCATCTTGGGCGGAATACTGGGTGGCATCTTTACCCCGACCGAAGCGGCCGCTGTCGCCGTAGGGTATGCCTTTATCATCGGTTTCTTCGTCCTGCGCACATTGACGTGGAAAGAAGTCCCCGAGGTGCTCAGTAATGCAGGTATGACCTCCGCTGTCGTCCTGTTGTTGGTCGGGGCGGCAATGGCTTTCAAGACGGTGGTCAGCCTCAGCCATGCGCCGGAGCAGCTGGCCTCGCTAATCCTCAGCCTGTCGGAAAACCCGCTGATCCTGCTGTTCCTGATCAACCTGCTGCTGTTCATCGTCGGAATGTTCCTGGATGCAGGCCCCGCTATTATCATCCTTGGCCCGATCCTCGGTCCGATCTTCACCAGCCTCGGTGTAGACCCGATCCATTTTGCCATTATCATGAGCGTCAACCTGACTGTCGGTCTGGCCACCCCGCCCATGGGGCTGGTGCTGTTCGTAGCCGCCGCCGTGTCTCGGGAACGGGTTGAAACCATCGCCAAGGCAATCCTGCCGTTTCTGGCGGTCGAAATCATCGTGATCTTCTTGATCACATACATCCCCGCACTATCCATGACGATCCCGAGGATAACGGGATTTGCAAACTGAACTGAGTATCACAGGGAGGAAACGCATGCTCAGAAGATTTATCAAAACCGCAGCGGTGGCCACGTCGCTAGTGGCCGCGTCTGCGATTGCCGCGGCAGCCGCCGACTACACGCTACGCGCCACAGCAAACTCGAATGAAAACGACGAAGATTATGACGGTCTGGTCGTTTTCAAGAACTACGTTGAGGCGGCCTCGAACGGAGCCATTGAGGTTGAGCTGTTCATAGGTACGCAGCTCTGCTCGAACGGCGCCGAGTGTCTGCAGGGTGTGGCAGACGGTACGATCGACATCTACATCTCAACCTCTGGAGGGGCCTCGGGCATCTTCCCTTACGTGCAGGTTCTGGACCTGCCTTACCTGATGGCCGATGACCGCATTGCCGAACATGTCCTATCCGGTGATTTCACCCGGCAGATGCGCGACATGGCGCTGGAGGATTCCGGCGGTGCGATCCGTCTGATGACAATCGGCAATACAGGTGGCTGGCGCAACTTCGCCAATACACAACGCCGTGTTGCTGAGCCGGCTGACATGGAAGGTCTAAAAATCCGCACCGTGGTTGCCGACCTGCCGCAGGAGCTGGTCAAAGCACTGGGTGCATCACCGACCCCGATCCCGTGGCCAGAACTGTTCACCAGCTTCCAGACCGGCGTGGTTGAGGGCTCGAAAAACGGCATCACGGACATCATGGGCATGAAGTTCCCGGATGCAGGCCTGCAATATGTAACGCTGGACGGGCACGCTTATATGGGTGCGCTTTGGTGGATGAACAACGCCAAGTTCCAGGAGATGCCAGAAGATATGCGCCGCGTGGTAGTCGACGGGTTTTATGCGCTGCAGCAGGCGACCTTTGCCTCACCCAAGCGCAAGTCGATTCAGGCTTATGAGGATTTTGTAGCCGGCGGTGGTGACCTTTATGTCCTGACACCCGACCAGAAAGCTGCGTTCAAAGAAGCCGCAACCCCGGTCTATGACTGGTTCCAGTCCAATGTGGCACGTGGTGATGAGATCTTTGTAGCGTTGACTGACGCTGTGGCAGCAGCCGAGGCGGATGTTAATGCCTCACGTGATGCGGATCTGAACTGAATTGCTGGGCCGGGCCCTGGGGTCCGGCCCTCACCGAAACGGGTACATCCACCCTTTGTAGTCGTTGACCAGAACATGCGCCTTCTCGATCTGCTCCGGCGACATTTTTTTGACCACTTCCTCAAGGCTGATCGCCGCATCGGGATCGCCGCCAATGGCGCTGAGCGTGTACCACATGTAGGCCCGCACCAGATCAGGCGCGGGCATGCCCAGTCCCAGCTCATAGTACCAGCCGATACCGGACTGCGCCCCGGGATGTCCTTTCATCGAGGCGCGCAGGTACCATTCAAACGCCCGCTCATAATCCTGTTCGACTCCAAGGCCCAACCCGTACATCACACCGATCAATTCCTCGGCTTCGGCATTGCCGGAGCGCGCGGCGGGCAGCAATTCCTCACGCGCGGCTTCAAACTCTCCGGCCTCCATCAGATCGCGTGCTTGTTCCAGTTCAGCCAGCGCTGGGGTCGCGAGAAGGCACAGGGCAAATACAAACTGGCGCATGGGGTTGCTTTCCTCTTGGCAGGGGCTGCGGCAGCTCAGGATCTGCCGCGCCCGCTGACGGATGACGATTTCATCCCCTTTGATATGGAACAGGCCGCCATCGGTCATCAACTGTTTTACGATCCGATCTTGTCGGGCAACCAGAACATCAGCTGTGCCCACTGCCACCACCCGGATTTTGGCACCTCGGACGGGTTGTCGCTGGGCATTGGCGAGGGCGGGCAGGGGCTTGGCCCAGATCGCACGCCGGGCACCGGAGCGGACAAAATCCGCAAGCGTATTCCCCGCAATTCGCCGGGGCTTTGGAACCTTGGTGCAAAGGACCTTCACACGGTCTTCTATGACGGTCGCCTAAGTATCTCTGACGTCTACGGTAACGGCTTCAATTCGCCCGCGCAGGAATGGCTGCCGGAGGGGTTGAATTCACTGCTGGCCGCGCAGGCACTTTTCCCGCTGACCTCGCAATTCGAGATGGCCGGAAATGTGGCCGAAAATCAAGTCACCGGCGCGGTGCATGACCGCATCGACAAGGGCTGGCCGATCCTCGCCAAACGCGTGCGCACTGATCCGCGCTATGGGCCTGCCATGGTCAAGGCATTCGATGACATCGACACGACCGAGGACATCACGATCACCCAAGTAGCCAACGCGCTGGCGGCATTCATGGCGCTGGAATGGCGCAGCATGGACAGCCCGTTTGATCAATATCTGGCCGGAGATAACACCGCCCTGACGCCTCGGCAAAAGGACGGCATGACCCTGTTTTATGGTGAGGCAGGTTGCGTAAACTGCCATTCCGGCCCGTTGCTATCGGATCAAAAATTCCACGCGCTGAGCTTGCCGCCATTTGGACCGGGCAAGACCCGCCAATGGGACCCCTATGCCCGCGACGTGGGTCATATGGGTGAAAGCAACCGTCTTGAGGATGCCTATCGCTTTCGCACACCGATGCTGCGCAATGTGACAGAGACAGCGCCCTATGGTCACAACGGTGCCTTTCCCGATCTGGAAGGCATTATTCGCCACCACTTGAACCCATCTCAGAGCCTCGCTGCCTGGACCCCTGATTTGGCCGGGCTGCCCAACGTGCCGTGGCTTGAGAATGTGGATTTCATCGTCTGGCAGGACCGGTTCGAGATGGAGCGTCATCGTCAGAAAATTGACATCGAACCGCTGGAACTGACCGATGCCCAGGTCGCAGATCTGGTGGCGTTCATGGGTGCATTGACCGGGACCACACTGGATGCGCCACTGTTCGGTGTGCCAGATGGGTTTGAGCCCTAGAAACCCACCAAACGTCATTGGAAATTTACGTGAAATCTCATAATGATCGGTGCAAAACAGCCGCCGAGAGTTTCAATGCAGTATCACAACAAGCCCTTTGATCAGCTTCAGATTGGAGACACCGCCGAGTTGACCCGGTTCTGCACAGAGGATGATTTTTATGCCTTCGCATCGAATTCCGGCAACCATAACCCTTTGAACCTGGCCGACGAAGATGGGGACGGTGATAACGTAAACGAGGCGATCGCGCCCGAGATGTTTCTTGGGGCTCTGATCTCGGCCGTTTTGGGGAATATCCTGCCGGGCGCGGGTACGCTGTATAAGTCGCAAAGCTTGGATTTTAGCGCCCGGGCATATGCGGGTGAAGAACTGCTGGCCAGAGTTACGGTTATCAAAAAACGCGATAACCGCGAGGTAGTTCTGGAAACTCAGGTGATGCGCCCTAGTGATGAGGCGCTGATCGTGTCCGGCATCGCGGTCGTGATCGCTCCGGAGAAAGAACTGTCATTCAATGAGATTGAAGTGCCTGGTCTAGTCGTCGAGCGGCACCGGCATTTTGATGCACTGCTCGATCGCTCGCGCCCGCTGCCTCCGATCCCCACGGCAGTTGTCGCCCCAGAAGAGCCCAACTCGCTGGGGGGGGCCTTATTGGCGGCGCGTGAAACCATCATCAAGCCGGTCCTGATAGGAGACCCCGACAAGATTGCTGCAGCAGCGCGTGAGATTGAGTTGCCCTTGGGTGACGTTGAGATCGTTCCCGTTAAGGACCATCTGGACGCCGCCAACAAAGCGGTTGATCTGGTTGTCGAAGGACATGCTGAAGCATTGATGAAGGGGCATCTTCATACGGACGAACTGCTACGGGCGGCGTTGCGGCGGGATCGTGGACTTCGCGCAGGGCGCCGATTTACGCATGTCTTCGTCATGGATATACCCGGCCAGCCGCATCCCTTGCTGGTGACCGATGCGGCCATCAATATCGAGCCGGATCTGGAAACCAAGATCGACATCACGCAGAACGCGATCGATCTGGCAATCTCAATCGGAATTGGCGCTCCAAAAGTGGGTGTTCTGTCGGCGGTCGAGACGGTGAATCCAGCAATCCGGTCGTCGATTGATGCCGCATTGCTGTCGAAGATGGCCGAGCGGGGACAGATCAGGGGTGGCTTGGTCGATGGGCCGCTTGCCATGGACAACGCGGTCAGCCTGGCCGCGGCGCGCACCAAAGGGATCGTGTCCGAGGTGGCCGGACGGGCAGACATTCTTGTCGTACCCAATCTGGACGCAGGCAACATGTTAGCCAAGCAACTGACGTATATCGCGCACGCCGAGGCTGCCGGGGTGGTGCTGGGCGCGCGCGTACCGATTATTCTGACCAGTCGCGCAGATGGCGAAAAGGCGCGGCTCGTTTCCTGTGCCGTCGCGGCCCTGCATGCGGCGCGGATGTCGGGTAAGATCTGATGGACCATATCATCACACTGAATTCAGGCTCGTCCTCGCTGAAGTTTGGGTTGTTCTCCGCGGGCGAAGCAGATCCGATCCTGGTTTGTTCGGGAGAGGTGGAACGCATCGGCAGCCGCGCGGCGCGCATCAAAGCAGAGACCACGGATGGCCGCGTGCTTGCCGATACCGCTTCTGAAGCGCTGTGCGATCAGGCCAGCGCCTTGGACTATATTTTGGATTTGCTGGAACGGCAGTTCCCGTCGGCGGGCGTGACCGCGGTTGGACACCGCATCGTGCATGGCGGCCCGGATAATGACAGGCCCATTCTGCTGACCCCCGAAAGCTTGCAGATGCTGGAAAAACTCGAGCCTTTTGCGCCTCTGCACCAACCTTACAATCTGCAGGGCGCACGTACTGCGATGGACAGGTTCCCCAATGCCAAGCAGGTTGCCTGTTTCGATACCGCTTTTCACCGCCACCACCCTTGGGTCAATGACACCTTCGCATTGCCGACCGAGTATTACGATATGGGCGTTCGCCGCTATGGCTTCCACGGTCTGAGCTATGATTACATCTCGGACCATCTGGCCAAGACTGCTCCGCTGATACATGGCGGACGGGTGGTTGTGGCGCATCTTGGCAACGGTGCCTCAATGTGCGCCATGATCGGAGGTCGGTCGGTCGGTTCAAGCATGGGGTTCTCGGCCATGGATGGTTTGCCGATGGGAACGCGTTGTGGCCAGCTGGATCCGGGCGTTGTGCTGTATCTGATGGATCAGCAAGGCATGAATGCGGATGAGATCTCGGACCTTCTGTACCGTAAATCCGGGCTGCTTGGCCTTTCCGGGATGACCAATGATATGCGTACGCTTGAGGCGTCGAATACGCCGGGTGCACGCAATGCCATCAACTACTACACGTTCCGGATACGCCGTGAGCTGGGCGCTTTGGCCGCTGTGTTGGGAGGTCTGGACGCCGTCGTGTTTACCGGCGGGATCGGTGAGAACTCGACCTATATCCGCGATCGTATCTGCACTGACATGGGGTGGTTGGGTCTTGAACTGGACCACGATGCAAACGCGGACAATCTGCGCGTCATCTCGACCGACCTGTCACGTGTTAAACTGATGGTCATTCCGACGAACGAGGAACTGGTTATCGCGCGTGCCGCGGCTGAGAAAGCCGTATAAATCCCAGTTTTTAGGCTTCTGCGCGCTAAATAAATTGGGGGATTGGGAAAAAAATCGCAGCACTACGGGAATCCCCCAATTTCGCGATCCGCGCAGGTGCGTTAACTTTTCATTAACTACCGGGCCAGTGCGCCCAATCCACTTTCACTAATTTCCCCCGATGAGGGGCTGGCTTCTTACCCCCTTGGCCGGCCCCTCGACCTTTTTTGGGGTCTATGCCTGCGTCAGGATTTTCCGAACAAGTGCAGGCAGTGCGGTACTGTTATCATAGCTGAGCGTGTGCGGCATGTCCGAAACCGGCGACTTTCGATATCCCTGTTCAAACAGCAAAAACGGGACCTGAGCCCGTTGCGCAGTTTCGGCATCAACCTCACTGTCGCCAACGAAGATCAGTGGGCCTGCGGCTTGAAGGGTCTTGAAACAGGCGTGCAAGTGCTCTGGATCGGGTTTGCGTATATCCAGCGTGTCTCCACCAAAGACCGTGTTGAAATAGGGTAGCAGGCCAAGTTCGCCCAGCACATGCCGGGCAGGGGCTTCGGGTTTGTTGGTGCAGACCCCAAGCGCACAGCCCATATCGCGAAGCTCATCCAGCGCCTGGATCACGCCGGGATAAACTACGGTCTGATCGCAGGCGCCTGCATTGTAGTGCTTCAGGGTAAGCTGTGTCAGGTCCTTGTGAAGCGTTGGCTCCAGCCCGCAATGCGTCATCGCGCGCTCGACCAGCTTGGGTAGTCCGTTCCCGACGAATCCCCGGATCGTATCCTGAGGCAAGGCGGGGTGCCCCTGATCGTGCAGCATTCGGTTTACCGCAGCTGCAAGGTCGGCAAGGCTGTCTATCAGGGTGCCATCCAGATCAAATACGACAACTGCTGCCATCTGCGAATCCGCCTTTGTTTGTTGATGTCCAATGCCTAGGTCGTGCTGTGCGACGGCGCAATAGAGACCCGTGGGAGCGATTGAAAAAACAGCAGCTTGACAAACCTTACTATTTTTATCAGATTAATCACACGAACAGATAGCCAGCCCAAAACAGGGTCAGCCAGATCAAGCGAAACGAAGACAGACAAGGCCAAGTGCCACAGATGCTCTGGAGATGCCCCAATGAACGCGCAAACCCCTTCCTCGACCCTTAGCTACGCTGTTTCGATGCTTCCGGCCCACAAGGCGGAAGACCTCACCAATGGCGGCAATTTGGCCCATATCGAGCTGGGCGATCAGCTTTATACGCTGCGTATCACCCGCGCAGGCAAACTGATCCTGACAAAATGAGCGCACCTTCTTCGCGTGGCGGGGCGGCTGTTGGCCGTCTGGCTGACCTGAACCCCATTGAGGCCGGAGCCGTCATGTATCTGCGGCTTTGGGGTGATGGGGTCGAAGGCCGGGCAAATGCCGCAAGCGATTTTGACATCGCGCTGGGTGCAGATCAGGGACGCGCCACGATGCTGACGCTGGACCGGCTGTGTTCACTTTGTGCACATCACGGTCGCCGTCCGCTGGTGCGTCATGGGCTGGGATGTGCATGTCTGGGCGCTGATGAGAATTGTTTTGCCCAGATGATCGGTGCCGCCTCTGAAGGGGCGCGTGAAGATGCAATGATGATGGCCTCGCTGATCGTACGGCCCGATTTCGCCCCGGCACTGGCCTCGTTGTCCGAGGAACTGGGCTTGGCGTTACGCCGGATGACCGTTTCGATCCCTTTGCCGACGACCGGGCACCACCCCCCACATTCAGTGCTCCACTGATCGACGGCGACAAAACCCCAGCAATTTCGCTGGGGTTTTGTGTTTCTTAGCAGCAGCCGCAGCCCGCATGATGATGATCGTGATCGCACATGGGGGCAGGGCTGTAGTCACCCACTTCGCCAAGAACCTCCCGCAGCGTCCAAAGAATCATGTCGACGTCCTCTGCTTCGATGGTTAGCGGTGGCCGGATTTTCAGGATATTGTCCTTGGGTCCCTCGCTACCGATCAGAATGCGATGATCGCGCATCCGATTCTTGACGTAGCTGCAAATCTCACCGCTTTCCGAACCGTCAGGATTGACCAGTTCCACCCCTAAAAACAGACCCATGCCGCGTACATCGCCAACGCAGGCAAAGTCCGCTTCGATCTTTCGGAGGCCGTCCATCAGACGAGCCCCCATCACACGGGCGTTCTCTTGAAGGCCTTCATCGTCGACGATGTCCAACACCTCTTTTCCGATCCGGCAAGACAGGGTCGATCCTCCGAAGGTCGAGAAAAACTCGATCCCGTTGTCGAAGCTTTCGGCGATCTCTTTGGTAGTGACCAGCACACCCAGCGGGTGGCCGTTGCCGATGGGCTTCCCCATTACCACTATGTCAGGCAGCGCGCCCTGATGTTCAAAGCCGAAGTAATAGTCGCCCAGGCGCCCGAGGCCGGTCTGGACTTCATCGGCAATGCAGACCCCTCCGGCGGCGCGGATTTTTTCATAGACCGCAGACAGATAGCCTTTTGGTGGAATGATCTGTCCCCCGACCGAGGGGAATGTTTCAGCGATGAACCCGGCTAGGCCTTGCCCTTTTGCCTGCAATGCCGAAATCGCCGGATCAATCAGGTCAGCAAACTTCCGGGCACGCTCGGGGTCATCACGCCGGAACGAGCCGCGATAGTCATCCGCGACCTCAACCAGTTCCACCCAATCTGCCTGCCCAATACCGCCAGGTTTGTTGAATTTGTAGGCCGAGATCGCCACCGCAGCGTTTGTGTTGCCGTGATAGCCGTGATCGGGCGTCACGATCCCTTTTGCCCCGGTATGCGCGCGCGCCAGACGCAGAGCCAATTCGTTGGCCTCAGTCCCTGAGTTGACGAAGAAACAGACCTCAAGGTGATCCGGCAGTTTCGACAATACCTTGTCGGCAAAGGCGGTTTGCGCCGGGTGCAGATAGCGTGTGTTCGAATTCATGCGCTTCAGCTGATCCGCTGCAACCGCCTGAATACGCGGATGCGCATGGCCTACATGCGGAACGTTGTTGTAGGCATCCAGATAGGGTCGCCCCCATTCATCGAACAGGTGATGCCTCCAACCACGCACCAGCATGACCGGGTCGTCGTATGTCAGGCTGAGATTTCCGCCGAAGTGTTCGCGCCTGTCCTGCAGGATCGCCTGCTTGTCGGTTGGTCGATAGAAAACCTTTTCATCAGGCAAGTTCAACAGTGCTGCGGGGTTGGGGCAGACCGCGTGCCAAAGCTCGAGCTCATCAGGATCCGCTACGCCCGGCCAGTCGGCCTGCATACCGTCGGTTGTCAGCGCCAGTTGGAAATGCACATGCGGGGCCCATCCGCCATTCTGACTGGCATCGCCCAGACGGGCAAAAGCTGCACCCTGAGCCACCGGGTCACCCGGTTTCAAACGCTCGCTCACCTCAGGGTCCAGATGGCCATAAAGCGTGTAGAATGCATCCCCTTCGGGCGTTTCGTGGTGCAGGATCACAACCCCGCCATAGTCGAGATGCGCGTCCCTGTTTTCAACCGCTTCGACCCGACCGCTGAGAGGTGCATGCAGCACTGTTCCGGCGGGTGCAAACACATCCACGGCCAGATGCACTGTGCGCCGATCCGACGCTTTCCACGGTCCCATGCGAAACCCCGGCTCAGCATAGATCAGGCGTGGCTCGCTGTAATACCCAAGCCAGGGACCATCCCCAAACTCCTCACCAACCCGCGCCGCCTCGTCCAGCGGCATTTGGAACGGGTTTTGAGGCCAGGTTGAGTTTTCCACCGACAGTGAGCCCATCGGTGCGTCGCTCAGATTCTGCCCGAACATCTGCGCGAATTGTCCGCGATGGCCGGACAGGTAGGCGTGAATGCGCTCGGCCCCGTCCACAACGGGCAAGCCACACGCTGCGCGCAATCGTGCGGGCATGAGCGCGCCATTGATTGCCCCATTTTCGATCAACCGCCACGCCGGGGCCTGGCTGATCGTGACATACGGATCATCCGGGTTCTCAATCGCCATCAGGGTCGAATTCACCACGGACACCGCCAAACGTGCTTGCAACAAAGGCCAGATCAGGTCGATCTCATCCGGGCGCAACCGATTGGCGGCGTGATAACCGCGTACCAGCGCAGCCAATGCGCGCTCGGGTTTAGGGTGGTCCAGAACGACATAGGCCCCGGCAATAGCCAGATCGCAAACACGCGGCGCCGCGCACATGTCGCCAAGATCGATCAGACCCGAGATGCTGCGTCGTTCGCCCAGATTGCCTTCGACAAGGATATTGTAATCATTGGCATCATTGTGAATCGCCTGCTTTGGCAATGCACCCAGTTGATCAGAGATCGCCTCAAAATCCGCAGCGATTTGTTGAACGCGCGCGCGTCTTGCCGGATCAGAGATGGCCTCTAGTTGGTCGACGATCCAACTCGCCCGCGTCAAATCCCATTTGAAATCGGCGCGCTGCAAACCCTCATGGGTGAACCCCTCCAGCGTCCGGTCGGTTGCGCCCAGAACACGGCCCAGTTTTAGTATCAGGTCTTCGGTCTTGGGCGCGCTGCTTGCATAGCATGCCCCCGGCAGTCGTTCCTGCAGCCAGACCTGTCGCGGTTGCCCATGTGCGTCGGCAATCTCGGGCAACATCATCCTGTTCAAATCGGGATAAACAGCAGGAAAGGGCAATCCGGGCGCTGCTGCGCTGAGATGTCCCAGCGCCTTGATCTGTAGATCGACCAATGCCGTATCGCACCCCGCGTGCATCACCTTGAGCACATAATCCTGCCCGTTGGTGGCTTCGACCAGAAAGTTGAGGTCGTACTCCCCATCCAGACGCGTCAGACGGGCGTCCAGACCCCAGTGTTCACGCAGGCGACCAGCCCAGAAAGTGTTCAAGTCGCTCATGCGCTATCTCTTGCAACTGCCACGGTGATCCTCTTCATCTGGCCAAAAATATCTTCGGGCGGAGTCGCGCCCTGGCGCGATGGGGCAGACAGCCCCCCCTTTGCTCAGTCCAGTGCTCGCAACCGTTTGAACAACGAGGACGTATCCCACCGGCCCCCGCCAAGTTTCTGCACGTCTTTGTAGAACTGGTCGACCAGCGCCGTCACTGGTAGTGAAGCCCCGGTCTCATTGGCGGTATCTAGACAGATTCCCAGATCCTTGCGCATCCAGTCGACTGCAAAGCCATGCTCAAAATGGTCATCCAGCATGGTCTCATACCGGTTCGCCATCTGCCAGCTGCCTGCCGCGCCTTGGCTAATCACCTCGACCACAGCCCGACCATCCAGCCCAGCCTTTTCGGCAAAATGTAATGCTTCGCTCAGGCCCTGCACCAGCCCTGCAATCGCGATCTGGTTGCACATTTTGGTCATTTGACCCGCGCCGCTGTCCCCAATGCGGCGGCAGATTTTGGAATAGACCTGCATCACCGGCTCAGCAGCACGATAAGCGTCCATGTCACCGCCGCACATGATCGATAGCACACCATTTTCGGCTCCCGCCTGACCGCCCGAGATCGGGGCGTCCACAAAAGCAACCCCCTGTGTCATGCCAGCCTCGTACAACTCACGCGTGACCTTGGCCGAGACGGTGGTGTGATCAACAAATACCGCACCCTTGGCCATTCCGTGAAAGGCGCCATCTTCACCTGTGCAAACCATACGCAGATCGTCGTCATTGCCAACGCAGGCCATCACGAACTCTGCCCCTTCTGCGGCTTGCCGCGGTGTCAGGGCCATCGCGCCGCCATGCTGGGCGACCCAAGCCTCGGCCTTGGATGCGGTGCGGTTGTAGACGGTGACTTCGTGGCCGGCAGCCTGAAGATGCCCGGCCATCGGGTAGCCCATGACGCCTAGGCCAAGGAACGCAACTTTTGCCATGTGATGATCCTCTCTGTTATCCGCTCCTGCCTCAAGCGGACGGCAGGTCGTGATGTTTAGAAAGGACAAAGCAAAGCTTGGACCAAAGGGCAACCCTGCGTCACAATTTGCCGCTCAGATCCATAGCGATCGCGCGCCATTCGTTTCACATCTGAACCGGCGCGGATTTCATCTTCGAAAAACGGCCGCAGCTTTGAGCTCAGCCAATTCCCTCTGTAAACGCTGGTTTTCTGATTGCAGAACAGCCAGTTGCTGACCCAGATCATTCAGATGTGGCCGAAGCTCGGCCTCGGTAAAGCGCGGCGTGATGTGGCGGGGGCAATTCCAGTCAAGCGCTTCAACTTTGATGATCGCGGCACGTTCTGCCTCGGTCTCGGAGCCTTTGGTGTAAAGATCAGCCGCTGCTGCGGCACCTTCCGAGAATGTCATCTGGCCAAGTATCTTGAGGCGGCGCTGGTTCGCGTAGTCCATTAATATCAGTGCCACGCGGTCATTCCCATCCAGGTTGCCGCGCGAGATATATTGTTTGTTACCAGACAGGTCCGCATAGCCGATGGTGTGCGGGTCCAGCACTTTCAGAAACCCTATCGGCCCACCGCGAAACTGCACATAAGGCCAGCCGGTTTCTGAGACGGTGGCCTGATAGAACCCGTCGCGGGCGCGAATGAACGCCTCTTCGATCGGTCCGATTTGGTGGCCCTGTTTTGGTCCTCGGCTCAGGAATTTCGCGTAGGTCGCTGCGGATCCCATGCGTTCTTGATGGGCGCGAACGGCGGGTGTGAAGGTCAGTTCAGAAAAGGCGCGGGGCATTATGCTGTCTCCTGGGTCTTCCAGGGCGTTTGCGCAATATGGTCGATGATGGCCTGCTCTGTCAGGCGTGGGAACACAGATGTGAACGTTTGGCCCCAAATTCGGCAACGTTGCCAAGGACGTTGCGTAGCATCTGTCCTGGACGCCACGTCACATGGATTGGAAGGAATCACACACCCGGCTAGTTTTGGGCAAACACCTGATCTGGAGAGCTATTTGATGTCGCTTTTTACCAGCACCGCCGCCTGGGTTACTGACGAACACCGAATGTTTGCTGAAATGGCGGGCCGGTTCATGGATGATGCCTTGGTACCCAATACCGAGAAATGGGCCGAGAACGGGGCGGTTGATCGTACCTTTTGGTTGCAGGCGGGAGAGACGGGTCTGATGGCCGGTTCGATTGCTGAGGAATATGGTGGCGTCGGCGGCGGGATGGGTTTCGATTCCGTTACTTTGTATGAGCAGACTGCGCGCGGGGACGCAGGATGGGGATATGGCATCCAGTCTATCGTGACCCACTACATCACCGCTTATGGCAGTGAGGATCAGAAACAGAAGTGGCTGCCGAAACTGGCCTCGGGTGAGATGATCGGCGCGCTGGCCATGACCGAGCCGGGCACGGGATCGGATGTGCAAGCCGTGAAGACGACCGCTGAGAAGGATGGCAATTCTTATCGGCTCAACGGGTCCAAGATATTTATCACCAACGGGCAATCGGCTGATCTGGTTATCGTGGCTGCCAAAACTGACAAGTCGTTAGGGGCGAAGGGTGTCTCTCTGATTGTGGTCGAAACCGACGGGGCTGATGGATTCCGGAGGGGGCGGAACCTCAAGAAACTGGGAATGAAGGGCAACGACACAGCCGAGTTGTTCTTTGAGGATGTCAAAGTTCCAATGACCAACCTACTGGGTCCGGAAGAGGGGCAGGGGTTTTATCAACTGATGAAACAGTTGCCGTGGGAGCGGCTGACCATCGGGATCATGGCGCTGGGCGCGATCGATTTCGCCATATCGCAGACGGTGGACTACGTGCAGGAGCGCAAGGCGTTCGGACAACGGGTGATGGATTTCCAGAACACACGTTTCAAGTTGGCCGAGTGTAAGACCAAGGCCGAGGTGCTGCGCAGTTTCGTCAATGACTGCATTGGAAAACTGGAGGCCGGTGAATTGGATGCTGCGACGGCCTCGATGGTGAAATACTGGGGCTCTGAGGTGCAGAACGAAGTGATGCACGAATGCCTGCAACTGTTCGGCGGCTATGGGTTCATGATGGAATACCCAATCGCGCGGCTCTATGCGGATGCGCGGGTCCAAATGATCTATGGCGGGACGAATGAAGTCATGAAAGAGCTCATCGCCCGTTCGCTGGACGTCTGAACCAAAACACTCCCGCCCGTCGTCCACATTCCTTACGGAACGTCTCCTCCCGTTGGGCCAGGCAGGCGCGGACGCAGCCCGCGCCTGCCTGGCCCCCTGCCGTCCGCAGGACGCAAGGCCGAAGGCCGCGCAGGGTTTGGCTGTTGCTGGCGTTGATGCCTGACACGTCGCCTGCCATTGTGATCACGGAGTAGTCAGACCTGAAGGGAACCCGGTATGGAGAAGTCCAACAAAGATCGCATATCTGCCTTGCTCAAAAGCATCGAAACGGGCGATCCGGGTCCGGTTTCGGTGGTAAATGAAGCACGATACATCCAGCACAATCCTCAAACCCATGAAGGCAGCGAAGGGCTTGCATCCCTATTCAAACGGCTGTCCCAGACCTCACCGCGCGTGAATATCGTACGCGCCTTTGAAGACGGCGATTTTGTATTTGCGCATACGGAATATGATTTCTCGCGTCGTAATATCGGCTTCGAAGTGTTCCGGTTCGAAGACGGGCAAGCGGTAGAGCATTGGGACAATATCCAGAAACGGATGGGGCCAAACGGCTCGGATCACAGTATGGTGGATGGTCCGACCGAAGTTCGGGATGTCGAGCAAACCGAGGAAAACCGGGCCTTTGTTCGCGCCTTCGTCGAAACCGCGTTGATTGCCGGGGATCTCGACCAGATAGAGGCCTGTATCAACACTTCCGCTTACGTAGAACACAGCCCGCAGCTCTCGGATGACTTGACTGCCTTGAGGACCGCATTGGCCGATAGGAACGCCCTAAACTATCAGCATCTGCATCGGGTATTGGCGGAAGGGGATTTTGTACTGACCGTGTGCGAAGGTGAATATCAGGGCACTCACAGCGCATTTTATGATCTGTACCGCGTTGCAGATAGCAAGATCGTCGAACACTGGGACACGGTTGAGTCCATTGCACCACGCAGCGAATGGAAAAATGACAACGGCAAGTTCTAAGGCCGCGTTAGGCGTGGGCGTCTGCCCCAATCTGTTCACTGATCCAGGCTTGGAAAGACCGTAGAGGCTCGGGCATCGAGCGGTCATTCGGCCAGACCAGATAATAGCTGCCAAGGCTCACGCGCGGCCCGTCCCATGCCTGGACAAGCCGCCCGGTGCGCAAATCATCCTGCAGCAGATATGACGGTAACAGAGCCACGCCCAACCCATGAATCGTGGCCTGAATCATGGTCGAAAACTGATCGAACATCATTCCCCGTAGGCCGGTGACGGGCTGGCCCTGTATCTCAAACCAGCGCTCCCAGGCATCCGGACGCGACTCCAGATGCAGCAGTGGCGCGGCGCGGAGAGCACCCAAGCTATTGAAATTGACAGCGGTAAGGGCAGGGGCGCAGACGGGCAGGACTTCTTCCCGCATGATCGGTAAATACTGAACGCCCGCCCAGTCTTGCTGACCGAAATGGATCGCGGCATCAAATGGTTCAGACATGAAATCAAACGGTTTGAGGCGGGTACCCAGATTGACGGTGACCTCAGGGTGCCGTTGCGCAAAATCCTGAAGGCGGGGTGCCAGCCAATGCATGCCGAACGCGGGAAGGATCGATAGATCAAGTGACCCACCCGCCGGGTTGGCTTTGAGTTTCAGTGCGGCCTGCGCCAGATCCTGAACAGCAGACCTTGCGGTTTGCACATAGTCTTTGGCTGCTGGCGTCAAGTGCAATCGCATCTGGCTGCGCTCAATCAATTGCACGCCCAGCTGATCCTCCATCGTCTTCAATTGCCGGCTGATCGCGCTTTGTGTCAAGGACAGCTCAGCCGCAGCAGCAGATGCGCTGCCCAGCCGATCTACGGCTTCAAGCGCAAGCAAGGACGAGATTGAAGGCAAGAAACGGCGGGGTGCAATCATATGACAATTCCTCATACCTATTGAACGCAATAGCACTGGTTTTTTCCTACCGCCAGAGCGATGAGTGGTGCGCCACATCACTTTTGTGGTCGAGCGGGTGCCGTACCATCCGCGATCTTGAAATTCACGTCGGAGCGCGGGACAAATCAGCAAGCGGGTCGGGCCCGCGCAGAGGTTCCCCAAGGCCGATGACACCAACAAGACAAAAGCGAGAGACATGGACCGCGCCCAGATCGTACATGAGAATTTCCTAACCCGTGTCGCAAATCGTGATTTTCCCGACGGAGCCCCACCGCGCGTCGGTCTGGGCGATGCTGAAGCCGTTTCGCTATTCCGGTCGCAAGTTCTCAGCCGCGCGTTGGATCGGACCAGCCGGGTGATGCAGAAGGCGGGGCAGGGGTTCTACACCATCGGCTCATCTGGCCACGAAGGGATGGCCGCCGTCGCGCACGCATTGCGCCCAAGCGATATTGCCTTTCTGCATTACCGGGATGCTGCGTTTCAGATCGCGCGTGCCGAACAGGTGCCGGGCCAGCAGATCGCGTGGGATATGCTGCTCAGCTTTGCGTGCTCGAAAGAGGACCCAACCTCGGGCGGGCGGCACAAGGTGTTGGGATCAAGGGCGCTGATGATCCCGCCGCAGACCTCGACCATCGCCAGCCATTTGCCCAAAGCCGTTGGTGCGGCTTATGCGCTGGGGGCAGCCCGGCGACATGCGCCCGAACATCGCGTGTTGCCGGAAGACGGGATTGCGATGTGTTCATTTGGGGATGCCTCGGCCAATCACTCAACCGCGCAGGGGGCGATCAACACGGCAGGCTGGACCAGTGTGCAATCGACGCCGCTGCCGCTGCTGTTCGTGTGTGAAGACAACGGGATCGGGATTTCGGTCAAAACGCCCAAGGGCTGGATTCAGGCGTCGATGGAGCATCGTCCGGGGATCAAGTATTTTCAGGCCAATGGGTTGGACATTTATGAAACCCATGCGGTCGCGAAAGAGGCTGCAGATTATGTCCGCAAGCGCAGGAAACCGGCCTTCCTGCATCTCAGAACCGTGCGGCTTTATGGCCATGCCGGGGCGGATGTGCCCACGACCTATCTGCCGAAAACTGAGGTTGAGGCGGATGAGGCCAATGATCCGCTTTTGCACACCGTACGACTGCTGGATCAGGCGGGTGCATTGTCGCCGGATCAGGCGTTAAAAATCTACAGCGATACCTGCACCCGAACGGATCGTGTAGCTACAGAGGCTGCCAGCCGTCCCCATCTTGCCAATGCGACCGAAGTGATGGCAAGCCTGATCCCGCCTAAGCGCCCTTGTAAAGCGACCAACGGCCCGAGCGCTGAGGCGCGTGCGAAGACCTTTGGCGCAGATATGCGCGCGATGGATGAGCCGCAGCCGCTCAGCCGCCTGATCAACTGGGCGCTGACCGATCTGATGTTGGAACATGCCGAGATCGTTTGCATGGGCGAAGATGTGGGCCGCAAAGGTGGCGTCTATGGCGTCACACAAAAGCTGCAGCAACGCTTTGGTCCGGACCGCGTGATTGATACGCTGCTGGATGAACAGTCCATTCTGGGTCTCGCGATCGGTATGGGCCATAACGGATTCATCCCGATCCCTGAGATCCAGTTTCTAGCCTATCTGCACA
Source organism: Ruegeria sp. D7 (assembly GCF_056534355.1). Lineage (NCBI taxonomy): Bacteria > Pseudomonadati > Pseudomonadota > Alphaproteobacteria > Rhodobacterales > Roseobacteraceae > Ruegeria > Ruegeria sp. D7. Next base: position 35,271 of record NZ_JBQFPG010000018.1, read on the forward strand.
ATGCCGAGGATCAGATCAGGGGGGAGGCGGCAACCCTGCCGTTCTTCTCGAACGGGCAGTTCACCAACCCTATGGTGCTGCGAATTGCGGGGCTGGGATATCAGAAGGGCTTTGGCGGGCATTTCCATAACGACAATTCACTAGCTGTTTTGCGGGATATCCCCGGAGTAATTATCGCCTGCCCGTCGACCGGGGCCGATGCAGCACTGATGCTGCGCGAATGCGTGCGGTTGGCGCGCGAAGAGCAGCGGGTCGTGGTGTTTCTTGAACCGATCGCACTCTACCCGATGCGCGATCTGCATGCGGCGCAGGATGGCGGGTGGATGACCACCTATCCTGCGCGGGATCAGAAAATTGCGCTGGGCGAGGTGGGAGTACACGGGGACGGCACCGATCTCGCCATCGTGACCTATGGCAACGGGCATTACCTGTCGCAACAGGCCCTGCCCGAAATTGAGGCGGCGGGTCTAAAAACCCGGATTATCGATATGCGTTGGCTAGCTCCTCTGCCAGAGGAGGCCTTGCGTGAAGCCACCAAAACATGCGCGCATGTTCTGATCGTCGACGAATGCCGCAAGACCGGCAGTCAGTCCGAAGCGCTGATGACTTTCTTCGCCGAAGAAAGTCCCTCCACCCCAACCGCCCGCGTTGTGGCCGAGGATTGCTTTATCGCAACCGGCCCGGCCTATGCCGCGCCTCTTCCTTCGAAAGACGGTATCGTTGCCGCAGCGCTGGCTTTGACAGGAGCAGCCTCATGACCCGCACCGCCGTTGTGATCTGCCCGGGCCGGGGCACTTATAACAAGCCTGAGCTGGGCTATCTGCACCAACATCATTCGGATCGTATGGACTTGTTCCGCAGCTTCGACGCCATTCGCGCCGGAACCGGACAGGATGCGATTACTGCCTTGGATGGGGCTGATCGCTTTAGCGTCGGGAAGTACTCGCGCGGCGATGTGGCCTCACCCCTGATCTATGCTGCCGCGTTGGCCGATGCGCAGGCATTGGCCAACGATATTGAAGTCGTCGCCGTCACTGGTAACTCGATGGGCTGGTATATTGCGCTGGCCACCGCAGGGGCATTGACCCCTGGGAACGGGTTTCGCGTGGTCAATACGATGGGCACGCTGATGCAGAAGCACCTGATCGGCGGTCAACTGGTTTACCCATTCGTCGATGAGACATGGGCGAATGATCCTGCCCGCAAAGCCGCATTGCTGGATGAGGTGGCGAGGATCAATGCGTTGCACGATCACACTCTGGCGCTTTCCATCGATCTGGGCGGGATGCTGGTATTGGCAGGCAATGAGGCGGGTCTGACGGCGTTTGAGGCGGCACACCCCACCGTGCAGGATCGGTTCCCATTGCGGCTGGCCAATCACGCCGCCTTTCATACGGCGCTGCAGGCCCCGGTGGCGGCGGAAGGTCGGGCGCAATTGAGTTCTGATCTTTTTGCTCAGCCCAAGTTCCCGATGATTGACGGGCGTGGCAAAATCTGGTGGCCCGGCGCAACTGACACGAGTGAGTTGTGGGACTACACGCTGGGCCATCAGGTGAGCGAGACCTATGACTTCACCCATGCGATCCAGACGGCCGCACGCGAGTTCGCGCCCGATCTGTTCATCGTCACCGGCCCCGGTGCAACGCTGAGCGGCGCGGTGGCGCAGTCACTAACACTGGGGCGCTGGCGGGGCATGACCGACAAGGCGTCATTCCAGTCGCATCAGGAGGCGGATCCATTCCTCATCGCCATGGGGCGGGCTGACCAGCGCGCCCTTGCAACCAACTGAGACCAGCCTGATGATCGGCGAAACTTTGGCGAGGCCCGGGCATGCGCGACTATGATCAATCGTTATGGCGGCAGACCTGTCGCGAGCGTATCGACACGCAAAAGCTGTCTGATGACGTAAGCGTTGATCTTGCCGTGATCGGCGGTGGTTACACCGGGTGTTCTGCGGCCTTGACCGCAGCAAAAGCGGGGGCTTCGGTGTGCCTGCTCGAAGCGTATCAGATCGGCCATGGTGGATCGGGGCGGAATGTCGGTCTCGTCAACGCAGGGCTTTGGCTGCCACCCGATCAAATTCGGTCGCATCTGGGGCAAATGGCGGGGGATCGGTTGATCGATCTGCTGGCTAACGCGCCGTCAGACGTGTTCGAGTTGATTGAAGCGCACGGGATTGACTGCGAGCCTGAGCGGCAAGGCACGTTGCATTGTGCTCATTCGGCCTCGGGCTTTGGTGATCTGCGTACACGCCACGCACAGCTGAGCGCTTCTGGTGCGCCCGTCGAATTGCTCGATCCTGACGCGTCGCGCCAGCGGACGGGCAGCCCGGCAGTCCACGGCGCATTGTTTGACCCCCGCGCGGGTACAATTCAGCCGCTGGGCTATGCGGTGGGACTGGCCCGCGCCGCACAGAATGCGGGGGCGCAGATATATACGCAAAGCCCGATTCGATCTTTGCGGCAGGAAGGCGGGGTTTGGGTGCTGCAGGGGGATGGTGGAACCGTACGCGCCAGATCGGTCATTCAGGCGACCAACGCTTATCATCAGGGCATCGCCGATACGGCACCAGACTATGTGCCGGTCTACTACTTCCAATACGCCACCGCGCCGCTGTCCCATAACCTGCGGGCCAGCATATTGCCGAAGGCAGAAGGATGCTGGGATACCGGCCTCATCATGACATCCTTCCGTTTGGATCAGACGGGGCGGTTCGTCATTGGCGGCATGGGGGATCTAAGCAGCGCCGGAGGATTTGCCCACAAATCCTGGATCAGGCGCAAACTGGCGGCGCTGTATCCGCAACTGGCGGATCAGCCGTTGATTGAGGGCTGGCATGGGCGGATTGCCATGACTTCGGATCACATTCCCAAAATCACTCAGATCGGGCCAAATGCGTTAGCCGCGCATGGGTTTTCTGGTCGCGGGATCGGGCCGGGCACCGTGTTCGGGCGCTTGATGGCAGAGAGCCTGCTGAAGGACGATCCGTCTTTGCTGCCGGTTCCGTCAGTGGCTGAGTATAGCGAAAACTGGACTGGCCTGCGCCGCGCCTTCTTCGAAACCGGCGCGGCGCTGACGCATTTTGTTAAGGCGCGGTTCTGAATTCAGACAGACCGGGTGATGCCGCCATCGACGCGGATGTTCTGCCCGGTTATGTAGCCTCCGCCTTCGGAGGCGAGCATAGCCACGACCGAGGCGATCTCATCATAGCTGCGCCCGTAGCGACCCATCGGGATACGTGCGCGGAACTCTTCCTTTTCCGGAAGGCTGTCGATGAAGCCCGGCAGGACGTTGTTCATGCGGATGTTGTTGGCGGCGTATTTGTCCGAGAACAGCTTGGTGAAGGCCGCCAACCCGGCGCGGAATACGCCCGAGGTTGGAAAAACCGGGTCCGGTTCAAACGCAGCAAAGGTTGAGATGTTGATAATCGATCCACCGCCCTGCGCTTGCATGATAGGGGTCACCAACCGCGTAGGTCTTACGGCATTCATGAAATAGACATCCATGCCGGTGTGCCAGTCCTCATCGGTCAGCTCAAGCACCGCTGCGCGGGGTCCGTGCCCGGCTGAGTTCACCAGTACATCGATCCGCCCCCAATGGGACATTGCTGCATCAACCAGTTCTTGCAGGTCATCATTTGACTGGTTCGAGCCGGTGATGCCCACACCACCCAATTCATGTGCCAGCGCCTCGCCCTTGCCCGACGAGGACAGGATGCCGATTTTGAAGCCATCAGCCGCCAGTCTGCGCGCGGAATCCGCGCCCATGCCGCTGCCGCCTGCGGTGATCAAAGCTACTTTTTCCATCTTCACGCTCCTATGCATTGTTTCGCGAGAAGATGGCGCAGCAACCTCGATTTGACCAATCAGTTCTGTTGCGCAGCGACAGTAGAAAATCTACAGTTTAGCTATGCCCGCTCTTCCACCTCTCAACGCGATGCGCGCCTTCGAGGCCTCGGCACGCCATCTGAATTTTCGTCTTGCTGCGGAAGAAATCGGCGTAACCCAAGGGGCCGTTGCGCAACAGGTGCGCGGCTTGGAAGCGCGGCTAGGGACGGCGCTGTTCGAACGCCTTCCGCGTGGGTTGCGCCTGACCGAAGCGGGGCGTCGGTTCCACGCGCCACTGCGCCGGGCATTTCGGCTGATCGAAGAGGCTGTAAATGATCTGACCGACCAAAAGCAGATCACGATCTCGGTCACGCCCAGCTTTGCCTCAAAATGGCTGGTTCCGCGTCTGAACGATTTTGTGACCCGCTACCCCGATATCTCAGTGCAGGTTGACGCGCGCGAGCGGTTGGCGGATTTCCAGTCTGATGGAATCGATATTGCAGTACGCCAGAGCCGTTCACAGGTTGCTCGAGATCTGCAAGCAACACCTTTGTTCTCCACCGAATTCGTTGTCGTGGGCAGTCCGGACCTCGCATCGCAAATTTCAGGTCCAGACGACCTGATGCAACACGTTTTGCTCAGTGATTCCCATGGGCTGTGGCCGTTGTTTCTTGAACGCGCCGGGGTCGAGGGGAAGCCACGGATGATGAGTTTCAGCCAGACAAGTCTGGCGATAGACGCCGCTGTCTCGGGGCAAGGCTTTGCACTTGCCAATGCGCCACTTGTGTCTGCGGAACTGACTTCGGGTCGGTTGGTGCAGCCGCTCTCTGAGGTGCTGGTTGACGATTTGAGCTTTTTCATCGTCACCCCGCAGAAACCACGTCAGCCAGAGTTGGTGAAACAGATGCGTGAATGGCTGCTGTCTCAGGTCTGAAGCGTGGCTGCAATCGCGTCTATTCGTTCCCGTAACCAACGATGTGCTGGGTCGTTGGCCGAGCGTTGATGCCAGACCATATAGATCGACACCGGTTCGCATTTGAACGGCAAAGGCGCGCTGTCCAGCGTGGCAAGCGGCCCGTGCTTCATCAACGCCGTGTCGGTCGAGATCAGGTCGCTGCCTTTCACGAAAGGTGGGATCGCGTTGAAATGCGGCAGGGTTACGACGGGCGGTCTGATCTGGCTTTGATCCACGCCACGCATCACGGCACGGGCGTTGCGCCCGTCGGCAAATCGCACCTCGACATGATCGCTGTTGCAATAGGAGCGCCAATCCTCAGGCGGATCACGGTGAGCGGCATCATAGAATACCAAAAAGGGGCTGGTGATCAGCCGCTTCTGAAAGATATCCGGCCCGTCCGGTGGCAGCGGGGTGAGCATCAATTGACACCGGTCGCTGCGCAGCAAGTCCGGGTCGGGAACACCCGACGGGATGAACTCCAGCCGCAACCTGACGCCTTCGGCGCGTGTCGCCCGCAGAAGTTCGGGAAAGATCAACTCACGCGGCATGTCGTTGGTGGCGACCTGAATGTCCATCTGTTCGGACAGCGGATCAAACGGGCGACCTTCGGTCAGGGCGCGCATGTTGTCCAGCACCTGTTGCACCGGCTCTTTCAACGACAAAGCGCGTTCGGTCGGGGTCAGCCCCTGTCCGCATCGGACAAATAGTGGATCGCCCAGCACTTGCCGCAACTTGCCCAGCGTATGGCTGATGGCCGATTGCGTCACCCCTAACCGGTCGGCAGCTTTCGACACCGAGCTTTCTTCGAGTATCGTCAGGAACACCCGTAGGACCTTGCCTTCCAGATCTGTGAAATCAATTCTGCTCATACAATTTATGATTATTCATGAATGGATTTGGTGTCCATGCCGGGGTAGGGGAAAGGGCAGCTAACTGGAGGCGCGCGATGGGGATCCGCTTTTTCTCGGACAAGAACAGACCTGTTCACATGGGTCCGTTCCCGCTGGAACGGCTGGCGCGGCTGGATCGGATGCCTGATCTGGCGCAGGTCGAACCGATGTGTGCGCTTAGCTTTCGCAAGCCCGAGCAGCCCGAAAGCATCGTGAATGCGATGGGTGAGTTTCAGGCGATGATGGACGCAATCCGGGATGGATTTGTGAACCCCGTCGCTTCAGAAATCCCTGCCAACCCAGCAGATCGTGCCAACCATCTGAAAGCGTTTGGCTATTTCAACGATGCGTCGATGATGGGCTGCGGGCCGCTACCCGCGGAGGCGATGTTGTCTGAGCCTCGGCGCAACCCGGATATCGACCGGCTGGCACATGCGCTTAGGACGCGGCAAACCAAAACGCTGGCCTCGGGAATCGATGTGATCATGGCGGATCTAAAAGAAAGCATGGAGGCCGCGCCACACCCGATGGACCGCCATCGCCATACGCTCGTGTTTCTGTATGAGTTCAACCGCGATCCGGACCCCTCGGAGCCCGGGTCCGATTGGATCATGGATGCGCAGGATCACCGCGCCTGTTTGCTTGCCACCGAGAATGCTGTGGTCATTGCCAACTACATCCGCCTCCTGGGTTTCGATGCGCGGGCGCATACGGCGATGTCCTCTGAGGTTGATCTGGGCAAGCTGGCAGTTGCTTCGGGTCTGGCCTCGGTTGAGGATGGTGCGGTTGTGGTGCCTTGGTTGGGTAAGCGGTTCGGATTGGCCGCTGTGACCACCGAAATGGAGATCGCGCATGACCGACCCTTGCGACCGCTGGCCGAACAACCGTGGTTCCGCACGCAAGGACCTGCATGGTGGCTGGGTGCAGGCTTCGCCAAGAACGCTCTGAACCGGGATGCCTTTGCCAAGCGGCGCTATGTGGACGGGGCACATCCTTTTGAAAACCTCAAACGAGTCGAAACACCGACCACCTATATCGACGAGCAAAACGTAGCCCGGGTGCCCAAACGCGCAGACATGTTTGCGCGGGCTCAGTTCGGCGACATGGGTAAGTCGCTGCAGGACGCGACCAAGGGCGGGCATTACGTGCGCAAATCCGCCCCCAGCTTCGCCCAACGCCGCGCGCTGGGCGCATTTGTTTTGCTGCAGGACGGTGACAGCGCCGAGGCTGTACAGCCCACAGATACCGAAAGAAATGCCGCGAATATCAAGGCTGCAACCTATTTCCTTGGGGTCGATGCGGTCGGGCTCAGCCGGTGCCCCGAGTGGAGCTGGTATTCCCATGACGCCACCGGAGAAGAAATCGTTCCGCCCCATGATCAGGCGATCAGCATGATCATCGACCAGGGCTATGAGACGATGGAAGGCGCCAGCGGGGATGACTGGATCAGCGTGGCCCAATCCATGCGCGCCTATCTGCGGTTTTCACTGCTGGGGGGCGTGATCGCGCAGCAAATCCGAAATCTCGGCTACAAGGCCAAGGCGCATACGGTGATGGATGGCGAGGTGCTGCAACCACCGCTGCTGCTGTTGTCGGGGTTGGGCGAGGTCAGTCGGATCGGTGAGGTGATCCTGAACCCCTATCTTGGCCCGCGCCTGAAATCCGGTGTCGTGACAACCGACATGCCGATGACGCATGACAAACCCATCGATTTCGGCCTTCAGACGTTTTGCGAAAGCTGCAACAAATGCGCTCGGGAATGCCCTTCGGGCGCGATCACTGCCGGGCCAAAGCTGATGTTCAACGGCTATGAAATCTGGAAATCCGACAGCCAGAAATGCGCCACTTACCGTATCACCACGCCCGGGGGGGCGATGTGCGGACGATGCATGAAGACCTGCCCGTGGAATCTCGAAGGTATATTCAAGGAACGCCCGTTCCGATGGGCCGCGATGAATATTCCGCAGGCCGCGCCTGCATTGGCCAAACTGGATGATGCGGTCGGCAATGGTGGTCTAAATAACATCAAGAAATGGTGGTGGGATATCGAGCTGGAACCTGACGGGGCCTATCGCCCGTCGCAGCACCCATTGAACCGGCGGGACCTACAAAAAGACCTCGATTTGAAGTACGAGGATCAGACGCTTGCTGTCTACCCCGCTCCGCTCGCTCCGCACCCATGGCCCTATCCCTTCAACATGGACCGGGAAGCCGGAATTGCCGCCTATGAGGCGATGGTCACAGCTGAAGACTACAAAGCGCGCAAAGCGGCAGGCGATATGTCTGTGATCCACCGTTATCAGGTCGCAGGGGACGCGCCAGTGATGCGGGTGGAACTAACCAAGGTCGACAAGATGACCTCGGATGTCACCAAGTACGAGTTCTCAACCCTCGACGGTGCGCCCTTACCGAAATGGACTGCGGGCGCGCATCTGGACGTGCTGGTTTCGCCCGAATTCCTGCGGCAGTACTCGATGTCGGGCGATCCCTCCGACCGCAACACTTATCAGATCGGCGTGCTGCGCGAGGATGAGGGGCGCGGCGGCTCGGCCTTGCTGCATCGCATCTTCAACGAAGGGCGCAAGGTCTTCATCTCAAAGCCGATAAACCATTTTGAGCTGGACGAGACTGCAACCAAAACCTTCCTGATGGGCGGTGGTATTGGCATCACGCCGATGATTGCTTTTGCCCACCGACTACATGCGATGGGCAAACCGTTCGAGTTACACTATTCCGCAAGTACACGAGCAGGTGCCGGATATCTGGACGATCTGGCGGCTATGCCATGGGCCGATCACGTGCACTATCATTTCTCGGACGAGGGCACGCGGGCCGATCTGGAGGCTGTTCTGGAAGGATATCAGGACGGATGGCACGTTTATACCTGCGGCCCCGACCGCTATATGGACAGCGTCATTCACGCAGCCGAACGGCAGGGGTTTCCGGAAGGTGCACGGCATCTCGAATATTTCTCGGTGCCGGAACAGCCCGAATATGAGAACCATCCGTTCACTCTGAAATTGGCGAAATCGGGTCGGGAGTTGACTGTACCCGCTGACAAAGATGCGGCGCAGGTACTTAATGAGGCGGGCTTTCACGTGGATGTGAAATGCGCTGATGGGATCTGCGGGGTCTGCAAATGTGACGTGATTTCAGGTGATATCGAACACCGCGATTTCGTTTTGTCCAAAAAACAACGCGAAGGTGCGATCATACTGTGCCAAAGCCGGGCGGCCCGGGCAGACGGGGTGATCGAGATCGATCTGTGATTGCTCTCGATAAAACGACATTTTGAATCCCAAAAATTGGTCGTTCCAGCCATGGACGCCGCCGACTTGCTGCACTAACGTCCCCGGCGAACCCCAGTCTATCCTGATCAACAGGTGCGAGGTACTTTCATGGATTATCACAGCCCCGCCAGCTTTGCCGAGGCGTCGGCTCTGGCCGCAAATGCAACGGGCATCACTCGGTTTCTGGCAGGCGGCACCGATGTGCTGGTGCAGTTGCGCTCGGAATTGGTGACGCCCGATACGCTGATCGACATCAAGAAGATCGATGGCGTTAGCGAAATTACCCGCAATGCCGATGGCAGCTGGAAGCTGGGCGTCGCCGCGACCGGCGCCGAGATGAGCGAGCACGCCGCGTTGGGCCGCGATTGGCCGTGTGTGGTCGAGGCGATGGACCTGATTGGATCGACTCAGGTACAGGGGCGTGCGACGCTGACCGGGAATCTGTGCAATGGCTCTCCGGCGGCGGATTCGGTGCCAGCGATGGTTGCGGCAGGCGTTACGGTTACCGTGACTGGCCCGGACGGCACACGAGAGGTGGCGGTCGAAGACATCCCGACGGGACCTGGCAAGACCTCACTGGCCAAAGGCGAACTGATCTCGGCGGTCAACATTCCAGCGCGTGGCGACAACGCCGGTGACGCCTATCTGCGCTTTATCCCGCGCACCGAGATGGACATCGCGGTGGTTGGTGTGGGCGTAAGCTTGCGGCTGGATGGTGATACCATCACCGAAGCGCGTGTCTCGCTGGGCGCTGTCGCGCCGACCGTACTGCTGGTCGAAGACTGTGCGAAAGCGATTATCGGCAGCACGTTGGATGACGCGGCGCTGGACGCGCTCGCTGCAGCGGCCTCGGCTGCCTGCAATCCCATCGATGACAAACGCGGCACTATTGCATTCCGCACCGAAGTTGCTGGCGTTCTGGCCAAGCGCGCCGCAAAAATCGCCTATGCCCGCGCAAAGGGAGAAGACGTATGAGTAAGTTCCACGTATCCACCACCGTGAATGGGGACGCGGTCGAATACCTCTGCGACCCGCGCGAAACCCTGCTGGACTGTCTGCGCGACAAGCTGAACCTGACCGGCGCGAAAGAGGGCTGCGGCACCGGCGATTGCGGTGCTTGTTCGGTCAGCGTCGATGGCCGTTTGGTGTGTTCGTGCCTGATGCTGGGCGTCGAGGCTGAGGGCAAGCAGATCGAAACAGTTGAAGGGATCGCGGACGGCGACGTCCTGCATCCGCTGCAAAAGAAGATGATTGAGTATGCCGCCCTGCAATGCGGCATCTGTACCCCGGGCATTCTGGTGGCGGCCAAGTCGCTGCTGGAAAAGAACCCCAATCCCACCGAAGAGGAAACCCGGTACTGGCTGGCGGGCAACCTCTGCCGCTGCACCGGCTATGACAAAATCATTCGCGCCGTGATGGATACGGCGGCTGAGATGCGGGAGGCTTCGTAATGGCACTGGACGATCGCAAATCTGACTTCACGTTTGTCGGCACCCGCCCTGACCGCCCTGACGGTCTGGACAAGGTGACGGGCCGCGCCAAGTTCGGTGCGGATATCTCAGCCCCCGGCATGTTGCATGGCGCTATCCTGCGTTCACCCCATGCCCATGCGCGGATCGTCAAGATTGATGCTTCAAAGGCCGAGGCCCACAAAGACGTCAAAGCCGTTGTTACCCGCGCCGATTTCGCCGATGTCCCCTTCAAGCCGGGGCTGGAAGGGGAATTCTGGAACGTGCTGGAAAATGTCATGGCGGGCGAAAAGGCTCTGTATGACGGCCACGCGATTGCAGCAGTTGCAGCGACATCAGCCTTGGCGGCGCGCGATGCGCTGAAGCTGATCGAGGTTGAATATGAAGTTTTGCCCCACGTCACAGATGTGGACAAGGCGATGGCACCGGACGCGCCTGTCATCCGCGAAGGTGCGGCAGATTATTCGGTGCCTGAGGGGATGCACCCCAACGTGGTGCGCTATCACGAAAGCGGCCACGGAGATGTCGAAGCCGGATTTGCCGAGGCGGATCTGGTAATTGAGGACAGCTTCGTTACCGAGGCAACCCATCAGGGTTACATTGAACCTCATGCCTGCATGGGGTCTCTGGGTACTGACGGCAAAGGTGAGCTTTGGTGCACCACCCAGGGCCATTGGATCGCACAGAAAACCTGCGCGGCGTTGCTGGGCATCGAAACCTCACAACTGCGTGTGACCGCGTCTGAGATCGGCGGCGGCTTTGGTGGTAAGACCACTGTGTTCATCGAACCGGTTGCGTTGGCGCTCAGCCGCAAGGCCAACCGCCCCGTAAAGATCGTGATGACCCGGTCCGAGGTGTTCCGTGCGACCGGCCCGACCTCATCGGCGTCGATGGACATCAAGATCGGCATGAAAAAGGACGGCACCATCACAGCAGCCGAAGGCATCTTCCGCCTGCAGGGTGGTGCCTTCCCGGGTGCACCCGGCGACATGACCGCCATGTGTGCCTTTGCGCCCTACAACCTGACCAACGTTCGCCAGGTCGGTTATGACGTGATGGCCAACCGCCCGAAACAGGCCGCTTATCGCGCGCCGGGCGCTCCGATGGGTGCGTTTGCGGTCGAGTCCGTTCTGGATGAGCTGTGCAATCAACTCGGCCTCGACCCGGTGGATGTGCGCCTAAAAAACGCCGCGCATGAAGGCACCAAAGCCAGCTATGGCCCGACCTATGAGCGTATAGGTCTTGTCGAAACGCTTGAGGCCGCCAAGGCGCATCCGCATTACTCGGCCCCTTTGAAGCCGGGGCAAGGGCGCGGCATTTCTTGTGGGTTCTGGTTCAACCATGGTGGTGAGACCTCGGTATCTCTGGCGCTGTCCGAGGACGGCTCGGCCCAAGTCATGGTCGGTACACCGGACATCGGCGGATCACGTGCGTCGATGGCTCTGATGGCAGCTGAAGTTCTGGGTATCCCCTACGAGAATATCCGCGTGACCGTCGCCGATACGGCAACGCTGGGTTACAATGACGTAAGCCATGGCAGTCGCGTGACCTATGCCTCGGGTCTGGCGACAATCAAGGCGGCGCGCCATGCGGTCGAGCAGCTATGTGCCCGCGCAGCGGCCAGTTGGGGAATTCCGGTTGATGCGGTGAAATGGGAGAACGGTTGTGCCGTGCCCTCAGGCCCCAATGCCGGTGACTTCGATCCGCGCCCGCTGGCCGATATCACCGCCCATATGGGCGCGACCGGCGGCCCGATCTCGGGCCATTTCGAGGCTACGCCGGAAGGCGCGGGTGTATCCTTTGGCACCCATATCGTGGATGCCGAGGTCGACCCGGAAACCGGCAAGACCAGCATCACCCGCTACACGGTCATTCAGGACGCGGGCAAGGCGATCCACCCGACCTATGTCGAAGGCCAGTATCAGGGCGGAGCTGCGCAGGGCATCGGCTGGGCGCTGAACGAGGAATATATCTATGGTGAGGATGGCCGCTTGCAGAACTCGATTTTCCTCGATTACCGCATCCCGGTCGCCAGCGATCTGCCGATGATCGACACGGTGATTGTCGAAGTGCCCAACCCCGGCCACCCGTTCGGTGTGCGTGGTGTGGGAGAGACCGGCATCGTGCCGCCGTTGGCCGCCATCGCCAACGCGGTCTCCAACGCGGCCGGTGTACGCCTGAAGCAACTGCCAATGTCCCCGCCGCGCATTCTTGCCGCGCTCAAGGACAATGGTTGAGGTCCACCTCTGGTCTAGCCTCCGGTCTTTGACCGGGGGTCGCGAGGTGGTCGAGGTTGAGGCCGCCACCACGGGCGAATTGCTGCAGGAACTGGTGCGTATACATCCCCGGCTGCAGGCACCGATCGATGCTGGGGTCTCGGTGGCGTTGGACGGGCGCATCATCGCGACCGGACTGTCTGAGCCGATTCCGGAAGGTGCCGAGGTTTATCTGATGCAGCGTCTCAGGGGCGGTTGAAGGCGAAAGGTCTAATCGACCCCCTCCCTCACGCGAAATCACGGGATAGGATGAACGCGCAACACTGCTCGGTCAGATCTTGGAAGCGCGAACGCTCGCGGACATAGAGATACACTTGCCTTTTGTCGTGAAGGTCCGTGATCGGGCGGTAAGACACCGCCTCCGGCAAGAATTCGGCAACGGTTTGAGGAAGCACCGTGATCCACTCGCCCGATCGCACTAGTGTGATAAGTGAATGCGTGTTGTGAATTGTGATCTCGGCGTTTTTGATTGCCGTATGGAAAGCCGGCGTTTGAATCAGATCGCATAACATGTTTCGGACAAAGGGCGCGGTGGCCATGTCGGGGATAGTCAGCGGTTCAGCGCGTGTGATCAGAGGATGATCCGAGGCCGCGACCAATCCAAAGGAGTCCTGAAATAGCGGAATGGTTTGGATGCCGTTAAGGGCGTGATACCCGGATGCGATTCCGATATCTGCCTGATCCTGAGCGATGGCATCCAACACCTGCTGCGTGTCGGTGTCGCGCAGCTCGATCTTCACCCCGGGGGATTCGCTGCTCATGTGGTGCAATAGTGGTGGAAAGATCAACGCGCCAACCGACGGGACGGATACGATCCGGATCAATCCCTGTTCAGCCAGCGCGGCGGCCTCGATATTCTGGACAGTCTGATCGAATTGGCGCACTTGCCGCAAGCCCAGATCGAGTACCTGCTCACCCAGCGGGGAAAGCTGGTTCTTGCGCTCGCCTTCGAACAGCTTTTTGCCCAGATGGTCTTCGAGCTGCTTCAATGTCATCGAGACGGCTGATTGCGTTCGACCAAGGCGGTCGGCGGCCTCGGACAGGTTCCCGGTCTGGGCCACCGTGCAAAAGCAACGCAGCATCTCAATCTTGATTGCCAACTTCAGGTTCCTTGAAGTTTGTTTAAGTTATTTGAGTTTGACTGATGTGCATCGGAAAATCCATCCTGTGACAAACGAATTCAGACTCTGGGGCGCATTGTGACCAAACTGAACCTGATCGCTGGCGAATGGCTGGCAGGCGAAAGCGAAATCGAAAACCGCAACCCTTCTGATTTGACTGACCTGGTTGGTATGTTCGCGCAAGCCAGCAGCGACCAACTTGAAGCGACGCTGGATCAGGCGCGTATCGCGCAAGCTGAATGGGCTGCCTATGGGCTGGAACGTAAGCAGGCCGTTCTGAACGCCATCGGTAACGAGCTGATGACCCGCGCCGAGGAACTGGGCACGTTGCTCAGCCGGGAAGAGGGCAAACCGCTGGCCGAAGGTAAGGGCGAGGTCTATCGAGCGGGTCAGTTCTTTACCTACTACGCCGCTGAATGTCTTCGGCAGATTGGGGAAAACGCCGACTCCGTTCGCCCCGACATCGAGATTGACGTGCGCCGCGAAGCGGTGGGTGTTGTCGCCATTATCAGCCCGTGGAACTTTCCCACCGCGACCGCTTCTTGGAAGATTGCGCCCGCGCTGTGCTATGGCAACGCTGTGGTGTGGAAACCGGCCAACATCACGCCTGCCTCGGCTGTGGCCCTGACCGAGATCATCGAACGTCAGGACATTCCCAAGGGTCTGTTCAGCCTGGTGATGGGCTCGGGCCGTTCGATTGGCCAACGTCTGGTCGAAAGCCCCAAGGTCAACGCGATTTCCTTCACCGGTTCGGTTCCGGTCGGCAAAGGCATCGCGGCGGCGGCGATCCAGAACCTGACCAAAGTTCAGATGGAGATGGGGTCCAAGAACGCGCTGGCCGTGATGGACGACGCGGATTTGGATCTTGCGGTTTCGCTGGCATTGGGCGGCGCATTCGGCGGCACCGGTCAGAAATGCACCGCCTCGTCGCGGCTGGTGGTGCATGCAGACATCCATGATGCTTTTGTCGAGAAACTCGTCGCAGGCGCGCAGGCGATGAAAGTTGGCCACGCGCTGGAAGAAGGTGTTCAGATGGGCCCCGTCGTAAGCCAGCAGCAACTAGGCGAGAACCTCGCCTATGTCGATCTGGGTAAATCTGAAGGGGCCGAACTGGCCTGCGGCGCACAGCGCCTAAAGATGCCGCATGAGGGCTTCTACATGTCGCCGGGCGTGTTCCTGAACACCACCAACGACATGCGCATAAACCGCGAGGAAATGTTCGCGCCGCTGACCAGCGTCATCAAGGTTGGCAGCTATGACGAGGCGCTGAGTGTGGTGAACGACACCAATTTCGGCCTGACCTCGGGCATCGTGACTAAATCGCTGGCCCGTGCCACCCATTTCCGCCGCAATGCGCGAACTGGTGTGGTGACGGTGAATCTGCCTACGGCAGGCACCGATTATCACGTACCCTTTGGCGGTCGCGGCGACAGCTCGTACGGGCCGCGCGAACAAGGCAAAGCAGCGGCAGAGTTCTATACCACCGTCAAGACCGCCTATATCAGCGCAGGCCCCGTCTGATGCGTATCGACGCGCTGCAATATGTCAACTGGTCGGAGAAGATTTTCCGCCAACTGCGCGAAGGCGGCGTGGATGCGATCCACGTCACCATCGCTTATCATGAGAATTTCCGCGAAACCGTTCTGAACTTTGAAAAGTGGAATCGCTGGTTCGAGCAATACCCGGACCTGATCATGAAAGGCCGTTGGGCCAGCGACATCGACATCGCGCGCGAAACGGGGCGGACGGCTGTGTTCTTCGGGTTTCAGAACCCATCCCCGATCGAAGACGATATCGGTCTGGTTGAGGTTCTGCATGATCTGGGCGCTCGCTTCATGCAGCTGACCTATAACAACCAGTCGCTGCTGGCGACCGGCTGTTACGAGGCCGAAGACACCGGCATCACCCGCATGGGCAAGCAGGTGATCAAAGAGATGAACCGCGTGGGCCTTGTTGTCGATATGAGCCATTCGGCGGATCGGTCGACCATCGAAGCGGCGGAATTGTCCGAGCGCCCCATCGCCATCACCCATGCCAATCCGCACGAATGGTCACCCGCTTTACGCAACAAGCGCGATGCGGTGATCCGGGCGGTGACGGAAAATGGTGGGATGCTGGGCTTTTCGGTCTATCCTCATCACCTCAAGGACAAGTCCGACTGCACGTTGGAGAGTTTCTGTGAGATGATCGCCCGAACGGCTGAGAAATACGGTGCCCAGCATCTGGGGATTGGCACCGACCTGTGTCAAGATCAGCCCGACAGTGTGGTTGAATGGATGCGCGTGGGGCGCTGGACAAAACAGATCGACTATGGCGAGGGTTCGGCCTCGGCCCCCGGTTTCCCGCCCATGCCGGGCTGGTTTCGGGACAATCGCGACTTCGGCAACATCGAGTCCGGCTTGCGCGCCACTGGCATGAACTCCGACGAGGTCGCGGGGATCATGGGCGGCAACTGGTACCGCTTCTTTGCCGATAATTTTGGTCCACAAGGCACATGATGAACCAAAGCCCGCATATCGCACGCCGCGACCCGGCCACTGTGATGCGCCTGTCCCGTCTAGGATCGTTGCATCAATGCCGTCTTAGTTTTATGCGGCAATTGACCCGTCGGATGGCTGCCGAAAACTGGACATTCACCCGCCCGGTCTTCCTGATTGATGAAAAGGGCGTCGGTCACGCGGTTTACACCGCACAAGGTCCCGAACGCGCTTATTCGTTGGTGGCGTTTGCCCATGATCTGCCACCCGAGCAACGCTCGGATCGTGTGATCGCCGAGGCATGGGACGCGACCTTTGCGTTGTTTGACGGAATTCCTGACCCGGAAGACATTGAGCGGCTTTCGCAAAACGTACCTCTGCAAGAGGCCGGGCGTGTAAGCGAAAGCGAGCTGTCCTTGTCACGGGCCAACCGCTCGGTGCGTCTGTGGGCACATGTTGTGGATCGTCTTGCCACCGGTCAGCAGCCCGACCTCGAACAGATTTACAAGATCGGTTACCTGATGCGGACAACCGCCGTCTATGGCTCGGGCAAGTTCGGCGCGGCGGATCGTGAGAGGATTGCAGACCGAGACGAAGTCAGCGCGCCATTTCAGGCCGAGATGCTTTCGGTCTACCTGACGCGGACCTTCGTGCGCGATCTGGTGCAACATATGGCCCGCACCAAGGGTGGCGACCAGACCGCAGAGTTGAACCCGGAAATCGCGCGTTGGCTGGGTATAGGCAATTCGACCGGGCTAGGTATGGCGCCTTTCATCGTCAATCACCCGATCCTGTTCAACAACTGGATCATGGTCCGGGAAGAGGCGATCTCGCGGGTTCGGTCCATTGAGACCGCAACAGAGGCAGAAGCGGCCAAGTTTCGCAACATCTTCGCCCGTAGCAGATTGTCGATCTCGTGGTGGAAGTCCGAGCATCCAATCCAGATCGAAAAGCTCGCGGCGCTGAATGCTGACTTGTGCGCAATATCGGACTATCTCGACAAGACCGATCTGACGGGCAATCAGCCTTGGGACCGCTTGATAAAGTGGTCTCAGGCTGCGCTCAGCGAAGAAGGGCAGGAGTTGTTGGCCTCACTGATCCTTGAACCCTACGGAGAACTGGTCGATGGGCTGACCAGCTGTATGGCGGACAGCAACGGTGCGGCGCATGTGATTGATGGCACGATGACCGTTGGCGCAGTGCGCGACCTGATCCGCGCCAGCTTTGGCTGGGCAATGGATCTGGACTGGTACGCGCCCGAACACTGCGCGCGCGCTTGGTATGTGTCCGAGGAAAAGCTCGAGCCCCGGCTGGGTGAGCGGTTTGACGAGCCGATTGCAGACTACGAACAGCCGCTTGCCCCGGCGCGCGACGCGGCTCTGGCCGAAAGCGCGCTTTCGGAATGGGCGGATGGTGCACCCATCGCCGAGTTCCTACTTGAACACCCTGAACACCGCCACACGATCCGTCGCGCGCAAATGAGCCGCGTCGCGCCTTACGGCGAAATTCGCGACAACACGATCAGCGCGGATGTTCTGCCGATCGACATGCTGCGTGCCAAACTCTCGTTCTTTGGCGCCACGCATTTCGATCCTCGTTCAGACCGCTGGGTACGTATCTGCATGTATGCTGGCGCGCCTTATCCCGAAGAGTTAAGCAGCAAGACTGCCGATCTGTGGGTCTATCCGGAGCTAGGATCGTGAACGTATCGCTGAATGAGGTCGAAGCCACGGCCAAACGCGCCGCGCGCGGAGCCGGATATCCATGGGGTCTGGCGGAAGAGGCGGGCAAAGCCACACGTTGGCTATGCGCGCACGGGATTGATGGCACGAAATCCCTGGCGCAATTGTTGGAGCAAGGTCTGGCGGCCTCTCTCAAGAATCACCGCCCGGTTGAGATGCAGTCGGCTTGGGCGGGGCAAGGCGTGCTTTGTCCGATCATTACGGGCGCGTTGCTTTCTGATCGGTCTGACCTGCTGCACGCAGGTCCCATACGTATCCAAAACCTTGCGGTGCCTGTCTATCTGCTGCCCTTCGTAGCTTCTGCGGCGCGCGCTCAGGGTAGCGTGATCTCGCTTACGTCCGACCTGTTCTCGGCCGCAACGGATGGCGGTCATTTGGAAGCCGGGCAGGAATGGCCCGCGCTTTCTGATCACGTCCAGATCGCGCTGGGCGGCCAACTCTCCACCCCTCGACCGCAAGTGACCCGCGCAACACCGGACCCGGACAGTTGGGACACCCTTAACCGATTTGCCCACCGCACCTATGCGCCCGCCACCGAAGAATCCCGGCTGTTGGGTGCCGGTGCGGGCCTTTCCGACAATGACTGAATGAGAGACCGACATGATCGAAACCCGTACCCTTAGCCTTGCTGAAATCGAGGATCTTTCTTTCCGTGCGTTGGTGTCCGCGGGCACCAGCGAAGAAAACGCGCGTCCATTGGCAATTGCAACCGCCGCAACCGAGGCGGACGGGGTAGCGAGCCATGGTCTGGCCTATATCCCGATCTATTGCGAACATGTTCAGTGCGGCAAGGTAGATGGTCAGGCCAACCCTCAGCTGTCCCAGCCGCGCCCCGGCGTAGTGACGGTCGACGCCGCGACCGGGTTCGCCCACACGGCGATCGACGCGGGGTTCGAGGCATTGATCGCTGCGGCGCGCACGCAGGGCGTTGCGGTGCTGGCGATCCGCAACAGCTATAACTGCGGCGTTCTGGGGTATCACACCTACCGGCTGGCGCAGGCTGGTTTTGTGGGACTTGGGTTCACCAACGCGCCCGCCTCCATCGCGCCGTCCGGTGGTGCCAAACCGGTGGTCGGAACCAACCCATTTTCAATCGCGGTCCCTGGAAACGACGGCCAACCCGCATTACTGATCGATCAAAGCGCCAGCACCATCGCCAAAAGCGAGGTCATGAAACACGCGCGCGAAGGCAAACCAATCCCGGTTGGCTGGGCGTTGGACGCAGATGGCAACCCTACGACCGACCCGAATGTTGGGCTTAAGGGTTCCATGGCCCCATCGGGTGGGTACAAGGGGGTTGGCGTTGCCCTGATGACCGAGGTTTTGGCTGCAGCGCTGACTGGTGCCACGCTTGGGATACACGCCTCACCTTTTTCGGGAACCGCCGGTGGGCCTCCGAAAACAGGCCAGTTCTTTATTGCAATTGACGCTTCTGCGACTGCGGATGACGCATTTTCTTCCAGAATTGTCGATCTTGTCGAAGCGATCCGATCTCAGAACGGCGCACATTTGCCCGGTGACGGCCGCCAGGCAAAGCGTTTGGTGGCCAAGAACGATGGTGTGGCTGTCAGTGTAGCGACCCTCGACAAAATAGAAGCTCTGCTGACGTAGGGCTCGATGGCGAAGCTCCGGGACGCTCATGAAGATCTTTCTGGAAATCAGGACACGTGCGAATAGGGAGGAAACACATGTCTATGAAGGAACCTTTTACCGATCTGGAGATCAAGCGATCTTCGGGCGGGTTTTATGAAGGGCACAGTGTTGAGATTGCCTTGCTGAGCAAGTCAATCATGGTCGCGCTGGTTATCTGGGCGCTTGTCTGGCCCGCAAATGCAAACGGAGTTCTTGGAAGCCTGAACTCGCGTCTGCTGGAAGATTTCAACGCCTTCTATATCATTATTGTCGGCTTTTTTGTCTTTTTCCTGTTTGTCGTGGCGGCGCTGCCGCAAACCGGTAAGCGGCTTATGGGCCCAGAGGGCGAAAAACCAGAATTCTCGGATTTCTCATGGTTTTCGATGATGTTTGGCGCGGGCTTGGGCGTCGGTCTCATGGTGTTCGCTACCGCTGAGCCTTTAGGGCTGTGGGGATCGAACCCGGTTGTCATCGCGGGCGATGTCGTCGGCAATAGCGAAGACGCATTGCAGTCAGGATATCGCTACACTTTCTTGCATTACGGGTTTCACGCCTGGGCGATCTATGTGGTGACCGGCCTGTCGCTGGCCTATTACGCCTACACGCGCAACATGCCCCTGACTATTCGCACCGCGCTGACACCTCTGTTCGGCAAGCTGATGAACGGCTTCCTGGGCCACGTCGTGGATGTGCTGGGCGTGGTAGCAACCATTCTGGGTGTTTCAGTTACCATCGGGTACGGGGTTTCGCAGTTCATCGACGGCCTATACGCCATTTCGGGTATGGAATGGATGATGGATCTGACCGGTGACGCACCAGCCCCCAGCACTGTTGGTCTGCTGGCTGGCCTCATTGTGATCATGGGCCTTTCGATCATCTCGGCTGTCTCTGGTGTTGGTCGTGGCGTCAAGTACCTGTCTAACCTGAACCTGGTGTTGTCGCTGATCCTGTTGCTGGTCTTTGTTGTCTTTGGGTCGTTCCTGTTCGCGATGACGACTTACGCAACTGCATTTGTCGATTACATCCAGCACTTCATTTCGCTCAGCTTTGGTGCTTTCAATCCGCAATCGGCGGCGGCGTTTGATGCTGCCCTGCCGAGTGAAGCAGCGCCGTTTGCCGATGCGCTTTATGCCGGTGCGACCAATCCTTGGGGATCGTTTGACGGGTTCAAATCTGGCCTGGAAGGCGACGCCGCCGCGCTGCCGGAATCTGTACTGGCTTCGGTCTACGCCGCAGGTGATCCGGGTCGGCAGTTTGGCTGGCAAGCGGGCTGGACCACGTTCTACTGGGCCTGGTGGATTGCGTTTTCGCCTTTCGTCGGCCTGTTCCTGGCGCGCATTTCCAAAGGACGCTCTGTGCGTGAGTTCATCATCGGTTGTGTCTTTGCCCCTGCGCTGGTCTGCTTTGCGTGGATGACCATTCTGGGTGGCACCGCGATCGATCTAGAACTGAATGGCACCGCCGAAGGCGCCATCGTCGGGGCGTCGAACACCGCCAAGCTGTTTGTCACATTGCAAGAGATGATCACCGGTGGGCTGTTGTCTGGCATCACCGTGATGTGCGTCGTCCTGATCATGACCTTCCTGGTCACCTCGGCGGACTCGGGCATTCTGGTGATGAACACCATCATGTCTGGCGGAGATCAGAACATCGGTAACAAGCACAAGATCGTCTGGGGCCTTATCCTGACAGCGGTGATTGGCGCTCTGATCCTCGCTGCGGGTGAAAACAATCCGATGGACGCCTTGCGAAATGCGATGATCATCGGTGCGCTACCCTTTACGATGGTCATGGGCCTGATGTGCATAGCGCTCGCCAAGGCGCTTTATCGCGATGGTCTGAGGCAAAAGCAGACCACAGCACCTGCGGAATAAACCTAGGCACGGGCGGTTGTGATGCAACCGCCCGCTGTCATCAGGCGCTTGCGCGCGTCAACTTCAACTCAATTCAATGAAAATGCCAGTGGCTGAGACGCCACGTGATCGTGCACCACTCGAAGCATTATGTCGGACGTGAAGATGGTGCTGCTGGAGAGAATTGAACTCTCGACCTCTCCCTTACCAAGGGAGTGCTCTACCTCTGAGCTACAGCAGCGCTGTGGGCGGGTGATTAGACTCAAACGAAACGCGGCGCAAGGGTGTCTGGACGGTTTTTTTCTACTCCTGTAGAGAAAGGCAATGGCAGACAAAAATTCACCTAAAAAACACGGCAAGTCCGGGGAAACGCGCGAAGACCGTCTAAAGGCGGCGCTAAAAGCGAATATGGCGCGGCGCAAGGCTCAGGCCAAGGCGCGGGCCACCTCCGGGGACAAAGCCGGAAATGACGAGGGATAAGAGCAAATGGATTCGATTCTGGTAACGGGTAATGGCCCGCTGAACGGGCAGATTCCCATTGCGGGGGCCAAAAATGCGTGTCTGACGCTGATGCCCGCGACCTTGCTCAGCGAAGAACCGCTGACGTTGACCAACGCGCCGCGTTTGAGTGACATCAAGACCATGACGGCGCTGCTGCGGTCGCTGGGGGCCGAGGTGTCTTCGCTGCAGGATGGTCAGGTCATTGCGATGTCCAGCCATGACCTGAACAGCCACACGGCGGATTATGACATCGTGCGAAAAATGCGCGCTTCGAACCTGGTGTTGGGGCCGATGCTGGCGCGGCTGGGGCAGGCCGTGGTGTCGCTACCTGGTGGATGTGCCATTGGCGCGCGCCCGATGGATTTGCATGTCGAAGGGCTTGAGGCGCTGGGCGCCGAGATCGAGCTTAAAGATGGCTATCTGCACGCGAAGGCGTCGGGCGGGCTGAAAGGTGCTGTGCATGAGATGCGCTTTGCCTCGGTTGGCGCGACCGAGAACATCGTCATGGCCGCCACGCTGGCCAAGGGCACCACGGTGCTGAAAAACGCCGCGCGCGAGCCCGAGATTGTCGATCTGGTCGAATGCTTGCGCAAGATGGGCGCTCAGATTTCGGGTGAGGGGACCTCGACCATCGAAATTCAGGGTGTCGATCGTCTGCACGGCGCGACCCATCAGGTGGTGACCGACCGGATTGAGCTGGGCACTTATATGCTGGCCCCGGCGATCTGCGGGGGCGAGGTTGAGCTGCTGGGCGGGCGCATGTCGCTGGTCGAATCCTTCGCCGCCAAGCTGGATGCGGCGGGGATCAGTGTTTCTGAAACCGACAAGGGGCTGAAAGTTTCTCGTAAGAACGGGCGTGTGACCTCGGTCGATGTGGTCACCGAACCCTTCCCCGGCTTCCCGACCGATCTGCAGGCGCAGATGATGGCGCTGATGTGTACTGCCGAAGGTGTGTCCGTGCTTGAAGAGCGTATTTTCGAGAATCGCTTTATGCATGCGCCCGAACTGGTGCGCATGGGCGCGAATATCGAGGTACATGGCGGCACGGCCACCGTAACCGGGGTCGAACGATTGAAAGGCGCTCCGGTGATGGCGACAGACCTGAGGGCCTCAGTCTCGCTGATCCTTGCCGGAATGGCGGCGGAAGGTGAGACGGTTGTCAGCCGGGTCTATCATTTGGACCGCGGATATGAACATGTGGTGCGCAAGCTGGAAGGCGTGGGCGCAAAGATCGAACGGATTAAAGGTCAATGACAGACGCGAGTTTCAAAGACGGCCGCGAGGCACCGCTGAACCTTGGAGCCGAAGATGCCGACGACCTGCAGGTGATTGCGACCCTGACGCAGGATGCGGTTTTCCCGGTGACCGAGATGACATGGCAACCCGGCCAGCGCCGCTTTGCGCTGCTGCTCAATCGCTTTCGTTGGGAAGACAAGGATGCCGCTGCCCGGCGCGGTCGCGCCTACGAGCGGGTGCAGGCCGTTTTGATGTTCGGCTCGGTTCTGTCGGTAGCCAGTCAGGGCATCGACCGCAGCGACAAGGACATGATCCTGTCTCTGCTCTCGGTCGAATTCGAGCCAAGCGAGGATGGTGCGGGGCAAATCCTGTTGACCTTGGCAGGCGACGGCGCGATCCGCCTGTCGGTTGAGGCCATCGATGCAACGCTCAAGGATGTGACGCGTCCCTACAAGGCGCCTTCTGGACAAGCGCCCCATCACCCCGAGTGAAGAATAAACGTGGCATCGCTCAGGCCTTCCCGAATCCGCCACGCGGCATCGCGGTGCGGCGGGCAACCGTGTTTGATGTATTCGACATCAGCCGTGTTCTGATCCGATCGATCCGTGACCTCTGTCGGGCGGATCATCTGGATAATCCCGAAAACCTTTCCCGCTGGTCTGCCAATAAGGATCCGGCTTCGGTCCGAAACTGGATCGATAGTGGAGCAATCCTTTGGGTCGCTACGCAAGTGGGAGTGGTTACTGCAGTGGGCGGTCTAAGTGGCGAGGGTGAGATATCTCTGCTCTATGTCGATCCCGATCACGCAGGGCGCGGACTCGGAACAGCGCTGCTGCATCGGTTGGAAGAGGAACTGCAGACACGTGGCGTCGCTGAGGCGCATCTGCACGCAACCAAAACGGCACATTCGTTCTATCTGGCGCACGGCTGGCATGATGTCGGCGACCCGACGGAATGGCACGGCATTCCCCAATTCCCAATGCGCAAATCGCTGCACCCAGTGGCCTAAGGGTTGAGGCCACCCGGCCCGGGCGATAAGACCCGTTGAAACGCTTCCGGAGTCTCTCACATGCCCGTTTTCCTCGATACGACCTCCGCCGATTTCGAACCTGCATTTCAGGCGCTGTTGTCCGCCAAGCGCGAGGACAGCCCCGACGTGGATGCGGTTGTGTCGCAGATCATCGATGATGTGCGGACCCGTGGTGATGCTTCGGTGATCGAACTTACCGCGAAATTCGACCGGCTGGAGCTGACGCCCGAGACCATGGCCTTTTCATCCAATGAGATCGCCGAGGCCGTCGCGCAGGTCACGCCACAGGACCGCGCCGCGTTGGAACTGGCTGCAGAACGCATTCGTGCATATCACGAAAAGCAGATGCCCGAGGATCATCAGTGGACCGATGAGGCAGGCGCAACACTCGGCTGGCGCTGGTCGGCGGTGTCGGCTGCGGGGCTTTATGTGCCGGGCGGATTGGCTTCATACCCGTCGTCGGTTTTGATGAACGCAATACCTGCGAAGGTGGCGGGCGTAGACCGGTTGGCCATTGTCGTCCCCACACCCGAGGGTCAGGCAAACCCGCTGGTCCTGCTGGCGGCACAACTGTCGGGCGTGGATGAGATTTATCGCATCGGCGGCGCTCAAGCTGTGGCCGCTTTGGCCTATGGCACCGATACGATTGCGCCGGTGGACAAGATCACCGGGCCGGGCAATGCTTTTGTCGCCGCTGCCAAACGTCGGGTTTTTGGCAAGGTCGGCATCGATATGATCGCGGGCCCCTCGGAGATTCTGGTAATCGCCGACAAGGATAATGACCCCGACTGGATCGCGCTGGACCTGCTCAGCCAGGCCGAGCATGACGAAAGCGCCCAGTCCATTTTGATCACGGATGACGCAGAATTTGGTCAAGCCGTGACGCAAGCGGTGGAAAAACGTCTTGAGACCCTGCAACGCCGCGCCATCGCCCGGGCCAGCTGGCGCGACTTTGGTGCCGTAATCACTGTGCGCGACCTGGGCGAGGCTGCCGCGCTGTCCAACCGCATCGCGCCTGAACATCTGGAACTCTGCGTGGCCGACCCGGTGGGGTTAAGCCAGCAAACGATCCATGCCGGTGCCATTTTCCTGGGCCAGTACACGCCCGAAGCCATTGGCGATTATGTCGGCGGCCCCAATCACGTGCTGCCCACAGCGCGTTCGGCGCGCTTTTCGTCTGGCCTTAGCGTGATGGATTTTCTCAAACGCACAACGCTCAGCCATATGACACCCGAAGCTTTGCGCGCTATCGGCCCGGCGGCTGAAACGCTTGCGCAATCCGAAAGCCTCGAAGCGCATGGCCTGTCCGTTTCGGCGCGCCTTAACCGGCTGAATGGCTGAAGTGACGCAATGACTTGGCACGCATGGCGCTTCTGTACGTTGCTCAATGAAAATCGTTGTTATAGGTCTGTGCAGACGCAAGGATTGTGACCGTTAAGATGACCCGTATTTCGCATATCGAACTGGACGACCGAAATCTGCCCCCGCCGACACCTGAGATCGAGCAGGAGCGGAAGGTCGCCATATATGATTTGCTTGAAGATAACTCGTTCACGCTGCCAGCGCGCGACGATCGGATGATCCCCGACGGGCCCTACCATGTGCAGCTATCAATCCGTGATAAGCGACTGGTTTTCGATATCGCCACCGAAGCCAGCGAGAAGGCGGCTGAGTTTCATCTGTCGCTTGGTCCATTCCGGCAGGTCGTAAAAGACTATTTTCAGATCTGCGAGAGCTATTTCGATGCGGTGAAAACACTGCCGCCCAGCCAGATCGAAACGATCGATATGGCTCGGCGCGGCATCCACAACGAAGGCAGCCGCGTATTACAGGAAAGGCTGGAAGGCAAAGCTGAGGTTGATACTGATACTGCCCGCCGCCTCTTTACGCTCATCTGCGTCCTTCATTTTGGAGGCTAACGGGTGACGCCTCTGCCGCAGTCCATTCTGTTCTGTTGCGACCACAATTCGGTTCGGTCACCCATGGCCGAAGGCATCATGAAGAAGTTTTACGGCACCGGCACCTATGTGCAATCCGCCGGTGTGCATAACGATCTTGAGATCGATGGGTTCTGCATCGCAGCCTGTCAGGAGATTGGCGTTGAGCTGTCCCGTCACCGCTCGCGTTCTTTTGACGAAATGGAGCAATGGGGCGATGACCTCAGTTCATTTGATCTGATCGTGGCCCTGTCACCCGCAAGCCAGCGAAAAGCGCTGGAACTGACGCGTTTTTTTCACCTGGATGTCGATTATTGGCCAATTATGGACCCTACCGGACTAGGTGAAACCCGCGAGGACAAGCTACGTCATTATCGACAAACCCGAGATCAGATCATCGCGCATCTGAAAGACCGCTGGGGTGAACCGACGGAGTGACCATGAACCCGACCGTGAAAACTTACTTTGATGCCTTCAATGCCGGTGACGTGGATGGCATGTTGGCCTGCCTGTCGGATGACGTGGCCCATCATGTCAACGAAGGTCAGATTCGCGTCGGCAAAGAGAAATTTGCCGCCTTCTGCGCGCATATGAACCGCTGCTACCGCGAGAACCTGACGGATATCGTGATCTTTGAAGCCGAAGGCGGTACCCGTGCTGCGGCTGAGTTCATCGTCAACGGAACCTATCTGGAAACTGATGAAGGTCTGCCAGAAGCGTATGGGCAGACTTACCGCTTGCCTGCGGGTTCGTTTTTTGACCTTAACGACGGCAAGATCACCCGCGTGACCACGTTTTACAACCTTGCGGACTGGACCAAACAGGTCTCGAATGGCTGAGATTTCGCAGGTCCGCGCAATGACCGGATCGACATTGGTCGACGCGTTGGATGAAGTCGCGCGCCTGCGGATCGACGTATTTCACGCTTGGCCATATCTCTATGATGGCGATCTGAAGTATGAGCGGAAATACCTGCAGTCCTACGTCGATAGCGCCAGGGCCATCGTTGTCGGAGCGTTCGACGGTGATACTTTGGTGGGTGCTTCGACGGGTGCACCTTTGACGGATCACGCCGACGATTTCGCGGCCGCGTTCGAAGGCTCGGGCCTATCGCTGGGCGATATCTTCTATTGCGCAGAATCGGTTCTGCTGCCGGAGTATCGCGGGCAGGGAGCAGGCCATACGTTCTTTGATCTGCGCGAAGCCCACGCCCATGCGATGGGATTCACCAAAAGCGCCTTCTGCAGTGTAGTACGCCCTGACGACCACCCCATGCGACCAGATCATTACCGCCCGTTGGATGCCTTCTGGCGCGCGCGGGGATATGCGCCGCTTCCTGGCGTCGTGGCGCTATTCTCGTGGAAGGATCGAGGCGACGATTGCGAAACCCAAAAGCCGCTTCAATTCTGGATTCGGGATTTATAAGCCATCCATGCGCGTCGCGCCGGGTGTTTGAAACGGGTTGTGGCATTGTGAGTTGGCGATGACATGTGCGGCCGAATTTGCCTGAAACACCCTATGATTGTATAGTTTCACCTATTCAATTGCGCGTTTTCATGGGGAAATTTGATGAAGTCCGTTTTCAATCGCCTGATTCCGGCCTTGGTGCCGCTGACTTTGATCACCGGTTGTGCCTACGAGAATAGGGCCTTTAATGCCGAGCAAACCGTGCTGTCGAATACATCGGGAGACGTTATCCAGCACGCTGTTGGGATCGGGGGTGCGTTTGAAACGGCACCAAAAACATTTCAGTCCACAAGCCTGTTGCTTGAACGCGGTCCTATTCGTACGTCGTATTATGCGCTGCAACTTTCAGATGCCTACAAAAGGCTGGGCGACGAAGCAGCGCGCAATCGGGACCTGACAGCGGCGGCACTGATCACTGTAGCAGGCGGTGCCGCGCTTGGAAGTGCGGCCTCGATCTCAGGAAAAGACCTGGCCTTGGTCTTGGCCGGTGGAGCTTTGATCAATGAAGGCGTTAAATACGTAAACCCTAACAGCGCGGCGCAGGCTTTCTACGTGGCATCCGAGTCAATGGCGTGCGCAAGCGCTGCGATTGCCGCCCATGTGCCCGTGGACACTCCACCTGACATTCGTGTGTCTTCTCTGGCCCTTTGGTACATTCGAAAAATTGAGGTTTTGCTGCGCGCGGGATTGAAGCGGGACGTACCGGACTGGAACACGTTGCTCAAAAACCTTGGTTTGACGAGGCAAGGAGCCAATGAGGTGGACGCTCTGCGAGCTGGAGACATAAACCTCAGTGCATTGGAAGTAGACCTGGAAAAGTGCCTGAGGCGAGAACCGGTCGAGAAAGGCAGAGCCAAGACTTAGTACGTCGTGCGGGAGACTTTTCCGTGGTACAAAAAATACGCCTCTGTTTTTGACCTCAATCCGAAAACTGCCGCCGTTTTGCTGCGCGGATCTCGCGAGCTTGTTGTTCTTGACCAACGCGAAATGAATCCTCGACGAAATCCATATGCGTGCGTGCGGCGGTTTCTGCACGGTCCGGGTCGCCATCGATGATGGCCTGCGCGATTGCCTTGTGCTGATCAAGCAGTGCTTCACCCGTGCCGTCCATCGAGCGCAGGAAGCGGCGGTTGTAGAACACGCCTTGGCGCGTGAGGTCATAGATGGATGCCATCATGTGGATAAGGGTCGTGTTTTGGCTCGCATCGACAACGGCGGCGTGCAGTCGAAAATCAGCCTCTTCACTGGCATCCTGATCGTCATTCTCCCAGGCTCGCTGCATTTCATCGATGATTTCTGCGATCCGTTCCTTGTCGGACTGTGTGGCGCGCTGTGCGGCGAGGCGGCTGGCAAAGGCCTCTTGCTCGCGCCGGTATTCAAGATAATCGTAGAAAGCACTGCCGTGCCGGGCATAGAGAGACAGAAGGGCGGGCGACATGGCACGACCGGTCAGTGGGGCGATAAAGGTGCCCTCGCCATGTCGCACGGTCACCAAGCCGCGATTTTCGAGGATTTGGAGTGCTTCGCGCAGCTTGGGGCGTGAAACGCCTAGGGCTTCCGCAAGCTCCCGTTCAGACGGGATTTTGCGACCCTCTTTCAGGATTCCATCAACAATCATTGTCTCGATTTGTGCAACGACAGCATCGGCAATTGATTCGTGACCAACGGGATCAAAGAGGCTGTTCGTGCTCATAATTCCTGTCCGGTAGTTAGATTAAAGATCGTCGAAGTTGTTTATAATATTTACCACTAGCTTTCGACATTGCAAGAAAAACTACCCAAAAATACGGATGCTCGCTGCACGTATAAGCGTTTGTTTTTATTGAGTGTCGCAAAATTATTCGAAAATTTTGGGTTATGAAAGGTCAATCTTGGTTATGAGCCACACCACCGCGGCGTAGCCAAATTGGTAAATATAATTGTTGACTGAATGACAAGGTAAACAATATTTACCACTTAAGCCGTGCTCGCGGCGAGAGTGACAGCCAGACCACCGGCTGATCTTTACCTTGGAGGAGAACCCATGAAGACCACCCTGACATCGCTTGCCGTTGCGGCCTCGCTGCTGGCAGCCCCGGTTGCCCACGCGGCGGATAAGATGCTGCTGAAAACCCCAATCGCGTTTTCAACCGCTCTACCGGGCCTCGGCTCGCCGATCCCGCGCGTGGCCGAACAGCTGGACCTGATGTCCGGCGGCACGCTGAAGATGAAGGTTTACGAACCGGGCAAGCTGGTCCCGCCGTTTGAAATTCTGGATGCGGTGTCTTCAGGCAAGATCAATTCGGGCTATACCACCGCCGGCTACTGGGCGGGTAAGATCCCGGCTGCACCGTTGTTCTCGGCCGTTCCGTTTGGCCCTGAGGCGGGTGAATACATGGCGTGGCTGTACTATGGCAACGGCATGAGCTTGTATCAGGAGATGTATGATCAGGCCGGTTTCAACGTCCATGTCATTCCCTGCGCCATTATCGCTCCCGAAACCTCGGGCTGGTTCGCGAATGAGATCAACAGCCCCGAAGACCTGAACGGCCTGAAGATGCGCTTTTTCGGTCTGGGCGGTGAAGTGATGCAGAAGCTGGGTGTGGCGACGTCACTGCTGCCCGGCGGCGAAATCTTCCCGGCACTGGAAAAAGGCGCGATCGACGCGACCGAATTCTCGATGCCTGCCATCGACGCACGCCTCGGTTTCCACAAGTTGGTCAAGTACAACTATTTCCCCGGCTGGCACCAGCAAGCGACGGTGTTTGAACTGATGATCAACAAGGACGTCTGGAACGAAGCCAGCGATCAGCACAAAGCGATCATCGAAAATGCCTGTAAGGCTTCGATGGCTGACAGCTTTGCCGAAGGTGAGGCGATCCAACACGCTGCGCTGCTGGACAACGTTGAAAACAATGGTGTTCAGATCAAGCAGTGGAACGACGAGATGCTGTCGACCTTCCGCGCGACCTGGGAAGAGGTTGCCGCAGAACAGGCCGCCAACGACGAATTCTTTGCCAAGGTTCTGGCCGACATGAACGAATTCCGTGACGGTTATGCGGTCTGGAAAGAGAACGCATTCCTCCCCCGCAAGTAAATTTGCCACTTGCGATTGTCCGGGGGCGGCTTCCTTCCGCCGCCCTCGGACCCTTCTGATTTTCTTTATTTTCCCCAACGACCCGGGCGCATTCACGTCCCCACTGCCAAACTCTTGAGGAGGAGACCATGGCCGAGACACAGCGTCATCAGGACGACCCGATTGAAGTCTATGAAAGTATCCTTGAGCATGGTGAGCCCGACCGTCAAAAGCTGGCAGTAGCGATCGACAACGGCGTCAAAGCGGTAGGTCATGTGGTCATGTGGGCCAACCTGTTGCTGGTTGGGGCCATCGTTTCACAGGTGGCGATGCGCTATCTACTGAACCAGAACTATCCCAAACTAGACGAGATCCAGTGGCATTTCTACGGGTTGGTGACGATGGTCGGCATCTCGTATGCGCTGGTCACCGACAGCCATGTGCGAGTGGACTTGCTGCATATGCAACTCAGCCAGCGTGCGCGGCGGATTATCGAGATCATCGGAATTTTCACCCTGCTCGTGCCGTTCATCTATCTGATGATCGATCAGGGCTATGACTATTTCTACGAAAGCTGGAGGGTCAACGAATCCTCGGACAGCCCCACCGGCCTGCCCGCGCGTTGGGCCTTGAAAGGTGTGATCCCGGCCAGTTTTGTATTGCTAGCATTGGCTGCAGCGGCGCGGCTGATTCACGACGTGCACGCGCTATTCATGAATTTGGATGAAGAGCGTCAGGGCAAGGGCCTGCGCCTGATCATCTGGGCCCTTCTGGGCTTTGCTGTGGTCGCAACAGCGCTGACCTTCCTGGTTGAAACAACCGAGGAAAAACTGGTCATCGCCATGTTCCTGACCTTCATCGCGTTGCTGTTCACCGGATTCCCGGTGGCGTGGACGCTGGCCGGGGTTGGCGTTGCGTATTGCGGTCTGGCCTATGTGTTCGACAATGGCATGATGAACTGGACCGGGCTTGAGGAAACGCTGACCGGTCTGGACTATCTGACGCTGGGCGCGGTGGTGAACCGGGTCTATGCCACCATGTCAAATGCGGTTCTGGTGGCGCTGCCAATGTTCATCTTCATGGGCCTGATGTTGGACGAATCCGGTGTGGCCGAGCGTTTGATGTCCTCGATGCAGCGCCTGTTCGGCACGGTGCGCGGCGGGCTGGCGATCACGGTAACGATGATCGGCATCATTCTGGCCGCCTCGACCGGGATCATTGGGGCATCTGTGGTTCTGTTGGGCGTGCTTTCGCTGCCGTCGATGATGGAGCAGAAATACAGCCCCTCATTGGCCGCCGGTGTGGTCAGCGCTTCAGGCACGCTGGGCATCCTCATCCCGCCGTCGATCATGCTTGTCATCATGGCGGACCAGATGGCGCTATCGGTCGGCGACCTATTTATGGCTGCAGTGTTCCCCGGCGTGATCATTGGCGCGCTCTACCTGACCTATATTTTTGTCATCGCCCTGATCAAACGCGACGTGGCCCCGGTACCCGAAGGCGCAACCCGTCCTGACTGGAACGCAGTCAAGGACGTGCTGATTGCAGTCTTGCCGACGCTGGCCCTGATCCTCGCCGTGCTGGGCTCGATCTTCGCGGGTTTGACCACACCGACCGAAGCCTCGGGCGTGGGCGCGTTGGGAGCCACTCTGCTGGCGCTGGGATATCGCAAGCTGACGCTGGCCAAGCTGGTGAACGTGCTGAAAGCAACGTTCAACACCACCGCCTATATCTTCGCGATCTTCCTGGGTGCCACAGTGTTCTCCTATGTCTTGCGCGAACTGGGCGGCGACGCGCTGATCGAGGATATGATCCACAGTACCGGGCTCGGCCCAAATGGCACTGTCTTCATGATCCTGTTCATCGTCTTCCTGCTGGGCTTCGTGCTGGACTGGATCGAGATCACGCTCATCGTTCTGCCCTTGATGCGCCCCATCGTGAACGGGCTGGGCCTGGATATCGACGGCTTCGGTGTCATCGATGAACCTGCGCTGGTGTGGTTCGTAATCCTTGTGGCGGTGACGTTGCAGACCTCTTTCCTGACACCTCCGGTTGGATTTGCGCTTTTCTATCTAAAAGGGGTCTGCCCGCCCGAGATCAAGCTGACTGACATCTATAAAGGGATTATCCCATTCGTGATACTGCAGCTGACCGGCCTGTTCTTTGTCTTCTTGTGGCCGCAACTGGCCACGTGGTTGCCCTCGGTCGCGTATTAACGGAGGGTAGCTGGATGAACGATGCCGATCTGATCAAGCGTCTTCAGGCCATTTGTGGGCGGCGGCGCGTTTTGACTTCGTCGCGCAGTACCCGCCGCTTTCGCCGGGGGTTCAGATCAGGTGAAGGGGACGCGCTCGCGGTGGCTCAGCCCGCCACGCTGCTGGAACAATGGCAGGTGCTTCAAGCCTGCGTTGCCGCCGACAAAATCGTCATCATGCAAGCCGCCAATACCGGCCTGACCGAAGGGTCTACGCCCAAGGGTAGCTACGATCGTGATGTAGTGTTGATCAACACGCGGCGGATGGACGATCTGCATCTGATCAATGATGGCAAGCAGGTCATCAGCTTTCCGGGCAGCACACTGTTTGCGCTGGAAAAGCTGCTGGACCCGATTGGCCGCCAGCCGCATTCGGTGATCGGATCTTCGTGCATCGGTGCCTCAGTCGTTGGCGGGGTGTGCAACAACTCGGGCGGATCGCTGGTCGAGCGCGGCCCCTCCTATACCGAGCTGTCACTGTACGCGCGGATCACTCAGGACGGCGAGCTTGAGTTGGTCAATCATCTGGGCATGCAGTTGGGTGATACACCCGAAGAAATCCTGACCCGGCTGCAGAACGGTGATTTCTCAGCAACTGATATCGAGACCGACAATCGCAAAGCCTCTGACACCGATTACGCCCGTCGGGTGCGTAATGTAGATGCTGAAACGCCGGCACGCTTTAACGCTGATAAGTCGCGTCTATACGAAGCAGCGGGCTGCGCGGGTAAACTGGCGGTTTTTGCGGTTCGGCTGGATACATATGCCAAGAACGAAGCAGAACGTACTTTCTACGTCGGGGCGCACGACACCGAGGCATTCACGGAATTGCGCCGTCGCATCCTGTCCGACTTCAAAACCCTGCCGGTCAGCGCTGAATACATGCATGAGGAGGTATTCGATATCTCTGACCGCTATGGCAAAGACACCATGGTGATGATTGACAAGTTGGGCACCGACCGTTTGCCCACTTTCTTTGCGCTGAAGGGCGCGGTGGACGCGCGTTTGGAAGGCATTCCGGTTCTCGGCAATTTTACCGATCGTTTCATGCAGTTCGCGATGCGACTTTGGCCCGATATCCTGCCGCGCCGGATGCGGGCCTATCGGGATCGGTTTCCGCATCACCTCATACTCAAAATGCGCGATGGCGGTATCGATGAAGCGCGCGATCTACTCAATGACATGACTGCTGAAGACAAGCTGGATTTCTTTGAATGCGACCTGCGTGAGGCAAAGATCGCTGGGCTACATCGTTTTGCTGCCGCAGGTGCAGCCATTCGTTATATGAAGGTTCATGCAGCCGAAGTGGAAGATATCATCGCCCTAGATATCGCGCTGCGCCGCAATGACGTCGACTGGTTCGAAGACTTGCCAGTTGAGATCGCGGATCAACTGGTCGGCAAGCTCTACTATGGCCACTTCATGTGTCATGTTCTGCATCAGGATTACATCGTCAAGAAAGGCGCGGATCCGAACGCGTTGAAGGCCGCAATGCTAAAGTTGCTGGACATACGCGGCGCTGAATACCCGGCCGAACACAATGTCGGCCACCTCTATGCGGCCAAACCCGATCTGGCAGCTTTCTACAAGTCGATCGATCCCACGAACAGTATGAACCCGGGAATCGGAAAGATGTCCCGCAACAAGCACTATTCGTGAGACGGAACGCTGCTGACCCGTATCCGTTGAATACTACTTGAAGCTGCGGCTGTCCTTGATCTGATCCCAGGCCCAGACGACCTCTTGCAACTGCTCTTCCTGAGATCGGTCACCACCGTTCATATCCGGGTGCAGCACCTTGATCAGCTTCTTGTAGGCTTTGCGAATCTCTGCCTTCGACCAGCTATCTTGCGCTTCGAGGATCTCAATCGCGCGGCGCTCAGTCGGCGGCAGGCGTCGACCGCCGGAATTGGCGCGGCCGGGATTTTTGGTGGCGTTTTCGCCTAGAACCTGATGCGGGTCCTCGATCCCCAGACGTGCCCAGGCACGGGCCTCGGGATCGCCCATCGGTTTGGTCTCACGCTCCCACACTTTGTCCTTCGAACGCTGCGCGTTCAGTTCGGCCTCGGTGGTGCCGTCGAAGAAATTCCACTTCTGGTTATATTCGCGCACATGTTGCTGGCAGAACCAGAAAAAATCATCCAGCACGTCCGGAGCTTTGGGCGCGCGAAACTTACCGGGTTCTTCACAGCCCTCATGATCACAGATTCGCACCGAAGTTTCGGACGCACCTGACATACCCCGACGGCCGCGCGGCTTCTTTTTCTTAGCGCTCGACACGGACATATCGAATCCGAAGGGATCTGACTTTACCATCTGCACAACCTCACGAAGGCATCTTTTCGACTCGGAGGCAGCAGTTTAATCTAAGCAGCCGAAAGTAGAAGAGGGGGACGGCAATTTATTTGCCGTTGAGCATAAAAATGAGCGTGACCGACGAAATCCGTGAACGATTGCAGGCAGCATTTAACCCGCGTGAGCTGGAGGTGGTTGACGACAGCGAGAGCCATCGTGGTCACGCTGGATATCAGGAGGGCGGTGAGAGTCATTTCAACGTCCTTATTCGTTCTGCGGCTTTCGAGGGGCAATCCCGCGTTGCTCGCCATCGCGCAGTACATACGGCATTGGGGGATATAGTCCCCCGTATCCATGCGCTTGCTCTGGATATCGACGTCTGACAGTCGCGGCCTTGGTTCAGATAAGCGACGATTACGTCGCCAATTCTCTGCGGATTTAATCTCGATCAAGGCATCGCGATACATGACCCTCTAATATTCGCCTCGTCGATCTCCGGTTAACCGGAGCGATCAGATTTGCGGATAATGAGGGCTTTTTAAATGATGACCAAAGCCAGAACGTGGTTCTCGGCACTGTCGACAGTTTCATTGCTGTCGGTGGGTGTTGCGTTCCCGGTTCACCATGCCCAGGCGGAACAGCCGGGCCCGGTAGAAGCCATTGAGTTCGACCAAGCCAAGGCGGCACTTGGCAAACGTTTGTTTTTTGACCCGCGCCTGTCTGGCGACACCGAACTGTCCTGCGCCAGCTGCCACCAGCCGGAAAACGGCTTTACCGACGGGAAGGCCCTATCGGATGCCTATGCCGGCAGCCTGCATTTCCGCAACGTGCCGACGCTGATTAACAGCGCCAAGCGCGCCGCGTGGTTCCATGACGGGCGCATTGGCACCAACCTCAACGACGCGACCCGCGAAAGCATCACCGAGACATACTCGATGAACATGGATATGCGTTTGATGCAGGAACGCATCAAGCAAGATCCGGTTTATGTCGAGATGTTCGAAGCCGCCGGATTTGGCGAGCCGTCGAACGGCGGGGTCCGTAACGCCATCCCGGAATATCTGAAAACGTTAATTTCGCGCGGCGCGCCGTTCGATTCCGGCGAGATGTCGGAAGACGCCAAGGCGGGCTATGAGCTGTTCAATGCCAGCGGCTGCAATTCCTGCCACTCGGGCGAGCGGTTCACGGATGATCTGCCGCACAATATCGGCGTGGGCGACAACCCCGATATCTGGGCGACCCCGGAACGTCACATCACCTTTGTGACCATGATGAAGTTCCTCGGCGTCGAGAATTACATGAACCTGCGCGCCGACCCCGGTGCGTATATCCGCACTCACACCGCCGATACCTTCGGCACGTTTATGACCCCCACGCTGCGTGAG
This sequence comes from Ruegeria sp. D7, assembly GCF_056534355.1. Lineage (NCBI taxonomy): Bacteria > Pseudomonadati > Pseudomonadota > Alphaproteobacteria > Rhodobacterales > Roseobacteraceae > Ruegeria > Ruegeria sp. D7. The sequence goes on from NZ_JBQFPG010000018.1 coordinate 71,966, forward strand.
CTGATCTATACCGCGCCATTTATGCATAACGGCTCGATTGCGACGCTCGAGGATGTGGTGGCCTTCTACAACGCCGGTGGTGGCGAAGATGAAAACAAGGATCCGCGCATCAAGCCGCTTGGCCTCAGCGAGACCGAACAAGCACAGCTGGTGGCCTTCCTTAAGGCGCTGTCTGGTGAGCCGCTGACCGGCCCGGACTTCGTCGCCGAGGACATCGATACGGATTATGCGCCGATCGAAAACTGGCAAGACGCGACAAACTGAGGAGTGGACCCATGAAAGACCTAAAGTCTTACCTTTCAGGCACAATCGCCACCGCTGCCCTGTTTGCCGTCCTAGGTGCACAGGCGATTGCGGAAACCAGCATGGAGATTGAGGCCGGCATCGGTGGCGCAGACCCCGATGTAGACTCGCCGCTGGTGGCGCTGGGCGAGCCGCCGATCCCGCTGGACAACCCGCAAACCGACGCCAAGATCGAACTGGGCAAGATGCTGTTCTTTGATGCCCGTCTTGGCGGGAATCCGTCGACGCCCTGTTCGGCCTGTCACATGCCAGATGTCGGCTGGGACGTCGAGGCACCGATCTCGTTCGGCTATCCGGGCACGACCCACTGGCGCAACAGCCAGACCATCGTGAACTCGGCCTATTACGGCAAGCTGTTCTGGGCAGGTTCCTCGAAAAGCCTTGAGAACCAGGCCAAATCCGCCGCAGGCGGTGCGGTCGCCGGCAACGGTGAGGCCGACATGATGGAGGCGCGCCTGGCCTTCGTCCCCGAATATGTCGAACGCTTCAACGATGTCTTCGGCGATCAGTGGCCGCGTATCAGCAATGCATGGCGGGCCATCGCCGCGTTTGAACGGACCATAGTTCAGACCGACACGCCCTTCGACAATTATCTGCGTGGGGATGACGCGGCGCTGACCGACGAGCAGAAACGCGGGCTGGAATTGTTCACCGGCAAGGCGCAGTGTTCCGAATGCCATAACGGTGCGTTGCTGTCGGATGAAAAATACTACAACACCGGTGTGCCCGCCTATGACGGTTGGCAGGACGATGGTCTGGCGCAAGTCACCTTCCGGTATGAGCTTTATGCCAAAGGCTCGACCGAAGAGATGTACCGCCACACCAAGGACGACCCCGGCTTCTATTTCCGTACCAAGGAAAAGGCCGACAAGGGGAAGTTCCGCACGCCAAGCCTGCGCTATACCCTCTATACCGAACCCTACATGCACAACGGCATGTTGGAGACGCTTGAGGATGTGGTCGAGTTCTACAACCAGGGCGGCGGCGAGAATGAGTTCTCGGCCAATAAATCTCCGCTGATCCAACCCCTTGGCCTGAATGATCAGGAAAAAGCGGATCTGGTGGCCTTCCTGAAATCCCTGTCCGGTGACGAGATTCTGGTCGAAGAACCTGATCTGCCGGATTACCAGCCGCTTCCCGCGGCAGCAGAGGAGTAAGCGTCATGAAAGATCATAACGCAACCGGATGCAGCTGTTCGGGCGACGCCAAAAAGGCCTGCACAGTGAACCGCCGCCAGTTCCTGTTCGCCTCGGGTGCCACCACCTTTGCCGTGATGGTGACCATGCCCACCCGCCATGGCCAGGCGGAACAGGTGCCCGCTTTGGTATCGACCTATCCGCGCAAGCTGATCGGCAAACTTTCCGAGTTGGAACAGGATGTGCCGGTCGAGTTCTACTACCCGGACGAGGGCGACTATTCGGACTCGATCCTTGTGAAAACCGGCGTGGAAAGCGGCGGCGGCATTGGTCCGCAAAAGGATGTTGTGGCCTTCAACCTCACCTGCACCCATCAGGGCGGGTCGATGTATGACAGCTACAAGCCTGAACATAAGGTGCTGGGCCCGTGCCCGTTGCACCTGTCCACCTATGACATGACACGGCACGGCATCCTCGTTTCGGGGCAGGCCTACCAATCGTTGCCGCAGGTCCTTTTGGAACTGGATGGTGACGATATCTACGCCGTTGGCATGTTCGGCCTGATCTACGGCCGTTACGACAACCTCATTGCATAAGGGAAGCGGAATCATGGCAACCCCGTATTACGTACCCGAAACCAACGTCCCGCTGCCGCCCAAAAGAGCCGAGGTCATCTCGACCGCCTGCGACTACTGCATCGTGGCTTGTGGTTACAAAGTCTACCGCTGGCCCGTGACGGCCAAACCCGGTGGCCCCACCGCAGACGAGAATGCGTTTGGTGAAGATTTCCCCGTTGCGCCGCTGGGTGCATGGGTCGCGCCGAACCAGCACAATATCGTTCTGCACAAAGGTCAGCCGCACCACGTGGTGATCATCCCTGACAAGGACACGCAATACGTCAACACCGACGGCGACAGCTCTTTGCGGGGCGGGTGTATCGCGCAGAAATGCTACAACCCGCAGACGCCCACTCGTGACCGTCTGAAGACGCCGCTGATGCGAATCTATGGCACGCTGATGCCGGTTCCGTGGGATCTTGCGCTGGATGTGGCGGCTGAGGTGGGCAACCACGTCATCGCCAAACACGGCACCAATGCCTATGGTGTGAAGACTTTCAGCTATCAATATATCGAGAACACCTATGCGATCTCGAAATACGCGCTGCGCCATATCAACACCGCAAATTTCACCTTCCACGACACGCCGTCCGACGTGACCTCGACCCCCGGTTTCCGGGATGCGGGTTTCGACAATTTCGGCCCGTCGTATGAGGACTGGCGCGATGCGGAAACGCTGCTCGTCTGCGGTACCGACCCCTATGAGACCAAGACCATCCTCTATACTCAGTGGATGATGAAGGGGATGCAGAACGGTCAGAAAGAGATCTATTTGATCCCGCGCCGGTCTGCCGGTGTGGCCCATGCTGAAAAGATGGGTGGCCTGCATATCGACGTTCTGCCCGGCACCGACCTGCTGGTCGTCAACGCCATTGCCCGGGTCATCGTGGAAAATGGCTGGGAAGACAGCGACTGGATCAAGAAATGGGTCAACAACAAATGGGAAAGCTCGTCGGGCTTCGGTCAGGGTACGCGCAACACGCCATGGCAGTGGCGCACGACCTGGGGCAAGTTCCAGACCAAAGGCTTTGAGGATTGGAAAGAATGGCTGCTGTCGCAGGACGAATTCGCGCCTGAAACCGCTGCAGCCATGGCCGAGATCGACGTGCAGAAAATCTATACTGCCGCCGAATGGCTTGCCAAACCCAAGGCGGATGGCACCCGGCCCAAGACCTCGGTCATGATCGAGAAAGGGTTCTACTGGTCGAACAACACCGGCAACACGCAGGCGATCTCGGCTCTGGGCATCATCTGCGGCTGTGGTGGTCGTCCGGGTCAGGTGATTGGCCGGGCCGGTGGTCACCAGCGGGGCGGCGTGAAGGGCGGGAAATACCCGCGCAACAAGTCGCCCGAGAAACTGCCGGGTCGCCGTCGCCGCGCCATGGATACGGACCGGTATCTGATTGCAGGTCATACCCGTATGGCCCATGTGATCGGCACCACATGGATTCAGGCGATGTGTGGTTCGCAACAGTTAGCTGACAAGTTCGAGGAACTGACCGTCCGCAACCCGCATCAGATTGCGTCTTTCGACAAGCAAGAAATGATCGACACGCTGAAGGCCCGCGCCGACAGCGGCGGTATGGTGGTCATCAACCAGGACATCTATCTGCAGGATCCGATCGGCAACCGCTATGCCGACATCGTGTTCCCTGCAGCGACCTGGGGCGAAGAGGACTTTCTGCGCGCCAACGGCGAACGCCGCCTGCGCCTGTATCAGAAGTTCTATGATGCGCCCGGTGCGGCCAAGCCCGACTGGTGGATCATTGCGCAACTGGCACAGCGGATGGGCTTTGACGGGTTCGACTGGCAGAACTCGAACGAGGTTGCCGAAGAGGCCGTGCGCTTTACGCGCGGGTCGCGCAAGGACTTCCACGCGGTCTACCGTCTGGCAAAGAAAGAGGGCAAGGGTCTGCACCAGAAGGTCCGAGAATTCGGCACCGATGGTGTGCAATGCCCGGTCATGCTGGATGCCGACGGTGTCACGCTGATTGAAACCAAGCGTCTGCATGACACAACCCGCACGCTGCCTGATACCGGTGCGGCTGGTGCGGATGTATTCAACAAGAAGCTGACGCACTTCAACAGCCAGACCGGCAAGTGCAACATCCAGAAATCGCCGTGGGGCCTGTTCTCGGATTATTGGGAATGGCTGAAACCAAACAAGGACGAAGGCGAGTTGTGGGCCACATCCGGTCGGATCAACGAACGCTGGCAGTCTGGTTTCGACGACCGCCGCCGCCCCTATATCGTGCAGCGCTGGCCGGAAAACTGGGTCGAGATTCACCCCGACGATGCGGCTGAACGTGGCATCGAAAGCGGCGACTATGTGATGGTCTATTCGGAGCGCGTTCCGGGTAACAAGCACACGCTGCTCGGTGTGGAAGGCGACGACTTCCAGTTCTCGAAACTGATGGAGAACGGGCATATCGAACTGACCAAAGCGGCGATCACCGCCGTGGCCATGGTTACGCCCGCCATAAAGAAAAGCGTCGTTTATATGGACTTCCTGCACATGCAGCAGCCCGCCAACGCGCTTGAGGGCCGGATCGTCGACTGGATCAGCGGCAACTACAACTACAAGATGGGCGTTGCCAAGGTCCGCAAGCTGGGGCCGAGCCCCTACAAGACCTCGTTCCGCACGATGTCCTTTGCGCCGCGTGATATCGCCTGACGGCTTTCCGGGGGGCGGACGCCATGCCGCCCCTCGGGTCCGGTCCCACTGCAGAAGGGACCACCTGGAAGGCAGGCTTCGGTTGGGAAACCTGTCTTCCACTTTACCCAACCCGTCCCAACGCAAAACATGGCAGACTTGATATGAACATGCATTCCGATACCGCCCTGTGTGACAAGGCCACCAGCCTGTTCTCCGACTACGCAAAATCTGATTATGACGTTATCCGCCTGCGCGCCATTCAGGCCCTGACCGCCATTGGAGCCAGCAACAGCCCGGCCTTAGTCGAGGCGTTGCTGGATGATGACGAAGACGTCCGTCAAGACGCAGCCCAAGCGCTGGGCGCGCTGGGCGTAACGGAGGCCGCGCCGCAACTGCTGGAAAACCTGATCCACGATCCCTGCGGTGAGGTGAAACTGGCCTGCGTCACCGCCTTAGCACAGCTGAACGCCAAGGACGCCATGCCGTACCTGCGCACCCTCGTCACTGGACGCGGCGAGGATATCACGTGGGACGAGGACGAGCTGCATAAGGATGAATGGGACGACTGGCTGGATACTCAGATCGCGGCGATCAAAGCGTTAGGTCGCATGGGCGATGCGGCTGCGATTGAACCCATTGTCATGGCCCTGATGGACGAAGACGGGCAGGAACTGGGGGATGTGGCCTGCGAAGCGCTGGGCCAGATCGGTACGCCGTCCGTGCCGACCTTGGGTGTGTTCGCCGAATCTTCGAACCGCCGTCTGCGTCACCGCGCTCTGCGCACGCTGGCCCCCATCGGAGGACCCGAGGCCGAAGCCATCTTGCGCAAAGCCACCACCGACAAGGACGGGGCCGTGCGTCTGATCGCATATGAGGCGCTGATGCCGAACGACCCGGCGCTGGTCGAACAGGCCCTGACAGATGCGGTCGAGGATATCCGCAACGCAGCGCTGAACCAGTCCGGCCTTTCCGAACCCGAACTGCTGGACCGCATGATGCGCGACCCCGGCGCCAAGGTGCAACTGGCGCTGATCGACCGGCTGGACCACAGCCAGCCTATCGTTGATCAAGACGACCTGCGCTGGCAGGTGCTGGATTTCCTCGCAACCGGACAACAGCCTGAGGTCTCGGCGCAGGCGCTGGGCCTGCTGGCGGCGTTGGCCCCGCAACTGGTGGCAGATCGGCTGAACGCGCTGTTCTCGGTCGAGGCGGACGACCTCAAGGCCGAGCGTATCCAATGGGCCATCGTCGACGCGCTGGCGACCTCGCCCCTGCGCGAGGCGGCAGAATGGCTGCAACGCGCCTGCCGCGCGCCCTTCCGGTCGGTGCGGCTGAAGGCCGTGGCCTCGCTGGCGATGATTGTTACTGACACCGACCGCCCGCATGTGAACCAGCAGCAGGGCCGCGAATTGCTGCTGTCCTTCGCGCTCGCCCCGATGAGCGTGGTCGAAGACGCGCACGAGGAAGAGGCCCCGCAAACCGACATCGCCGCGCTGGAAGAGGCAGGGCTGGATGTATCCGACGGTGGTGAAAACGGCCCTACCTCCAGCCTCGGCGCGATCCTTGGCCATGACGCTATCGCGGCAGAGATGAAGAAAGAGGCCGAGGATGATGACCTGCACCCCCTGACGCCACGCGAGCAGGCATTGTTGGTCAAGGCCACCCGCCATCCCAAACGCCGCCGCGTGGCGTTGGATGACAATGCCGAAGCCTTGGAGCGTGAGACCCGCATTTCGGCCATCCGCCTGCTGGGCGACGTCACAGGTATGCAGATCATGCTGGCGCAGATCGCGCAGGACCCCGAGACCGAGATCGCTGCGCAGGCGCTGGCGGCACTGGGCTTGTCGGTCGCGCGCAACGGGTCCGAACTGAACCAGTCGCATTTGATCGAGCTGATCACACAGGGGCTTTCGCATACCGATGCCAATCTGTCCCTGCAGGCGCTGAACCTGCTGCAACAGGCTGACCTGCCACCGCAGGATGCGCTGCGGGGCAAATTGCGGGCTATGCTGAAAACCGGAGATACTGCCTTTCGTATCTACGCCATGCAGATTTTGACCCGCTGGGACGGGACGGCCGATGTGGCGCGCAGCTTGCTGGACGATGTCTCGGCCCCGGTACGGCAGGCGGCGATGCGGCTTTTGTCTGAAACGGCCCCGGATCAGGCTGGTGCGGCCATCGTACCCTTCCTTCTGGCCAATCCTGAGCAACGGATCGTGACCTATGTCAATGACAGCACCCCTGCCTTGGTGTCCATTGGGCGCGAATTGTTGGCCGGATTGCGCGACGAGAACCGCCGCGCCCAGTGGCCGGTGTTGATCAGCGCTTTGGCCGACCTGTTGGGAGACCCCTACCGGGCGGTCTGAAACCGGAGGGATAGATGGCGATTTCGCTGAAACTAGGCGCGGCGATTCTAACGGGGGCAATGGCTTTTGGTAGTGTCGCACTGGCCGAGGAGATCCCCGAGGTTGCCGTAGTTCATCAGGTCATCGACCTGAACGCCGACACTCCGGCGCATGCATTTCGGTTCGAACCCAAATTCCTGCAGGTTCCCGCTGGGGCGACTGTGCGTTTCAAAGGCTCGACCGGGCGGCACACGGTCACTGCCATTCCTCGAATGATACCCGTGGGCGCGCGCGTCTTCGAGATTCGGGGCAAACCCGAACTGGATCTGACTTTCGAGAAAGAGGGAGTCTACGGCATCCGTTGCCGCGTTCATGGGCGTCACGGAATGGTCATGCTGCTGGTAGTTGGTGATCCAAGCTCGAATCTCGAAGAAGCCAAGGCCTATCTACCTAAACTTGGAGAGGCCGAGCGGGTCGGTTTCGAAGAGCTCTTTGCGTATATGGAGGCCCAAAATGGCTGATGGATGTGCCTGCGACCACCATGCTCATATGTACCTGACCGTAGATGACGCCCTAAGGCGCGGTTTGTCCGTGGCCAACCCCATCACGGATATCGAAACACTGCCGCTGGTGCAGGCCATTGGCCGGATATTGGCCGAGGATTGCGCTAGCAATGTAGACATGCCCGCCTTCGATAATTCGGCCATGGACGGCTATGCCGTTCGCAGCGCCGATCTGGGCGAGGGGCCTGTGTTCGAACTGCTAGTTGGCGGTCGCATAGCCGCCGGCGATAGCGGCGCACACGATGCGCCGGATGGCAGTGCCTTGCGTATATTCACAGGAGCGCCGGTGCCGTCTGAGTTCGATGCGGTATTAATGCAGGAAGACTGTGAGTTTCAGTCCGATCGCATCCGGTTCAACCGCCGTCCAAAATCCGGTCAGCATATCCGTCGCGCGGGCGAGGATTTGAAAGCTGGTGCCCCGATCCTGCGGCGCGGGTGTGAAATTTCCGCGCGTGAGGCCGCCGCGTTGGCCTCGGCTGGTTGTGGCGAGGTGAAGGTTTTTCGCAAGCTCAAGGTCACGATCTTCTCGACCGGTAGCGAGCTGCGCCAGCCGGGTGAAGCGCTTGGCCCCGGACAGATCTACAACTCGAACCGGTACATGCTTTTGGCTTTGCTGGATAAACCCTGGATCGAACTAGCCGACCGAGGCCCGGTCGAAGATGATCCGGTGCTGCTGAAGCAGGTCTTGAGGGATGCCTGTAATAGCTCGGACCTGATCATCACCACGGGCGGTGTTTCGGTCGGGGACGAAGACCACATGCCGCGCCTGTTCAGTGAAATCGGTGGCGAAACCGAGGTGATGAAAGTGGCGATGAAACCCGGCAAACCGATCATGTTCGGTTGTCGGGGTGATGCGCTTTATGTGGGCCTGCCAGGAAATCCGGTTTCGGCCTTTGTTACGTGGCAGATCATTGGTGCGCGGATGATGGAACGCCGTGCCGGTCTGCATCGGAACGAACGCACCCCCGAGCAGGCGGTTTTAGCAGAACCTATTCAACGCCGCGCGGGGCGGCGTGAGTACCGCCCGGTAAGCATCGACGGATGTACACCGAATGGCGCACCGCGATTGCGCCTGATGGCCGAGTCTTACAGCGGGCGCGTTGCCCTTCTTGCACAGGCCGATGGTCTGGCAATTATTCCGGCAGAAACTGAGAAGCTGCCAGCCGGAGAAGCTCTGGATTTCCTTCGATTCTAGATGGATCCCGATGCGCTTGAGGTATCAAATTCTTTGGTCAACGAGCGCCCTTTGCTGTCGATGGCGCGCGGCTGTAGGCCTTTGGTGCCGACCTATGTCGGGACCTTTGGGGATCGCCGAATGCTCTGTCGCGAATGTACGCGCGACGGGCAGCTAGGTGACGTCCTTGAACATGTAAGTGGTCGGCTCCAGCCGATCCTCAAACGGGTTTCGGCAATAGTTCGGGATCTCTCCGGCAATCTGAAAACCCATCGACTGATACAGCAAGCGTGAAGGATCGCTGCTACGGGTGTCCAGCACCAGCATCGTGCGTTTCAATTCCTGAGCACGTTCATGCAGTGCCTCCATCAGCGACCGACCCAAACCACGACGGCGAGCCTGCGGATGAACCAGCAGTTTTGCCACATCCGCGCGATGCGGCTGGTTTGGCATTGCGGCGGGGATCAGTTGCACTGTGCCCAGAATGCGTCCGTCACCATATGCGACAAAGAGATCGAGTGTCTCCGCGCGGAGTTCGGGCTGCACCCTGTCCCGCCAATAGGCGCGGGCATCGTCTCGCGAAAAAGGAAGGATGAACCCGATACTGGCACCGGTATGGACACAGCGGTGCAGGATATCGGTCAGATCCTCAAGCGCTTCGTCGAAATATTCCTGTGGCAATCGCGTAATCATATCAGCACCAACAGATAGCGCGCACCGCGTTTGGGTCCGGTTTCGAACTGCGTTGGCCCCGACAGGTGATAGCGAAGGCAGTCGCCGCCGCTGAGCGCATGGGCAATCCCGTCCACTGTCAACGTTAGCCCTCCATCAAGTAGGATCAGGTGGTGCTCCTGTCCCGGCTTGGGCGGAGTATCGTAGGTGATGACAGTACCTGGGGGCAAATGACCTTCCATTACTTCCCCACTGAGGCCAGTCGCCGGTGGTGAAACCGAACGGCGGGTAAACCCGCTTTCGGGGTCATGCCATTCAGGCTGCTTCTCGAAAGGTACTTTGGGATCGAAACTGTCTTCGACCATCATCAGCAGGCGTGACATGGGCAGGCCGTATGCTGCGCATAAACGGCCAAGCGTTTCAGCGGTAGGGCTGACATCACCGTTTTCCATTCGCGACAGTGTCGCCCGGCTGACCCCACTTTGGTCTGCCAGCTGCTCAAGCGACCAGCCATGACCCTGGCGCAGCTCGTTCAGACGCTTAGCGAGGCGGTTTGATAGTGTGTCGAGCATGGCTCACATATGGGAATCAGTTACGAATATGGGATTATTGCCTTGCTTTACTTCAAACACAATAGAAAAAGGGCGCAGAAATCTGCGCCCTTTTGCTGCTCGGGTATCGGACTGGATTACTTCCAGCCAACTTCGTTAAAGATCTTCTGTGCCTCGGGGATGTTTTTGGCGACTTCTGATAGGTTCACCTTATCCGCTTTGAATTCCCCCAAAGCGGCCACGTTCTCAGCCAGCGCAACGCCTTCGACAGCGGGGAATTCATCGTTTCCGTTCGAGAAGTAGACCTGTGCCTGATCGCTTGCGAGATACTCTAGGAACTTAATCGCGTTCTCTTTGTTCGGCGCGTTAGCTGCGACGCCCGCACCCGAAAGGTTCATATGCGCGCCTTCGGCGTCCTGTGCCGGGAACTGCACGCCGATCATCTCGATATCCGCGCTCAGGTCTTTGACGTCTTTGCGTATGGCGCGGGCGAAATAGTATGAGTTCGAAACTGCAATCTCGCACTCACCCGATACGATGCCGCGCAGTTGGTCGGTGTCACCGCCCTGAGGTTTGCGTGCCATATTGGCAACGATACCTTCGGCCCATTTCCTGGCTTCTTCCACACCGTGATTGGTGATGATCGATGCCAAAAGCGTCTGATTATAGGTATTGCTGGACGAGCGAATGCAAACCAGCCCCTGATACTCAGGCTTTGCCAGATCCAGATAAGTTGCAGGCGGGTTAGCGACATCAGCTTTGTCAAAGAAGATGATCCGCGCGCGCTGCGAAAAGCCGTACCACTGATTGTCTTCGTCCTGTAGGTTCGAAGGGATACGCTCCTCCAATACCGTACTTTCGACTGGTTGCAGGATGCCTGCGTTTTTGGCGCGCGCCAGACGCGAAGTGTCGACCGTCAGCAAGATATCAGCGGGCGAGTTTGCGCCTTCGGCTTCCATCCGCGCGATCAGTTCGTCGGCCTTGCCTTCGATGCGGTTGATGGTGATGCCGGTGGCCTCTTCGAAGTCGGAATACAGGCGTTCGTCGGTGTCGTAGTGGCGCGAGGAATACAGGTTCAGCTCGCCCTCGGCTGCGGCAGAGGTGGCGATCAGGGCCGTCAGGGTGGCGGCAAAGCAGGTAGAGGATTTCAGCATCATTTGTCCCAACATTGAAAATCGTGACGGGGATTAACCCGACTGATTTGGTCAATTAAACGATTCTCGGTGGGATGCAAGGAAATCCGACAAAATTAGTTGGTCAAAACGTCGCTGAACTTACCTTGCCGGACGGCCCCTTCAGGATTGACGCCGCCTACTTTGTTTTCTTTCGGGTTGCGGTGGGACGGGTGACGGTGCCGGCTCGGGGTCCGGATCGTCGCTGAGCACCGGTTCTTTGGTCAGCATCGCCTGTGTTACCGCTTCCATGTATTTCTGCAGCATGACCGGCGGATCAGCTGGGGCCAGCTTGATTGACAGCCTACTTGCGCCTTCCTGATTATAGGCATAGCGCGAGGAATAACTTGCGTTGACCTGCGCCGCCACGGGTCCCCAGCCACCTTTGACCGATGCGCTGCCTGATTTCTCGGTCTGTTTGGTCATCGAGATCGCCATCTTTACCTCGATCTCGGCCTCTTGCACCGCATAGAACGCGGGCAGGAAACCCATCGACACGAGGCTGAATTCCTTTGGGGGACCATCGGGGTTGGATAGGTCGGGAAGCTGGATCTTCTGATCCGCCATGTATTTGGCGATATCAGTCGAATGTCTATCCAATTCAGTTTGCGACTCTGCCACGGAAATCGCCAGTTTCTGAACCATTTCCGCGAAAGGGACGTTTAGCAGTTCCTGCCCGATACTCATTTCCAATCTCCTTTGTGAATTCAGTCTCTATCAATAATCTTCGTTGCGGACCGTCTTTTGACCGAGAACGAGACCTTCGCTGCGTTCTGGCTGACCGCCTGTTTCTTCGCGTTTGTAGCGAACTGGGCTTTGTCGCCATCCCGACCAAGCCCAACAAAGGCTTCGACCTGGACATTGTCGATGGTGAAATCGTCGCTGCCGTCGGATCCTGCAAGGATCTGTTCGCCCAGGGCCTGCGAAAAAACCTGCGCATCCACGATCTGCGTATCTTTGTCTTCAGCCTCCATTCCGCCCTGGCCTCCGGCCATTGGGTTCACCACCGGAGAACCCGAACCCATCAGCATGCCACTGCCTCCTTCTTCCAGATCGTCGATCTGGTCTTGCAGGTCCTGGATCGTCTCCAGCAACACGACCTCGCGCGCCTCCAACGCGGTCAGGCGGTTTTCCAATGACTGAAGCAGTGTGGTGAAGGCCTCGGGCAGTTCGGTGACGCGCACATCTATAGGCTGTTTTTTGGGGGTCTTGTCCTTTTTAGTCGCCATCGACCCCTCCACCAGAACCACCTTCATCCACCGGTCCCGGCGCGAACCGCATCCGCATGGTCGACGCGCTGCTGGCATCGAGCGTATCTGTCTGCGTCAGTTTTGGCCCACACAGAAACGCGCCAATGATCCCGCGTTTGCCTTCTTCTGTGGTACTGGTCATCTCCATGACGACCTTCAATTCTACATCGACATCCTGCATGTGGTAAAAGACTGGCGGAATGCCCATCTCGCGCAGTTCCTGAGGATAGTTCTTCAGCGCGTTCAACTGATCGAGGCTAAGCTGTTCGGCGGCCTGGGCCACGCTTCGGCCTATATCGGCCACCATCTCGGTCAGGGTTGTTCCTAATAGCGTATCCAGATCATCGTTGGCCAACCCGACCTCCCGTCATAAAAAACAGGGAAAGCGTAGCACGAGACCGTCTCATAACAATACTAAATCTCAGAACCGGACTTTCGGAGCGATTTCCGGCACTTCCGCCGACATGAAAGGGCGTTAGAAGCAGGGCATAAAAAAACCGCGCTCGAAAGCGCGGTTTTTGAATTAAGTTCGTGCAGTTCTTAGCCCTGGCGAGCTTTGAACTTGCGCTGCGTCTTGTTGATCACGTAGACGCGGCCTTTGCGACGCACAACCCGGCAATCACGGTGCCGGTTTTTGAGCGAGCGGAGCGAGTTCTTGACCTTCATGGGTCTGTCTCCAATCTGCGGCGCCTTCATCAAAGACGTGGCCAGCGCCTGGGTTAATCGGGTGCCCCGGAAAGACCAGAGCAATGAATTCATGGTGGGCGGTACAAGGATCGAACTTGTGACCCCTTCGATGTCAACGAAGTGCTCTACCGCTGAGCTAACCGCCCATGAAACCGTTGCGTGACCTGCCCCATAACGAAATGGGGCGCGGAACCCCGCGCCGGTAGCGGGGTCTATAAAAGGAGTCGTTGGGGGGATCAAGGGGTTTGGCAGAACTATTTTACGGTCTATGTTGAGTGCGAACAACGGAGAGCCCATGCCCGACGCCGCCACCAATGCAGCCTATATTCTGGATATGCCCGCAACGCGTACGTCCTGCGTGGTATTTGCCTCGCCCCATAGCGGTCGGACCTATCCCGAGTCTTTGTTGAAGCGGTCTGTTTTGAACCGCAATATGATTCGGTCCTCTGAGGATGCGTATGTCGATCAGCTTTTTTCCTCAGTCGCTGAATTCGGTGCACCGCTGCTCGCCGCGGCCATGCCGCGCGCCTATCTGGACCTGAATCGCAATTCTGATGAATTGGATCCCGCATTGATACAGGGTGCGCGTCGTCACGGACATAATCCGCGGGTTACTTCGGGCCTCGGGGTGATTCCCCGCGTGGTCGCCAACGGCAGGGCGATCTACAGCGGCAAGCTGACTATGGATGAGGCGCGCCTGCGGATCGATACCTATTGGCGTCCATACCATACTCGTCTGAAATCTCTGCTGGCGGAATCGCATCAGATGTTTGGGCAGGCCATTCTGATCGATTGCCACTCGATGCCGCACGAGGCGGTGGCGCTGGCCGGCGGCTCGCGCCGGGCCCGACCGGAAATCGTTTTGGGCGATCGGTTCGGTGCGGCCGCTTCCGGTGTGATCGTTGATCAGATCGAGGCCGCTTTTTCCGACGCGGGTCTGAATGTGGCGCGCAACACGCCTTTTGCAGGGGCCTACGTCACCCAGACCTATGGTCGACCTGCCCGCCATCAGCATGCGGTTCAAATCGAGATCGATCGTTCACTTTATATGAACGAGGAAACGATCCAGCCGAACGGCAACTTTGAGGCGTTGCGTGATGTGTTGCGGCAGGTCACCGCGCAGATCACCAGTATCGGGTCCGATCCAATGTCACTTGCCGCCGAATAGACCTAGCGCAGCGCACGACCTTTTACGATTGCATCACTGCCGAAACGGCGCCGGATTTCGTCCGTCGCACGTTCGGCCTGTGATCGGCGTTCTGCACCGGGATCCAGAAGGTCGCCCGAGATATCGGCCTGATCCTCTGAGCACAGGTCAGACAGGCCGCATCCCAAAAGGCGATAGGGACCCTGATCGCCAACCTGATCAAATAGCCCACGAGCGGTGCGATAAATCCGATCCGCTATCTGAGTCGCATCGCGTAGCGATATCCGCCGGGTGATGATCTTGTGGTTGGCCTGTTTCAGCTTCAGCGTCACCACTCGCCCAGCCAATCCCTTGGCTTTGGCCCGGTCGGCTACCTTTTCAGACATACGCCACAGATGCCCGTCCAGAATTTCAAGACTGGCGGTATCCTCGAAAAAAGTGGTCTCATTGCTGATCGACTTCATCGGCTCATGGGCCGATACGCGCCGTTTGTCCTGCCCGCGCGCCAGATGCCACAGACGGTAGCCCATCGACCCGAACCGCGCTGTCAGCGCCTCCTGATCCCAGCGCAGAAGATCAGCAAATGTGCGAATCCCTGCGCGATCCAGAGATTCCTGCGCCGCCGGACCAATTCCCCAGATTAATCGCACCGGCCGGTCATGCAGGAAATCAGCCGTCTCGGCCTGGCCGATCACTGAAAAACCCCGAGGCTTGTCGAGATCCGAGGCCACCTTGGCCAGAAACTTGTTATGGCTCAAGCCAATCGATCCCGTCAGGCCCAGCTCATCTTTCATCCTCTTGACCAGACGCGCAAGCATGACCGCTGGCGGTGCACCATGCAGCCGCTCGGTGCCGGATAGGTCCATGAACGCTTCATCCAGCGACAGTGGTTCAACATCAGGTGTCAACTCGTCCATCATGGTGCGTATCTCGCGCGCGACGCTGGCATAGAGCGACATACGCGGTTTGATCACCACCGCTTCGGGGCATAGTTGAAGCGCCTTGAACATTGGCATGGCTGAACGTACCCCGCGAACGCGGGCCACGTAACATGCAGTTGATACCACCCCGCGCTTGCCGCCGCCAATGATCACAGGCTTGTCGGCAAGTTCGGGATTGTCGCGCTTTTCGACCGAAGCATAAAAAGCATCGCAATCCATATGCGCGATCGTCAGGTCAAACAGCTCTGGGTGCGATTTGACCCTCGGGCTGCTGCAAGTTGGGCAGCGCGGCCCTTGCTTAATTTCCTTCAGGCAGTCGCGACAGATGGCGGGCATGATGTAGTTTCTTTCCGGCCAGCGGCGGATTGATCAAGACATTCGATAGGTTAATAAGTATCGCGAATGGATAAGGATAAAAAGAGGACCGATGGACTTCGCCGGGGCAAAAATAGCGTTGTTTCTGGGGCGCAAGCTGCTGGTCATTCTAAGAGATGATCGATCTGATATCCCGTTTCCAGGTCATCTCGATTTTCCAGGCGGCGGGAAAAAGTCAGGCGAAACACCGATCGAATGCGCGTTGCGTGAAACAGATGAAGAGGTTGGGCTGCGCCTGTGCGCAACCGATCTTGTCTGGTCACGGCAATATGGTCAAAGCTGGTTCTACGTCGCCCTGCGCCCGCCGGAAGATGTTGGTCTGATCCGTTTTGGGGACGAAGGGCAGGGGTGGAGGCTGATTTGTCCGCAGGATTATCTGTCGAATCCGTTGGCCATTCCAAATTTTGCAGATCGCCTTCGGGATTATTTGTCGGAAACGGCGCAGCTTTGAACGGGACTTCGAAAGAAAACCCCCCGCGCCTGCGGGGGGAGGTAACGAGCCTCAGGAAGAGATGGCCCGTTGGGGAGTGTCTTGTGTGTAGAATCGCCGAAAATGGCGTTTTTCGATAGCCACAAGCCGAACGCCATAAAACTCATGTTTTTCATGTGTGTTTTCGGGCACAGGGACGATTTGGCGCGGCGGCGCGAAAAATTGACCTAACGTCAATTGCTTGAGCACCGTTCCTTCCGCAATTTTTGGCTTTTCGCCTAATGGTGAGTCAATGAATTTAACTCGCTCAAAACTGCTTGTGCGGCGGCTTTGGGGTCATCCGCCTGATAAATCGGGCGGCCCACGACGATATGATCGGCCCCATCGCCGATTGCACTGGCCGGGGTTGCGACCCGCTTTTGGTCGCCCAAAGCTGCACCAGCAGGGCGTACCCCAGGGGTTACAATCAAACGACCTTCGGATTGGGGCAGGGCGCGGATTAGCGCGGCTTCCTGAGGACTGGCGATGACGCCATCAGCTCCGGCCTCGAAAGCCTTGGCCGCGCGTTCTACAACGAGGTCCTGTACGTCACCCGCTTTCAGAAGGCTTGCATCCAGATCGTCCCTGTTCAGTGATGTCAGGACTGTTACCGCCAGAATTTTCATGTCCTTGCCTGCAGCGCCCTCCTTAGCGGCGCGTACGACATGCGGATCACCATGCACCGTCAAGAAGTCCAGATCGAACTGAGCCAACCCACGCACTGCATTTTCTACAGTGTTGCCGATATCGAACAGCTTCATGTCCAAGAAAATGCGCTTTCCGTGATCCTGTTTCAACTCGTTGGCCAATGCCAGACCGCCGCTGGTCAACATACCCAGCCCGATCTTATAGAACGAAACCGAGTCGCCCAGCCGCTCGGCCATGGCTAGACCCTGCAGGGCGTTTGGGACGTCGAGGGCTACGATAAGGCGGTCATCGGACATGGGGCGCTCCTTTTTGGCAAACGTTTGCGTCCTAACGGGTTCAGGGCGATCTGTCCATGTGTGAAGCCCGAGGTGACGCAGTTCACTCACTATTTTGCGCAATGTGCTAAAGTGCCGACGTTCAGAACAGGGATAGAAATGATGAAAAAGGTAATTGTACTTGGCGCGGCACTGATGTTGGCCGCATGCGAAGACGCGCCTCAAAGCGATCCGCCCGAAACCGGTGTCGCGCCGGCTCCAACCAATGACAATCTTCTGTTAGTGCGTGGGTACCGATCGGAAGACGACTGGTGTCAATTGACCGGGGAAACAGCCTATACCGGCAACTTCCTCGATCATACGGCTGATCTGGTTTCATGCCCCACAGGCAGCAGTGCCGAGCAGTCTTTGGTCGAAATGTATAACGCTGAATTGATGGGAGAAACTGGCGGTTATTCCGTCTACTCGATTCCGCGCGGATGACGCCGATTTATATGCTCTAGCCCCTTGAATGGGAAAAGACATTTCCCAAATTGAATGTGAGGCCCAGACCGACGCGTGCCGCCAAGCGGGCGCATCAATACGGGGCGCTTAAGAAAAGGAGAATGCTATGGACTTGAACAAGTTCACCGAGCGGGCACGGGGTTTCGTGCAAGCCGCGCAGACCATTGCGCTGCGCGAGGGGCACCAAAGGCTGGAGCCCACACACATACTCAAAGCATTGATGGACGACGATCAAGGGCTGGCCAGCAACCTGATCACACGCGCTGGCGGCGCACCGAACCGCGTGGTTGAGGCGTTGGACGCGGCCATGGGCAAAATCCCGAAGGTCAGCGGCGACGCGAGCCAGATCTATATGGACGGCCAGACCGCCAAGGTTTTGGACGAGGCAGAGAAGCTCGCCACCAAGGCGGGCGACAGCTTTGTGCCGGTCGAACGCGTTCTGATGGCGCTGTGTATGGTGAAATCCAAAGCCAAAGAGGCTTTGGAGGCCGGTGCTGTATCGGCCCAGAAACTGAACGAAGCGATCAACGATATCCGCAAGGGCCGCACTGCTGACACCGCATCGGCGGAAGAAGGCTACGACGCGCTTAAGAAATATGCGCGCGACCTGACCGAGGCTGCAGCCGAAGGCAAGATCGACCCGATCATCGGGCGGGATGAGGAAATCCGCCGTTCGATGCAGGTTTTGTCGCGCCGCACCAAGAACAATCCGGTACTGATTGGTGAACCCGGCGTGGGTAAGACCGCGATTGCCGAGGGCATGGCCCTGCGCATCGTCAATGGTGATGTGCCGGAATCATTGAAGGACAAGAAGCTTCTCGCGCTCGACATGGGTGCGCTGATCGCCGGTGCTAAATATCGCGGTGAGTTCGAAGAACGACTGAAGGCTGTTCTGACTGAAGTGACCGAAGCCGCCGGTGAGATCATACTGTTCATCGACGAGATGCACACGCTGGTAGGTGCAGGTAAATCCGACGGTGCGATGGATGCCGCCAACCTGATCAAACCTGCGCTTGCCCGGGGTGAGCTGCATTGTATCGGCGCGACAACGCTGGATGAGTACCGCAAATACGTCGAAAAGGACGCAGCCCTCGCCCGCCGGTTCCAGCCGGTGATGGTCGCCGAGCCGACGGTCGAGGATACGATCAGCATCCTGCGCGGCATCAAGGAAAAGTACGAGCTGCACCATGGCGTGCGTATTTCCGACTCGGCGCTCGTGTCGGCGGCGACCCTGTCGCATCGCTACATCACCGACCGCTTCCTGCCTGACAAAGCCATCGACCTTGTCGATGAAGCGGCTTCGCGTTTGCGGATGGAGGTGGATTCCAAGCCCGAGGAACTTGATCAACTGGATCGTCAGATCCTGCAGATGCAGATCGAGGAAGAGGCGCTGAAGCTTGAGGATGATGCGGCATCAAAAGATCGTCTAGAAACCTTGCAAAAGGACCTTGCCGATCTGCAGGAGAAATCCGCCGAGATGACCGCCCAGTGGCAGGCCGAACGTGACAAGCTTGCCGGAGCGCGCGATCTGAAAGAACAGCTCGACAAGGCGCGCGCTGATCTGGAGATCGCCAAGCGCGAAGGCAACCTCGCTAAAGCGGGTGAGCTGTCCTATGGCGTCATCCCCGAGCTTGAGAAAAAGCTGACCGAGGCCGAAAACGCCGAAAGCAACGCCATGATGGCCGAGGAAACGGTGCGCCCAGAACAGATTGCGTCGGTGGTCGAACGCTGGACCGGTATCCCGACCTCGAAAATGCTGGAAGGCGAGCGCGAGAAACTGCTGCGGATGGAAGACGATCTGCATTCCCGCGTGATCGGTCAGGATGCGGCGGTCACTGCTGTTGCCAACGCCGTGCGCCGTGCGCGTGCCGGTCTGAATGACGAGAACCGCCCATTGGGCTCGTTCCTGTTCCTCGGCCCGACCGGCGTGGGCAAGACCGAGCTGACCAAGGCCGTGGCGAACTTCCTGTTCGACGACGACAACGCGATGGTGCGCATCGACATGTCCGAGTTCATGGAGAAACACGCGGTCGCCCGTCTGATCGGTGCCCCTCCGGGCTATGTCGGCTATGACGAAGGTGGTGTGCTGACCGAAGCCGTGCGGCGCAGACCCTATCAGGTCGTGCTGTTTGACGAGGTCGAAAAGGCACACCCGGATGTGTTCAACGTGCTGCTGCAGGTCCTGGACGATGGCGTCCTGACCGATGGTCAGGGTCGTACCGTCGACTTCAAGCAGACGCTGATCATCCTGACGTCGAACCTTGGCTCTCAGGCGCTCAGCCAGTTGCCTGAAGGAGCGGACAGCGCGCAGGCGCGGCGCGACGTGATGGATGCGGTCCGGGCGCATTTCCGGCCCGAGTTCCTGAACCGTCTGGATGAGACCATCATCTTTGACCGGCTCAAGCGGGCCGATATGGATGGCATCGTCGATATCCAGATGGCACGTCTGCAGAAACGTCTGGCTGCCCGCAAGATCGAGCTGGCACTGGACGATGGCGCGAAGGAATGGCTGGCCAATGAAGGCTATGATCCGGTCTTCGGTGCCCGCCCATTGAAACGCGTGATCCAACGCGCCCTGCAGAACCCGTTGGCCGAAGCACTGCTGGCCGGTGAGATAAAGGATGGTGAGACCGTTCCGGTGACCGCCGGAACCGATGGTTTGATCATCGGCGACCGGCTGGGAACGTCCGAGCGTCCGCGCCCGGATGATGCAGTCGTGCATTAAGTCTCAGGTAATGAAGAGACCCGCCATCCAGGCGGGTCTTTTTTTGGTGGCTTGTATTGCGACTAAGAGCGTTCAGACCTGCCCGGTCAGATCCTGCGCCAGCATCATTGCATTGCCGTCCGGGTCGTAAAATGTGGCGGTGCTGACCATCCCCTCGATCGTCTCGGTTTCGCCGTCAAACCGAACGCCGGACCCTTCCAGAGCACCGCGTGCGCTTGCGATATCAGCAACACCAAAGACCGGAACGGTGTTTCCGGGCGCGGGTTCTGCCTGCTCGCCCAAACCAAGGGTCACGCCTTCGGTTTTGGTGAGCATCTCGCTCCAACCCGCCTCATCAATATGATGGATCAACTCAAACCCGAGCTTGTCATTATACCAGCGCGCACTGGCGTGGCGATCTTTGACCGAAATGGCAAGAGTGATGGTGTTTTCTAAGGAAACGAGGGGCATGGAACTTTCCTTTTGTCCTAAAATAAAGTAACTATATTTTATGGACATAAAACTGCTTGTCAAGCTTACCTCCCGGGCCTGGTCACTGAACATTCTTGCGCAGCTGCACCAAGGGGTTCCGGGCAGGCAGGCCCCGTTGCTCGCCGCGACGGGGGCAAGCCGGACGGCGTTTGCGGCAAGTCTGGAGCATCTGGCTAGCCTTGGCTTGCTTGAACGGAACCCGGGCCACGGGCACCCTTTGCGACCTGAATTCCGTTTGACCAAAGCCGGGGTTCAGGCGGCGGCTGTAGCGGCAGAAATCATGGCCTTGGTGCCGGATGATACTGAATTGAAGCTACTGCGCCGCAGCTGGACGGTTCCTATTCTGGCGCTGACCCGCCAACCGCGGCGCTTTTCAAGGCTCAGGTCGGATCTTCAGGTGATCACTGATCGCGCATTGTCATCCTCGCTCAAGCAATTAGAGGAGCAGGACTGGGTTCGGCGCGATATCGAAACTTCGGCCCGGCTGCCCTTTCCGACCTATCAGGCGGTCAATCTTGGGTGCGAAATAAACCGTGTTGTCGGCTTGAACATCGGGTGACCGTTATCCTCGCGCCCAAGCGTACCTAATTTTCGTTACAATCTGTTCGCTCAATCGTGACGCCTGTTTCCTTGGCTCTGTGCTATCAGACCTTACCTCAGTTTCGAGGTTAATTGATAACGGAGAACCAAATGGCGCATCGCTGGACCAACAAACTGACGCATGCGGACGTCACCCCAAGGGCGGCGTTTCTGAACCGGCGACAGGTCATGGCCGGTTTGGCGGGTGTCGGGCTGGCGGGTCTGGCGCGGCCAGCGGCGGCCGAGGCGCTTGAACCGAATACATGGGAAGAGATTACTTCCTACAACAATTATTATGAGTTCGGGACTCGCAAGGATGATCCGGCGAAATATGCACACACACTGGTAACCGAGCCCTGGAGTGTAACCATCGACGGTCTGGTCGACCGCCCTGGTGAATATGATTTCAAAGACATCATGTCTGAAATGACTGTTGAGGAGCGAATCTATCGGTTCCGCTGTGTTGAGGCCTGGTCGATGGTGATACCTTGGAACGGGTTTGAACTGGCAGATCTACTCGGCATGGCTGGTGTTCAGGACGGCGCGAAATACGTGGCGTTTGAGACCGCCTATCGTCCCGATGAGATGCCGGGTGTCGCGTATCCGGTACTAGACTGGCCATATCGCGAAGGGCTGCGTTTGGATGAGGCGATGCATCCGCTGACCATTATGGCTACTGGGATCTACGGCAGGGACATCCCGAACCAGAACGGCGCGCCTTTGCGATTGGTGGTACCGTGGAAATATGGCTTCAAATCGATCAAATCGATCGTGCGGATTACCCTTACGGATACCCAGCCTCCGACAAGTTGGAACATGGCAGGTCCTAGGGAATATGGGTTCTACAGCAATGTGAACCCCAATGTGGATCACCCCCGCTGGTCGCAGGCTTCGGAACGTCAAATCGGCGGAGGTCTGTTTGCCAAGCGAATCCCGACGCTGATGTTCAACGGATATGAAGATGAGGTCGCCAGCCTTTACGAAGGCATGGATCTGGCGAAGAACTACTGAGATGATGCGACGGCTCAACGACCTCTTGCGACGGCTTCCCAATTGGGCCGTTTATTTGCTGGGCGCGCTACCTGCGCCCTGGTTGTTTTATCAGGGCATGACCGGTGGTCTCGGGGTCGAGCCGATCGAGGCGCTCGAGCACGAGTTTGGCGAACTGGCGCTGCAGCTTCTGATTTTGGGTCTCGCGATTTCGCCCTTGCGTCGCTTCGCTGGCCTAAATCTGATGAAATTCCGCCGCGCGTTAGGTGTACTGACATTTTCCTATGTCGCATTGCACCTGTTGATCTGGCTGGTTCTGGATGTTCAGATTCCCAGCCAAGTCTGGGCGGACATTATCAAGCGGCCCTATATCACGGTGGGCATGGCTGCCTTTGTATTGTTACTGCCGCTTGCAATCACGTCCAACAACTGGGCGGTTCGCCGTTTGGGGCCTCGTTGGCGCAAATTGCATCGTCTGGTCTACCCAGCAGCAATTCTGGGCGCGCTTCATTATGTGATGCTGGCGAAGGGGTTTCAGATCGAGCCATTGGTCTACCTGGCGATTATCCTGGGTCTTCTGGCCTTGCGCCTGCCGGTCACATCATTCCTGATCCGGTTTAGGCAAGCCGATTCAGCCTGACTCGCAGGCGAGTCTGTGGGTAACAGTGTGAATAACATATCCATGGCGCTGATTTGCGATGGTCTGTGTCCGCGACTTCCGGGTTGAATGGCTGGATTATATTTGTAACCTTTTGTTTTAGTTTGATAAAATTCTGTTTTTGCGTTTTTTTGCGTTTTTTTGATTTTTCCACTTGCGGCTTCTGGGCGATATACTTAGAACGCCCTTCACCGGCGCTGCTGAGGTGCTGGGACGCGGTGGAAGCTGCGGAGACGCTCGGGAGAGACTGGGGGCATCTGAGGTTTTT